>PLZH01000324.1 GCA_003152055.1 Burkholderiales bacterium
ACGAACTCCGGGCCGTTGTCCGAGCGCAGGAAGAGAGGAGCGCCATGCTGGCTGACGAGACGGGTGAGCACCTCGATCAGGCGCTTGGAGCGGATCGAGCCTGCCAAGGGTTCGCGACAGCTGCAGGGACGATGAATTCGAGAGCCTGCGCGCTCATGTCGACCCAGAGCCGATGGCGCCGAGCCGGCATCCCACAAAGCAGGTCTTTGAGCAAAGGTTAGCTTGCGGTTGGCCGGATGCGCGCCGCGCGAAGATAGGGGAGCAGACTCTTGGATTCCGACCGGCGCTCCGACATTCTCGTCTCGTCGATGAACGAGCCGCCGTGCTGCCATTGCTCGGCCAGGTCGTGCAGCGCCGCCTTGCCTTCGCGGATGATTCCCCGGTCATCCTCGACCTCGAGCTTGCCGTTCCTGCTGATGTAGCGGAAGTGCGCCCGGATTGCTGCCATCCCGCGCCCTCCCCCGGTGACCTTGACCATGACCTGGGGCGCCCGACGCACCGTCGCGTGGATGTGCCCTCGGATCGCGGCTGCCCGCCGAACGATGCCTCCGGACAAGTTCGGCGCCGCCCCCGATCTGACGATGCGGTTGCCCGGATAGAAGAGTCGCTCGCCCCATTGGACGAGGACGCCATCGACCTCGGCCTTCGAACTCATGGGCTGCTCTCTCGAGTCACGTCCCGGTTGCGCAGGCGAGATGGCTGAAGCACCCGCGTCGGCCGGACCTGGGCCACCACGCGGGACGCCAGTTCGAGGTGCTGACGCGTGCCGTCGACCATGCCTCGCACGACATGCCGAAGATCCGCGTCCGAAGGCGCGACGCCTTTGCGCAGCATGCGGATCACCTCGTTTGCATCGGCCGAGAGGATCGCGAGCTCATCCGTGGATTCAGCGAGGGCCCGCACCAGGGCCAACGGCGGCGCCGGCGCTTCATCGATCAGCGTGGTGAGGTATGCGCCCAGCGAGAGGCCACTGGCCCGCGCCGTCTCGTGCAGACGCGCTACGACGCCGCGACGCAACCGGATCGTCAGCTTGGCCAGTCGATCCGCATCCGGGCTCGGACTACCGGGTAGTTGAGCACCTGAGCTCGCGGGCGGAAGTGCGGCCACGAGGGCAACGCGGGCCAACTGTGAGACGGTGAGGTGCCGGGCGCGCGCTTGCGCCTTGAGCGCAGGCCGCGAATGTCGACGGTTACGCGCTCTCGAGCCACCCTGGCCATGACAAACCGGAGCTCTTGATACCAATCGATCGACGCGAGACAGTCTCGTCAACGTGACGTGCTCGGGCGCCCGGCCGTCCATTGCTGCACGTCGTCGTGACGCCAGCCGACCGCGCGCTTGGCGAGTTTCACCGGTGCCGGGAACGTGTGTTCGGCCACCATCCGATAGACGGTGGAACGGCCCAGGCCGGTTACCTTCAGGACCGCGGGCAGGCGCAGCATCTGGGGCAGGAACCCCACGGTTTGCACATGCGACGGAAGCTCTGTCTGATCCATTTCCTTCTCCACAATGCAAGGCACTTGTGCGAAGCAGTCTAGGACGGGAAAGGTTCAACGAAGCGTCGGATTTCGGCCAAATTCCGGCGGTCTTGCGAAGAGCGCGACCATCGGCTGGCTTCAAAGCGCTGTCTTTCCGTGCAATCAGTCTAGGCAGAGACAGGCTTCGACCGACTGAAAGATTCGAGCTGAGATCTTTCGCTGCTGCCGGACCCCTTCACCTTCGTACTGCTTACGCGGACTCGATCATCGGGGCGACGCGCTTCGTTCGACGCGATGAATTTCAGCGAAATTTCATCGATGAGGAGTCGGGCGACACTTGGCGGGGCTTTCGCTCGCGACGGCATCTCAAGAGAAGCACGGCGGACGATGGCCGCGGGCTCGTCCGGTACCGTCCCAGGTCGTCCGTGCAGGCCGCCTTCGCGGGTCCTCATGTCGCTGAAAGCCGGTTCTCGCGACACGTAGGGTCGACGTGTCGTCGCCGGCGACACGTGGCCTCTATCCGAGGGCCGGAAGTCGCCGGGTCCGCGCTCTCCGCGGGGGCCAGCCGATCGTCGTTGGCGGTGATCTGCAGCAAGGGACAGATAGCGCATTACTTGTTAATAAGTAATGATCGTACTAAACTCTGCCATGGCCTCTACTCACTCCGACCGGATCCTGCGGCTCGCTCGACGCCGCAAGCTCCTGAGTGCGGCCAACGTTCGTGCGCAAGGCCTGACGCCGCAGCTGCTCATCAAGCTCCACCAGAGCGGCAAGCTGGAGCGTGTCGCGCGGGGTCTCTATAGCCTTCCTGGCAGCCAGCCGACCGAGCACGAGTCACTGATCGAGGTCTGCCGACGGGTACCACGAGGCGTGGTTTGCCTCCTCTCGGCGCTGCAGTATCACGAGATCGGGACGCAACTCCCGCATGAAGTCTGGCTCGCGCTTCCCGAGGCGACGCAGACCCCGCCGATCGACTATCCCCCGCTTCGGATCGTGCGTCTTCGCGGGGCTGCCTATGCCGAAGGAATCGAGACCATCACCGAGGAAGGCTCACCGCTTCGCGTCTACAACCTCGACAAGACCATCGCCGACTGCTTCAAGTTCCGCCACAAGATCGGCCTCGACGTGGCGCTGGAAGCGCTCAAGGAGGCATGGCAACGGCACAAGCTGAACCTCAGCCAGGTGGCGCACTTCGCAGAGGTCAATCGCGTCTCGAAAGTGATGCAGCCCTACCTCGAGACTGTCGTCGCATGACCGCGGGCGCGGCTTCTGAACCTGGCCAAACGGCGCGGCGACGACTACAACCTGCTGCTGAACCGCTTCGCGCTGGAGCGCCTCCTGTACCGGATTGCCGCGTCGCGCCATGCGGATCGCTTTCTGCTGAAGGGCGCCCTGCTCTTCTCGCTCTGGTACGACGAGCCGCATCGGCCGACACGCGACGCCGATCTCCTGGGCTTCGGCCCCGCGACCGCCGAAGACCTTGTCGCCACCTTTCGCGAGATCGTGGCCATCAAGCTCGACGATGGCATCGCCTTCGACCCCGAATCGGTTCGGGCGGCGGCGATCCGCGAGGAAGATCGTTACGGGGGCCAGCGCGTGCGAATGAACGCGCGGATCAACAACGTGCGCTGCGCGCTGCAGATCGACGTGGGATACGGCGATGCGGTGACACCCGAGGCGCAGATAGCCGTCTTCCCCGCCTTGCTCGAAGGCCTTGGAGCGCCTTCGCTTCGCGTGTATCCCGTGTACACGGTCATCGCCGAGAAATACCAGGCGATGGCGCTGCTCGGCCTCGCCAACACGCGAATGAAGGACTTCTACGACGTTGCCGTGATCGCGAAGCGGACCACGCTGGATGGTGCGCTCCTTGTGCGAGCAATTGCCGCCACGTTCAATCGCCGCGGAACGCCGCTGCCGACCGAGCCTCCAACGGCACTGACCGCATCGTTCGGCGACAACGCGGCCAAGCAGCTGCAGTGGCGAGCGTTTCTGAAGAGGAGCCGCATCGAGGCGGAAGGCCTCCCCGAAACCGTGTCGCTCCTGCAGACGCTGCTGTGGCCTGCGACCCAAGTGGTGGCTGCTGCGAATGCGGCGACGGCGACGTGGGACCCCTCGGAGAGGCGTTGGCGCCCGATGTAGCCGGGCCGATTTTTGCGCAACGTCTCTCGCTGGACGCCATCGGACATTCGCGTTCTGATAGCGAGTCAACTGTGGGAGCGTCGCGAGCCGGCAAGGTGCCTACTGCGGAGCGCGGCAATTTGCCACAGTCCTGCGCTTCTCTGTGTGATCTTCAGATCAGTTTTGTGGACACTTCTGCAACGCCATGACGAGCCTTCGGTCCAGAACGATTCAAGCGTCGCTTGCGACGGTGCTGTTATTGCTCTTCGGCCATCCAGCGTTGGCTGCGAACCGGTGTACCGATTCAAAAGGCAAGGTCACCTATCAAGACGCACCCTGCGCCTCCATTAGTAGCGGGAGCACTGTCGAAACTTCCGAAGCGTTCAGTACGAAGCCAAAGGCGGCCGCAACCCCGAACCGCGTCAGCGGCACGGCTACGACAACTACAGGCTCCGATACCGGCGACACGTCTGCGTATTCGACCTATCGTGGAGCTTGGCGAGGACCGTCGCAGTTCGAGCTGAGCCTCAACGGTGTTCGCGACGAGACAGGCCACGCGATCGCGCCTGTGGTCATTGAGATCCACGCTGACGGCGAAGTAATCGGCGCTGTACCCAAGGCCGGTTGTCGGGTGTCCGGCCTGGCGACGCAGAACGTTGCTCCCTACATGGCGAGCCTGGACGTGTCGCTGAAGGGATGTGCCGACACTCGCTTCAACACACGGTACAACGGGAACCTGGTTGTCGTTGGTACGAGCAAGGAAGCAAAGCTTCGCCTCGTCGGCCTGGTGTTCAAGCCAGGTGCTCCCTTCACGGTCAAAGCGCAGCAGGTCAGTGTTGACGCAGTTCTGAAGCGCTGAAGTCAGCTGCAATCACCTGTGATCACGCCGATGCAGCGCGGGACCTCCGCGGACCTCTCTCCTCTTTCCGCAGCGCTTGAACCGCTACAGACGGGCACGCGGACGACGGCAATCCGGCCATGATCGATTCACGACCAAGGCCGACGTCACATATCTGCTGAGTCGCGTTCGCGGCACCGTCCGGCCGCATCCGAGCGACCGACGAACGTGCGTTCTGCTACCTCGGGACCTCGGGTTCATCAGACCCTGTGGTCGTAGAGAAACCGACGAACTTTGGTCGCCCTCAGGCGCTTTGCATCGGTGTGGGCAGGGTTGATGATGACGTTGTCCTCTTCCTCGATGATGACCGAGGGGACAGCGAAGAGGGCCGAACCGCTCGCCGCCAACCATGCTGAGCCGAGACTTCTGGAAACCATACCTTCCGGAATGGCGTTCCACCCCACCGGGAGGGGAGTTGCGACTCGGACACGAGCAGCCCAAATGTCTTCCGGGATATCGATGCGGACCAGAAATCGGTTGAACGGCAGCTTTGTGCCGGTCCTTCCGAGGTGAGCTCGAGTCTCCCAAGCCGCAAGCGAAATCGACGTCGAGGCATAGGTCGCGTGCTCACCGGCAACGTTCCAACGACCACCTTTGCTCGCTGCGCCCTTGCCGGCCATGTCGTCGGCAGTCCAGCCGGGTGTGTCGGAAGCGATTCGCCACAGCTGCATGCTCACGCAGGCAAGCCTCCACGCATGCGTTCGAGCAGTTCTTCGACAGCTCGCTGACCTTCAGGATTTCTCAGCATGTCGGCTGGCGTCTTGTCGCCGAATTCCGGCAGAGGCTCTGCGATCCATGTCTTGACCCAGGATTCGAGGTTGAAACTCGCGAGCTGTTCGGGATCTCCACTTTCTTCCAGCAGCCGCTGCAGTCTGGCGACGATTCGCAAGAACGCCATCACGCGGTGCCCGGCGATCTCCGGCAAAGGCTCCTTGGCTTCCTCCTTGCGTCGGAAGGTGGTCTCGGACAGGCCGATGAGGTCCATCACGGACTCACGGGAGCCTTCGAAAGCCTTTGCGATCAGCAGCACCACCGATGTCGGGACACCGAGCTCGACAGCGTCGTACAGACAAAGGGGCGGAGTCTCCTTGACTCGATGAACCAAAGCCTGGAACGCTGCGCGGGGATCTCGAGCGACATCGCGCGACCTCACTTCCCATTTGAAGCCAAGGATCTTTTTCGATCCCGGCACCGAGGTCGGGGCGATCAGTTCCGGAGTTGGGTCAAGCTCGGCGAGCGCGGCCCCAGTCCCTCCCTTGGTCTTCGATTGCCTGGCAGTCGTGCTCATGCGGATATCTCCATTCGGCGGGAATGATACCTCCATTTGGTGAAATCGGCTTGGAAAAGGATGCTCAAAAACGCCGCCAGTTCGAATCCCTTTTTTTCGGCTGATGCTCGCTTTTGTGGCATATCAGACGCGAACTGGAACGATTCCTACTCGCGGACTTGCTGGTACGGCGTCGAATCGCCTTGGACGTCTTGACGTAACCGATTAAGAGGGTAAGTTGGCGATAAAATCGTCCGACTAGATTGCCCTGGACTACGTCCGGATGAGAACCATTCCTATCGGACATTCGACGGGTTGGGGGCATTTCTGCAGAGGGGCATAGTTGGGGGCAAAGCACGAAGTTCGAATCTGTTTTTTGGGACCCGATCGGACCCTCGAAAAATGATGAGAACGACGCCCTCGCGGGCTAGATGTTTATCAGACCGGCAGTCGGTGAACTCGGCTAACCCCGCGGCGTGATGGCTTCGATGCCTAAACACAGCGATGGAATGGAGCCCGGCTGAGCGGTTCGTATCTGGGTCCGCACCCGNNGGCTCATTTAACCGGACAGTAGTGATGTGCTCTGTTCTCTGTCGTACCGCAACTTTTGCGCTGTGACCTTCCCCAACCGTCGCGCGACGGCCTCAACGGCTCAAGCGGTCATTCACAGCTTCTCAGGCGTGCCGCAGGCCGGCGGCACGCACACCGGTGATGCAGATCGCCTCATCGTCGTCGCCGCTGCCGCCTGAGGCGCCGACGGCGCCGAGCACCGCGCCGTCCGCGTCCAGGATGAGCACCGCGCCCGTCTGCGGCAGGAAGCGGCCCTGCGCCGTCGACGCGAGGGCGACGAAGAAGTTCGGGTTGTCCTTGGCGCGCTGGGCGAGCGTGCGGCTCGACGCGCCCATGCCGATCGCCGCCCAGGCCTTGCCCGTGGCGATGTCGACGCGGAACATGCTCGCCCCGTCCTCCCGCTGCGCAGCCTTCAGGTGGCCGGCGTCGTCGAGCACGACGACGGCCATCGGCTTGTGGCCCGCCTGGCGCGACGCGGCCAAGGCGGCCTGGAGAATCGCGCTGGCTTGCGTGAGGCTCAGTGCAGTCAAGGGGTTCCTCCTCGGGGACGTGCGGGATGCAGGCCGGCGTTCGCCAACTCCTGGTCGCTGCCCTGGATCGAGTTCGAGACGGTTCTTTGCCGGATCGGCGCGACCTGAGATTGCGGCCGCGACCATCTTTCGATTTGCCGCGACCTTCGCTCCCCCGATTTCGCATCGTTCTCCATGTATCAATCGCGCCGGCTGTGCAAGGTCGCGAAGTTCAAGGCCAGCGCGGCGAGCACGCCGGCGACTACCGTCGGGGTCTCGCCGCCTGCGGCGGCAGCGATGTCGGCCGCGATCTTGTATTGCCTTCGCGTCAGGTCCTCGGCCCGCGCCAGATCCTGGGTGATGATGTTGGCCCGGTGTTCGGTAGGTGTCGCCATCGCGTGTTTCCTGCTGTGATACGCGAGTATCCCCGGCAGGGGCGACAGCCAGCCGGCGCGCTTCGGATGCAATTGCTTGCAAGACTGGCATTTCTGCGCAGCGCGACCGCAAGGAATGGGCAGCAAGAGCTTTTCGTCGTGAGGTTTGCACGCTGCACGACGCCCTGGCGTTTGGCACAAAACCTGCGGCCATGGGGGTCGGTTACAGGAGGTGTCAATGAAGGATCTGGCGATGCGCCGGCTCGCCGTCGCTTTTGCCGCGACGCTCGCGGCATGTGGAGGTGGCAACGGTCCGACGACGAGCCTTGCGGGCAGTCCGGTCGCCGCGCCTCCGCCGCCCGCTCCCGCCCCGGCGCCGGGGCCCGCTCCCGCCCCCTCGCCGACGCCGGCGCCGCCCCCACCGGCGATGCCGCCACCGGCCAGCGGGCCGCCGACGATTGTCGAGTTCTCGGCCGCAGCTTCCGGCGTCGCTCCG
Source organism: Burkholderiales bacterium (assembly GCA_003152055.1). Classification (GTDB taxonomy): domain Bacteria; phylum Pseudomonadota; class Gammaproteobacteria; order Burkholderiales; family Burkholderiaceae_C; genus Schlegelella_A. The sequence goes on from PLZH01000324.1 coordinate 7,708, forward strand.
GCGCTTATCGGTGGCAGCATCACGCTCGCGCGCGACGGCAATCTCTGGTTCAACGGCGGCTTCACCTCGAACCAGATCGGTCGCATGACGCCCTCGGGCGCAGTCGACTATCCGGTGACGAGTGCGCCCTCGCTCGGCACCTTCCAGACCGGCCCGCTCGCCACCGGCCCCGACGGCAACCTGTGGTACTGCGATCCGGTCGCCGGCACGTCGCTGAGTGGAACGATCGGCCGCATCGACGTGACGACCACCATGGCGGTCGAGTACGCGACGCCCCTGTTGCGCTCGACGGCGCAGATCGTGTACGGGACGTCGCGCGACGAGTCCTGCACGAACGGCATCTGCACGCCGGTCCCGACCGGCACCTGCGTGGCCGGCACCAACGTCACGTGCGTGACGGTAACGACAGGCCCGACGCCGGTACCGACGTGCACGCCGTCCGCGGGCAGCGCTGGCAACGGTTACACGACGACGACATGCACGACTGCGACGACCGGGCCAACTTCGGTGGCGTCGTGCACATCGACGCCGGCGAGCGCGAGCAACGCCTTCGTGACGACGACGTGCACCGGCATCACGCCGGGCTCGCAGGCCTACGCGATCACGAGCGGACCCGACGGCAACCTCTGGTTCACCGAGTACGTGGCCAACCGCATCGGCAAGTTCGACGCGACGACGAATACGGCAACGGAGTTCGGTCCGCTGACGTCGCCGGCGACCTCGATCGCGGCGGGTCCTGACGGCAACGTCTGGTTCGCCGAGAGCGCCGGCGCGACAGCGCCGCCCGTGGTCGGCCGCGTCACGCCGCTGGGTGTCGTCACCGAGTTCACGAACGGTCTGGTGGCGGGACAGTCGATTGGCGGCGTGACGGCCGGTGCCGACGGTTCCGTATGGTTCCTCAAGGCGGGCCTCGGCGGCACAGGCATCGGCAAGATCGATCCGGCGAGTGGTGCGATCACGATCTACACCGCCGGCTTCTCCGGCGTCGAACCGTTGTTGGGCGGGATCACTGCGGGTCCCGACGGCAACGTCTGGTTCACCGACTATTTCGATGGCCTAATCGGCCGCATCGCCCCCGACGGCACGGTCGCCGAGTTCGGCACGATCACGCCGGGCTTGCAGATCAATGCGATCACGACCGGGCCGCTCGTCGGCGGATTGAAGACCTTGTGGTTCACCACGCCGAGCGAGCAGAGCATCGGCCGGGCGACGCTGCCCTAGCTGGCCTCGCGACAGCCGCGATGCGCGAGCGTCGCTGCCGCAGGGGTGATCCTATTTTCGCCGCGCCACCCAGCGCAGCATCGAGAGCAGGACGCCATCCCGCATCACGACGTGGTGATGGATCTCGGCAAGCGCACGGACGCCCGCCAGCCGCAGGATCGCGTCGCCGAGCCAGGTGCGAATCTTCGCGATCGTGGCGCCGAGGCGGTGCGATGCGGCCAGAGGCGACGCAATCCTCAGGCCACCCAGAAGCGTCAGCGGATGGCCTTCGAGCCAGGCACCGCAGGCGGCGGTAATGGGCAGGGCGAAGAGAAGAAGGTAGAGCGCGCCGTGCACGGCCTTGGCGGCGAGGCGCATCCATCGCGGCGTCGGTGCAGACTCGGGCGGCGAAGCGACCGTCCTCCAGAGGACGCGCGTCACGGCGAGCACGAAAACGCACACGCCCAGCGTCTCGTGCAATTGCCGGTCGAAGTCCCGTGCCGGCGAATAGACGCGCTCCTCGGAGCCGCCGGGGCCGTATATGAACGCGATGACGACGAGCGCGGCCGTGATCCAGTGGAGCCATTGGGCGATCGCGCCGTAGCGCCCGGTCGCGACGCGATGCATGCTGCGTTCTTCCATGGCAGCGAGTCGGTGTGCGGATGATCGCATTTGCCATCCGCATCGCCCGTTTCCGTAGTCAACTCGAAGCCCGATCGCGAACGCGCTGGCGCGACGCCGGCCATACTGGCGCGCCGTGACCGACCGCCTGATCCTCACCTGCGAGCACGCCGGTAACGACGTGCCGGCAAAGTACGCGCCGCTGTTCGTCGGCCACGAGCACCTGTTGCCGACGCATCGCGGCTGGGACCCCGGCGCGCTGCTCCTCGCACGCGAGATGGCGGCGCGCTTCGCGGCGCCGCTCTGTTTCGAGACGACGACGCGCCTGCTCGTCGATGCCAATCGCTCGGTCGGCACGCCCGAGCTGCATTCGGAAGCGACGCGCCATCTCTCGCTCGCCGAGCGGCGCCAGATCCTCGGTCGCTACTACCACCCGCATCGGCGCCGCGTCGACGAGGCGGTCGCGGCCATGGTCGCGACTGGGGATCGCGTCGTCCACATCGCCTCGCACAGCTTCACGTCCGAGCTTCACGGCCACGTGCGGACCGCCGACATCGGCCTGCTCTATGACCCCGGGCGGCCGGGCGAAGTCGCTTTGTGCGCGGCGTGGCTCGCGGCGCTGAAGAAGGCCGACCCGTCGCTGCGCCTTCGTCGCAACTACCCGTACCTCGGCAAGAGCGACGGCGTGGCGCAGGCATTGCGCCGCCGGCATCCGCCTGACGCTTATGTCGGCGTCGAGCTCGAGGTAAACCAGCGCTATGTCGAGCAGGGCGGGCGGGCCTGGCCGAAGCTGCGGCGTACGCTCGTCGAGACGCTCGCTCAGGTGCTTCAGCTGCGCGGCGGCACGGGACCCGAGGGCGGATAAGCGGGCGCCGGCGGCGGCGCCGGATAATTTTGCGGTGCCGGCTGATAGGCCTGCGGCGCGCGCGTCACGCGGGTGCGTCCACCGGTCGTCACGAGGACGACGGGCTCGCCGACAGCCCAGCCCTCGTTGCCGTTCGCCTGGACGATGGCGCGGCGCTCGCCGTTTCTCAGCTGGACCAGGATCTCGACCGCGTTTTCTCGCGTCGCGTTCCTCTCGACCGCGTTGCCGATGACGCCGCCGACCACGGCCCCGAGCACACCGCCGACGGCCGAGTCGCGATAGCCGCCGATCGACGATCCGGCAACTCCACCGGCCACGGCGCCGGCGACGGTACCGACGCCGCTCTGGCTGCCTTCGACCGTGACGGGGCGAACCGACAGCACCGTCGCGTCGTAGACCTGCGACATGCGCTGGGCCTCATAGGGGCGAATGACGTCGGGGCTCGCCGTGGTGCAGGCGGCAAGCGCGGCAGCGGCGATGGCAGTCAAAAGGTGTTTCATGGTCTTCTCCTGCAGGGATGCTTCTCCCGCAACGCGGCGAATGTGGCCCAGTTGACCACAAAGGGCGCGCCGGCGCCTTGCTCGTGCGAGAAGACCGAGCAAAGAAGTGTGAGTTCCCCTGGCGGCCTCGGGTGTGCCGCCGGCCCGGCTCGGCGTCAGCCGCGCAGCCGGCTGTTTCGCGGCACACTGGCGAGCAGGAACTCCATCTGGTCGGCGAGGATGCGCCGGCCGCGCAGGATCATGTCTTCGTGCAGGCTCGGCACGTAAGGCAGGTAGTGCAGCGACATGCGCGCTTCCTCCGGCAGGCGGTTACCCTTGCGGCCGTTGCAGGCGCGGCAGGCCGTGATGCAGTTCATCCAGGTGTCGCGGCCGCCGCGCGAAGTTGGCACGATGTGCTCGCGCGTCAGGTCCCCGAGCCCGAAGCGGCCGGCGCAATAGGCGCAGACCTGACGATCGCGGACGAAGAGCTTGGGGTTGCTGAGGGCCGGCGTGCGCCGCCAGGCGCGGCTCGGCACGGCGCCGCGCACGGCGATGATCGGATGCACTTCGATGCGCGACTGCAGGCCCGTGCGCCGCTGCACGCCGCCGCGTAGCACGCGAAACGCATGGCCGAGCGTCCACGCGACGCCGTCGCTGGCGTAGAGCACGGCCGCTTCCTTGGCCGAGATCCAGGCCTGCGGGCGGCCGGACATGTCGAGCTGCAGGACTTCCATCAACCCGCAAGCGTAATGCATGAACCCGGCTTGGCTCAAGACCTGACGCTGCGGCCCGATGCCCGCGATGCGCCGGCGCTACGCCGATCGGGCAGGGTAGAGACCGCGCTGGCGCGCCATCAGCCGCGTCAGGCCGAGCAGGGCACCGATGTTCGGCGTCGCGACGCCGACGCGGGCGCCGATCTCGTGGACGGCGGTGACGAGGGCGTCGAGCTCGAGCGGGCGGCCGGCGGATGCATCCTGCAGCATCGAGGTTCTGAAGCTGCCGAGCTTGCGCGCGAGCTTCATGCGCTCTTCGCCCGATTGGTCGATCGAGCAGCCGATTCGGGCGCCGATTGCCGACGCTTCGGCCATGGTGCGGACCATGAAGTCGAAAACGAGCGCATCGTCGAGGATCGCGTCGCTCGGCGCGCCCGTCAGCGCCGAGACCGGATTCATCGTCATATTGCCCCACAGCTTGTACCAGACCTCGCGGCGCACGTCGGCGCTGGCCTCGGCCTGAAAGCCCGCTTCGGCGAGCGTGGCGCAGACACTTCGCGTGCGCGTCGAATCGCCGCCGCGCGGTTCGCCGACGATCAGACGCTCGCCGAAGCCGTGCCGTATCACGCCGGGTTCGGGGCATGAAGCTGCCAGGTGGACGACGCAGCCGAGTACTCGCGCGATCGGCAACAGGGCAAGAAGCCGGCCGCCCGGATCGACGCTCTCGAGCGGTGGCTCGGCCGGCGCCGCCGCCGGCAGGAACCACCACGGAACCCCGTTCATCGCCGGCAGGACGATCGTCGATTCGCCCATCAATGCAGCTACCGCCGGCGCGACGGCGGCGAGGGCCGGCGCCTTGAGCGCAACGACCACGAGCTCCTGCGGCCCGAGCGCCGCGGCATCGTCGCTCACCTCGACGTGCGCGACTGAACGCTGGCCGGCCGATTCGACGACGAGGCCGCGCTCGCGAACCCGCGTCAGCGTCTCGCCGCGGGCCAGCGCCGAGACGCGGTGACCGGCGCCCGCCAGGCGCGCGGCGATGAGGCCGCCGATGGCACCCAGGCCGACGATCGCGATCTTCATGCCAAGCCTCGGCGAAAGAAATAGTGAACAAACAAGAACTGATCCTCTCGGCAAGCCGAACCCGGCGCGACTTTTTTCTGCAAAATAGCACGATCGTTCGTTTTTACGCCGATCGTTTCATCGAATCCTGCCCGCCGTGAATTCTCTCGCCTCCGACACCGCCGACGCTGCACCTGCCGAAGCCGGCACGGCGCCCAAGGCGCTGATGAAAGGCCGGCAGACCCGCGCCGCCATCGTCGACGCGGCGCTCGCCCTGGCTTCGCACATCGGCATCGAAGGTCTCTCGATCGGTGCGCTCGCCGAGGCGACGGGGATGAGCAAGTCGGGCGTCTTCGCGCACTTCGGCTCGCGCGAGGAGTTGCAGATCTCGGTCGTGCGCGAGTACCACGCACGCTTCGAGGACGAGGTCTTTCGCCCGGCGATGACCAAAGGGCGCGGCCTGCCGCGCCTGCACGCCCTTTTCGATCGCTGGCTGAAGCGGGTCTCGGTCGAGATCGATTCGGGTTGCATCTACATCAGCGGCGCCGTCGAGTTCGACGATCGGCCCGGGCCGGTGCGCGACGCCCTGGTGATGATGGTGCAGACCTGGCGGCATGCGCTCGAGCGCGCCATCCGCGCGGCCGTCGGCGAGGGCCATCTGCGTGGCGATACCGACGTCGGGCAACTGCTATTCGAAATCCACGGTCTCATTCTCGCCCTCCACCACGACGCCCGGTTCCTGCGCCATGCCGGCGCCAAGGAACGGGCGCGTGCCGGATTCGAGCGCCTCCTCGCGCATTGGGCAGCGTCCGGCCACCCGGTCTGAACTTCATCAGGAGCTTTCCATGCCTTCCTACACACCGCCCTTGCGCGACATGCAGTTCGTCTTGCACGAAGTGCTCGGCGTCACAGACGAGCTCAAGGCCTTGCCGCGCTACGCCGACATCGACCTCGATACGATCAACGCCGTGCTTGAGGAAGGCGGCAAGTTCGCGAGCGAAGTGCTCTTGCCGCTCAACGCCGTCGGTGACGCCGAAGGCTGCACGCTCGACAAGGCGACGCACGAGGTCAAGGCGCCGACCGGCTTCAAGGCCGCCTACGCACAGTACGTCGAAGGCGGCTGGCCGGCGCTCAGCTGCGACCCGGCCTTCGGTGGCCAGGGCCTGCCGCACATCGTCAACCAGTGCCTGTTCGAGATGCTCAACTCGTCGAACCAGGCGTGGACGATGTACCCGGGCCTGTCGCATGGCGCTTACGAATGCCTCGTCGCGCACGGCTCCGAAGAGCAGAAGCGCCTGTATCTCGGCAAGCTGACGAGCGGCCACTGGACCGGCACGATGTGCCTGACCGAGCCGCAGTGCGGCACCGACCTCGGCCTCCTGCGCACCAAGGCCGAGCCGCGGGCCGACGGCACCTACGCCCTGACCGGCAACAAGATCTTCATCTCGGCCGGCGAGCACGACATGGCCGAGAACATCATCCACCTGGTTCTGGCGCGGCTGCCGGATTCGCCGGCGGGATCCAAAGGCATCTCGCTATTCATCGTGCCAAAATGGAAGCTGAAAGCCGATGGCTCGCTCGGTGAGCGCAACGGCATCTGGTGCAGCGGCCTCGAGCACAAGATGGGCATCCACGGCAACGCCACGGCGCAGATCGTTCTCGAAGAAGCCGTCGGCACGCTCGTCGGCGAGCCGAACAAGGGTCTCGCCGCGATGTTCGTGATGATGAACGCGGCGCGCCTCGGCGTCGGCATGCAGTCGCTCGGGCTGACCGAAGTGGCCTACCAGAACGCCGCCGCCTACGCCAAGGACCGGTTGCAGATGCGCTCGCTCTCGGGCGCAAAGGCGAAGGACAAGCCGGCCGATCCGATCATCGTCCACCCCGACGTGAGAAAGATGCTGCTCACGGCGCGCGCCTATGCCGAAGGCGGCCGCGCCCTGGCCATGTTCACCACCCTGCTCCTCGACAAGGAGATCGCGAGCGAGGACGAGGCGGTGAGGAAGGACTCGGCCGACCTCGTCGCCCTGCTGACGCCGATCGTCAAGGCTTTCTTCACCGACAACGCCTGGATCGCGACTTCGCACTGCCTGCAGGTCCTGGGCGGCCACGGCTACATCCGCGAGTGGGGCATGGAGCAGTTCGTCCGCGATGCGCGCATCAACATGATCTACGAGGGCACGAACACGATCCAGTCGCTCGACCTGCTCGGGCGCAAGGTGCTCTCCGACAGCGGCGCCAGGCTGAAGAAGTTCGGCAAGCTGGTTCAGGAATTCGTCGAGGAAGAGGGCATCAACGAAGCGATGCAGGAGTTCGTCAACCCGCTTGCCGATCTCGGCGAGAAGGTCACCAAGCTCACGACCGAGATCGGCATCAAGGCCTTCAAGGATCCCGATGAAGTCGGTGCCGCCGCCGTCGACTACCTGCGCATCTGCGGCCACCTCGTCTACGCCTATCTCTGGGCGCGGATGGCCAAGGTCGCGCTCGAAAAGGAATCGGGCGGCGATCCGTTCTACGTCGCCAAGCTGGCGACGGCGCGCTTCTATTTCGCCAAGCTGCTGCCCGAGACGGCCGGCCTCATCCGCACCGCGCGCGCCGGCGTCGCGCCGATGATGGCGCTCGACGCCGCGTTGTTCTGAGGTTTCGCGCTACGCCCTCGATCACGACAACATGGAGATCTGCATGAACACGGCCTTGCGACGCACTGCTTTCGGCTTCGGCCTGCTCCTGGCGACAACGATGGCGCTGGCGCAATCGATGTCGCCGGCCGGCCTGTGGAAGACGATCGACGACAACACGAAGAAGGAAAAGTCACTGGTACGCATCATCGAGTCGAACCGCATCTATACCGGCACGGTCGAGAAGCTCCTCGACCCCGACACGAAGAAGGACGCCGTCTGCAAGGACTGCAGCGACGAGCGCAAGGACAAGCCCATCCTCGGCATGACGATCCTGCGCAACGTCAAGGCCAGCACCGACGACAAGGCCGTCTTCCAGGGCGGCGACATCCTCGACCCGGACAACGGCAAGGTCTACAAGGTCAAGCTGAAGCTGATCGACAACGGCGCCAAGCTCGACGTGCGCGGCTACATCGGCATGCCGCTGCTCGGCCGCACGCAGACCTGGATCCGCGCCGAATGAACTCCCTTTCCGGAGCCACCATGAACCGTTTCAACGTCCGCAAGGTCGCCGTCCTCGGCGCCGGCGTCATGGGTGCGCAGATCGCGGCGCATCTCGTCAACGTCAAGGTGCCGGTCGTCCTGTTCGACCTGCCTGCGAAAGACGGGCCGAAGAACGGCATCGTCACGAAGGCCGTCGAGAACCTGAAAAAGCTCAAACCCGCGCCGCTCGGCATTGCCGAGGACGCGGCGCTGATCGAGCCGGCGAACTACGAGGAACACCTGAGCTTGCTCGGCGAATGCGATCTCGTCATCGAGGCGATCGCCGAGCGCATGGACTGGAAGCTCGATCTCTATACGAAGATCGCACCGGCCATCGCCCCGCACGCCATCGTCGCCAGCAACACCTCGGGTCTGAGCATCACGAAGCTCTCGCAAGTGCTGCCCGAATCGATCAAGCCGCGCTTTTGCGGCATCCATTTCTTCAACCCGCCGCGCTACATGGCGCTGGTCGAGCTGATCGCGACGCCCTCGACCCGGCCCGAGATCCTCGACGAACTCGAGACCTTCGTGACGACGGCGCTGGGCAAGTCGGTCGTGCGCGCCAAGGACACGCCCAATTTCATCGCCAACCGCGTCGGCATCGCCGGCATGCTGGCGACGATCAAGGAGGCCGAGACCTACGGCCTGACGTACGACGTCGTCGACGACCTCACCGGCAAGAAGCTCGGCCGGGCGAGCTCGGGAACCTTTCGCACCGCCGATGTCGTCGGCCTCGACACGATGGCCCACGTCATCAAGACGCTGCAGGACAACCTCGAGGGCGACCCGTTCTTCGCGAGCTATGCGACGCCGCCGGTGCTCGACAAGCTGATCGCCGCGGGCGCGCTCGGGCAGAAGACGGGCGCCGGTTTCTACAAAAAGGTCGGCAAGGACATCCTGCGCCTCGATGCGAAGACGGGCGACTACGTGGCCGGCGGCGGCAAGGCCGACGAGATCGTCGCGCGCATCCTGAAGAAGCCGCCAGCCGAGCGCCTGAAGCTGCTCCACGATTCGAAGAATCCGCAGGCGCAGTTTCTCTGGGCGATCCTGCGCGACAGCTTCCACTACGCCGCCGTCCATCTGGCCGACATCGCCGAGAGCGCGCGCGACATCGACTTCGCGATGCGCTGGGGCTTCGGCGCCAGCCAGGGCCCGTTCGAGCTGTGGCAGCAGGCCGGCTGGACGCAAGTCGCACAGTGGGTCAAGGAAGATATCGATGCCGGCAAGGCTCTCAGCAGCGCGCCGCTGCCGTCGTGGGTCTTCGAGGGGCTCGGCAACGCCGACGGCGGCGTGCATCGGCCCGAAGGTTCCTGGAGCGCTGCGCATGCGCGCTTCGTCGCACCGAGCACCTTGCCGGTCTACGAGCGTCAGGCGTTTCGCGAGAGCGTCTTCGGCGCCGGCGCCGCGGAGCCGCTCAAGTCGGGCAAGGAGGTCTTCAGGAACGAAGAAGTTCGCATCTGGACGCTCGACGGCGAAGTCCTCATCGCCAGCATCACGGCCAAGCTGCATCTGATCAGCCCGGCCGTCACCGAAGGCCTCCTCAAGGCCGTCGACCTCGCCGAGGCGAGCTACAGGGGCCTCGTCATCTGGTCGCCCGACGACGTGTTCTCCGCCGGCGCCAATCTCGAAGCATTGATGCCGGTCTTCATGAAGAGCGGCGGCAAGGGCATCGCGCCGGAAGAAAAAAAGCTGCAGGACGCGATGCTGCGCATCCGCTATGCGGGCGTGCCCGTCGTCGCCGCGGTTCGCGGCATGGCGCTCGGCGGCGGTTGCGAGCTGGCGATCCATTGCGCCCGCCGCGTCGCTGCGATGGAAAGCTACATGGGCTTCGTCGAGGTTGGCGTCGGCCTCATCCCGGGCGGGGGCGGCCTTGCCTACGTGGCACGGCGTGCCGCCGAGATGGCGGCGGCCGGCAACGCCAATGCCGACCTCTTCCAGTTTCTTCGCGATGGATTCACGAGCGCGGCGACGGCGAAAGTCGGCACCAGCGCGATCGAGTCGCGAAAGCTCGGTTACCTGCTGTGGAGCGACGTCATCGTGCCGAACAAGGACGAGCTGCTGTTCATCGCGACGGCGCAGGTGAAGGCGCTCGACGCCAGCGGCTGGCGGCCGCCGGCGCGCGCACCGTTCGCGGTCGCGGGGCGCAACGCCATCGCGACGATCAAGGGCCAGCTCGTCAACATGCGTGACGGTGGCTTCATCAGCGCCCATGACTTCCACATCGCTTCTCTGATCGCCGACGTCACCTGCGGCGGCGAAGTCGATGCGGGCTCGCTCGTCACCGAGCAATACCTGATGGCGCTCGAGCGTAAGCACTTCTGCGGTCTGCTCGACCACCCCAAGACGCAGGAACGGATCATGGGCATGCTGCAGACGGGCAAGCCGGTGCGCAACTGAAGGAACGACGATATGACGAAGCAAGTGCAGGATGCCTACATCGTCGCCGCGACGCGAACGCCGATCGGCCGCTCGGGCCGCGGCTTTTTTCGCAACACGCGGCCCGACGATCTGCTCATCGCCGCGATCCAGGGCGCGCTCAGGCAGGTGCCCGGGCTCGACCCGAAGGCCATCGAGGACGCGATCATCGGCTGCGCCATGCCTGAAGGCGAGCAGGGCCTCAACGTCGCGCGTATCGGCGCCTTGCTGGCGGGGCTGCCGAACACGGTCGGCGGTGTCACCGTCAACCGCTTCTGCGCTTCCGGCCTGAGCGCCGTGCAGATGGCGGCCGACCGCATCCGCGTCGGTGAGGCCGAAGTGATGATCGCTGGCGGCTGCGAATCGATGAGCATGGTGCCGATGAGCGGCAACAAGCCTTCGTTCAACCCGAAGATCTTCGAGCGCGACGAGAACATCGGCATCGCCTACGGCATGGGCCTGACGGCGGAGAAGGTCGCGGCGCAGTGGAAGGTGAGCCGCGAAGCGCAGGACGCGTTCGCGCTCGCCTCGCACCAGAAGGCGCTCGCCGCGGTTGCCGCGGGCGAATTCAGCGACGAGATCACGCCGGTCGACGTGATCGACCGTTCGCCCGATCTCTCGGCACACGGCGAAGCCGGCGCGCAACTCGCGAGAATGCGCACGGCGAAGCTCGACGAAGGCCCGCGGCCGGACACCTCGCTCGAAGGGCTGGCGAAGTTGCGCCCCGTGTTCGCGGCGAAGGGTTCGGTGACGGCCGGCAACAGCTCGCAGACGAGCGACGGCGCCGGTGCCCTCATTCTCGCCAGCGAAGTGGCCGTGAAGCGCTTCGATCTGAAGCCGCTCGCCCGCTTCGTGAGCTTTGCGAGCCGTGGTGTGCCGCCCGAGATCATGGGCATCGGCCCGATCGAGGCGATTCCGGCGGCGCTTCGGTACGCCGGCCTCAGGCTCGAAGACATCGGCTGGATCGAACTGAACGAAGCGTTCGCGGCGCAGTCGCTCGCCGTCATCAACACGGTCGGCCTCGACGCTTCGAAGGTCAACCCGATGGGCGGCGCGATCGCGCTCGGCCATCCGCTCGGCGCCACCGGGGCGATCCGTTCTGCGACCGTCATCCATGCCCTGCGCCGCCACAACCTCAAGTACGGCATGGTGACGATGTGCGTCGGCACCGGGCAGGGCGCGGCCGGGATCTTCGAGCGCCTCTGAACGCGGCCCTTGCAAGGACGGCGAAAGACATGAGCATCAAGACGGCGACATTGAACGGCGTCGCGACAATCGAGATCGCGCGCCCGGAGAAGAAGAACGCGATCACGCAGGCCATGTACCGGCAGCTGGCCGAGGCGCTCGACGCGGCCCAGGCCGACGCGGCCGTGCGCGCCGTGCTGCTCACCGGCCAGCCCGGCATCTTCACCTCGGGCAACGACATCGAGGATTTCATGCAGCGGGCGCCGGGCACGACCGAGTCGCCCGCCTTCGCCTTCATGAAGGCACTGATGGCCTGCGACAAGCCCGTCGTCGCCGCCGTCACCGGCGCGGCGATCGGCATCGGCACGACGATGCTGCTGCATTGCGACTTCGTCTACGTGAGCGACGAGGCGCGCCTCGCGATGCCCTTCGTGAGCCTGGGTCTCGTGCCCGAGTTCGCGTCGAGTCTGATCGTGCCGCAGCTGATGGGCAACGCCCGCGCTGCCGAGAAGCTCCTGCTCGGCGATCCGTTCACCGGCGCCGAGGCGGTCGAGGCAGGCATCGCCAACGCCGTATTGCCGGCGGCCGAGGTGGCGCCGCACGCGCGGCGCGTTGCCGAACGCTTCAACACCTTGCCGCCGGGGGCGGTGCGTGAAACGAAGCGACTCATGCGCCGGGCGCGATCGGCGGCGGCACTCGAAACGATCAGCGTCGAAGGCCGTGCCTTCGCGCAGCGCCTGCAAAGCCCCGAGGCGAAGGAAGCTTTCAGTGCCTTCTTCCAGAAGCGCAAGCCTGACTTCTCGAAATTCTGAGGTCGGGCCCCGGCTCCGTCACCCGGCGGCGTCGCTCGCCTACAAACTCGCGCTGGCGCCGCTCCTCGTCGCACAGGCGATCGTCACGCGCCGGCGGGCACCGCTGTTGCCCGAGGCGGCGGGGCCGCGCGAAGGCCGCGTGGGCGAGAGCGGTGGTTCGCCGCTGCGCGTTCTCATCGCCGGCGATTCGTCGGCCGCGGGCGTCGGTGTCGCGAACCAGGACAATGCCGTCGCGGGGCATCTGGTTCGCGCCTTGCATCGCCACGCGGACCGGTCGATCGTCTGGGCCTTGCGCGCGAAATCCGGGCTCACGACGCGCGGCGTCCACGCGCTGCTCGAAGCCGAACCACCGGCACCGGTCGAGGTCGCCGTCGTCATCACCGGTGTGAACGACGTCATCGACCAGATCGCACCGTGCCGCGCCGTTCGCCATCGCGCGGCGCTGGCCGACTGGCTGCTCGATGAAGGCCTGGCGCGCCATGTCGTCTTCGCGCCGCTACCGCCGATTCACCGGTTCCCGCTTCTGCCCGAGCCGCTGCGCCGGGTGCTCGGCGACGACGCGCGTCGCCACGACCGATCGCTGGCGCGCTGGGCAGCGACGCGCCGCGACGTCTCGCACATCGAGATCGTCCTCGACCTGAACGGCGAGGTCATGGCCAGCGACGGATTCCACCCCGGCGAGCCGGTCTATCGCGTCTGCGGCGAAGCGCTCGCGGCGCATGTGGCAAGGACCGTCGGTCATGCCTGACGGGAGGCCTTTCGTCGAGCCCGACATTGCGGCACACTGAGCCGAACGACTCGCTCTGCGAGGGTGGGGCGACAAGAAGACGAAAGAGGGGCGATGGATCTCGCTGGAAAAACCTTGTTCATCACGGGCGCATCGCGCGGCATCGGCCTGGCGATCGCGACGCGCGCGGCGCGCGACGGCGCCAATGTTGTCGTCGCCGCGAAGACGACCGAAACCAATCCGAAGCTGCCCGGAACGATCTACAGCGCGGCCGAGGCGATCGAAGCCGCCGGCGGCAAGGCGCTGCCGCTGCAGTGCGACATCCGCGACGAGGCGAGCGTGCAGGCCGCCGTCGCGCAGGCGGCGGAGCGCTTCGGTGGCATCGACATCCTCGTCAACAACGCGAGCGCGATCAGCCTGACGCCGACGCCGGCGACGCCGATGAAGCGCTTCGACCTGATGTTCGGCGTCAACGTGCGCGGCACCTATCTCTGCACCCAGGCCTGCCTCGCCCATCTCGCCGCCTCGGCGAAGGCGGGGCGCAACCCGCACGTGCTCAACATGTCGCCGCCGCTGTCGATGCGCGAGCACTGGTTCGCGCCGCACGCCGCCTACACGATGGCCAAGTACGGCATGAGCATGTGCACGCTCGGCCATGCCGGCGAGTTCCGGCCACTGGGCATCGCCGTCAACAGCCTGTGGCCACGCACCGCGATCAAGACCGCGGCGCTGCAGATGATTCCCGGCGTCGACCTCGAGGCCTGCCGGACGCCGGAGATCCTGGCCGACGCCGCGTACCTGATCCTTACCAGCGACGCGAAGACGACGAGCGGCAACTTCTTCATCGACGACGTGCTGCTCGCCGAGCACGGCGTGACCGACCTCGAGCGCTATAGCGTCAAGCCGGGCACGACGCGGTTTGTTCCCGATTTCTTCGTCGATTGAGAAGGTGAAAGTCCGCGAAGCAGAAGATGCCGGTACGAGGCGCTGGCAGATCGGCGCGGTACGCGTCACCCAGGTCATCGAGTCGCGCGGCGCGAACCCGCCTTCTTTCCTGTTCGCCGGGCTCACGGCCGAACGCGTGCAGTCGCACGCCTGGCTGCGGCCGCACTTCGCGCATGCCGACGGCCGCCTCTTCGCGTCGATCCACTGTTTCGTCGTCGAGTCGCAAGGGCGCCGCATCGTCGTCGATACCTGCGTCGGCAACGACAAGGCGCGTTCGACGGCGATGTGGAACCAGCTGCACGGACCCTTCCTCGACGACCTGGCACGCGCCGGCTTTCCTGCGGCGAGCATCGACGTCGTGCTGTGCACGCACATGCATACCGATCACGTCGGCTGGAACACCCGGCTTGCGGGCGAGCGTTGGGTGCCGAC
>PLZH01000116.1 GCA_003152055.1 Burkholderiales bacterium
AGTGCAACGTGCGCACCGACGGCCCGTAAGTCCTACAGCAGGGTTCCTCGCAAAAAGACGTAGCCCACGCTGAAATAGATGACCAGGCCCGTCACGTCGACGAGCGTCGCCACGAACGGTGCGGACGAAGTTGCGGGGTCCAACCCGAGACGCTTCAGCAGGAACGGCAGCATCGAGCCGGCCAACGTGCCCCACATCACGATCCCGATCAAAGAGACCCCGACCGTCAGACCGACAAGTAACCAGTGCGGGCCGTAGAGGGTCGAGAAGCCGGACCACAGCGCGATCCTGAAGAATCCGATCGTGCCGAGGATCGAGCCGAGCGCCAGCCCGGCAACGATCTCGCGACGCATGACACGCCACCAGTCGACCAGCATCACTTCGCCCAGGGCCAGCGCGCGGATCACCAGCGTGGTCGCTTGTGACCCCGAGTTCCCGCCGCTCGAGATGATCAGCGGAACGAAGAGTGCCAGGACGACGGCCTTCTCGATCTCGCCCTCGAAGAAGCCCATCGCCGTGGCGGTGAGCATCTCACCAAGAAAGAGGATCACCAGCCAACCGGCCCGCTTCTTGATCATCCGCCGCAACGTGATGGCCATGTAGGGCTCGTCGAGGGCCTCGGAACCCCCGATCTTCTGGATCTCCTTCGTCGCCCTCGCTTCTGCCAGGCTCAGCACGTCGTCAATCGTCACGATGCCGATCAGCACGCCCGTCGTGTCGGTCACAGGCAGAGCCTTGCGATCTTCCTTCTGGAACATCGCGATGGCAGCCTCCTGCGCGTCGGTCGCCTTGAGTGTCACGAAGCGATGGTCCATGACCTCGGAAACAAGCTTGTCGGGAGGAGCGAGAAGGAATTCCCTGACCCGGATGTCGTCGATCAGTTCGCCTTGGTCGTCGACAACGTAGAGCACGTTCAAGGTCTCGCTATCCTGTCCATGCTCCCGCACGAAGTCGAGTACGTGCTGAACGGTCCAGTCTTCCCTGATGGCGACGTAGTGCGGAGTCATCAGCCGCCCTACCGTTCCTCGGGGATAGCCCAGCAGGGAGAGCGCCAGCCGCCGTTCGTCGGGCGACAGGACGGCCAGTAGCTGCTTCGTGAGCTCCGCCGGAGACTCGTCGAGCAGGCCCGTTCTGTCGTCGGGTGCCATGTCATTGAGGAGCGTCGCGAGCTCGGATTGGCCCATCGCCTTGAGCAGGCGTTCCTGCGACGGCCGGTCGAGAAACTCGAACGTCGTCGCCGCCGTCTTGCGCGGCAGAAGGCGAATCACGAGTGCCTGCTCGATCGCCGTCAAGTCTCGGATCTCGGCAGCGACCGCAGGGGGAGTCCAGTGGGTCAGCAGCGAGCGAACCTGATCCAAGTTGGCTGCGCCGATGGCATCGTGCAGGCTGGGCATGTGCGAGTTCTCCGGGTCACCTGTTGAACACACGCTGCGGCTAGAGGCAGGCCCGTGAGGGCATGAGCCCAGCCAGGGCTCGGTTCGACGTCCCCGGCAAGGCAGGACTAGAAGCCGAGCGAGAGCAGGCTCTGCGCCGCCACGACGGTGATCAACAGCGCACCGCCATAGCAAACCGCACGCGCCGCAGCACCGGTGTGGATGCCGACATCGTGCAGGCTATGAAAGATGCGGTGCATCGCATGCCATGCGAACAGCGCGATGACGACGAAGACAAGGCCCTTGCCGACCCAGTTCTGAGCGAAGGCCAGCATGTGCGGATAGCTCATCAGGTCCGAGCGCAGCGGCCAACCCAGCGGCACGGCCAGGCCGGTGATGAATACCAGCATCGTGCCGAGCAGCGCCGACAGCATGCCGCCGGCGCCGAACAGCAGCCAAAAGATCGGGGCGTTGGATCGCTTCATGATTGCCACCACCGGGCCAGACCGAGCAGCACGATTGACGCGAGCACGGTCGCGGCCCAACCGGTGCGCGTGATGGTCGACGCGGCCACGCGCTGGCGGCCGATGAACATCATCGGCATCGTCTTGGGCATGATGTCGAACCAGCTCTTCGCATGGACGGCAAACGCCACCAGCAGCACTACGTGCATCACCATGGACCAGGGCGACTGCAGCGCGCCGAGCCAGCCGTTCCACGCGGCTTCGCCCTGCGCGAGACGCACGACGCCGACCGTCAGTACGACGGTGTAGACCAACACGGCGAGCGCAGTCGCCTCGCGGACCATGTAGCGGACGAAGAACGGGTCGCGCCGCCACCAGCCTTGCATGGGCCGGACATACGCTTGCCGCACGACGGCTTTGCGGTTCATGTCGAGGCCCCCTTGGGCGAGAGAAAGCGCAAGAAGTAGTCCTTCGCGCTGTTGAGCTTGTTCTGGTTCACCGCGTTGGCCGGGTCCACATGCTTGGGACATACCTCGGAGCAGTAGCCGACCGCGGTGCAACTCCACACGCCTTCCTCGGCGTTGACGACCTGCATGCGCTGCTCGCGGCCGCCGTCGCGCGAATCGGCGTTGTAGCGGTGCAGCAGCGCGAGCACGCCCGGCCCGATGAAGTCCGGGTCCAGACCGTATTGCGGGCAGGCGGCGTAGCACAGCATGCAGTTGATGCAGGAGCTGTACTGCTCGAACCTCTCGAGCTGCTCGGGCGTCTGCAGGTATTCGCCTTCGGCCAGCGTGCGCGGCTCCTTGGCAATGAGGTAAGGCTTGATGCCTTCGAGCTTCTTGACGAAATCGTCGACGCTGACGACCAGGTCGCGTTCGATCGGGAAATGCGCCAGCGCCTCGACGCGCACCGCGCCGGGCAGCAGGTCGCGCAGGAAGGTCTTGCACGACAGGGCGGGCTTGCCGTTGACCATCATCCCGCAGCTGCCGCAGATGGCCATGCGGCAGGACCAGCGGAAGCTCAGCGTGCCGTCGATGTCGTCCTTGATGCGCTGCAGACCCTGCAGCACCGACATGTCGTCGCTGTAGGGCACGGTATAGCGTTGCCACACCGGCTTGTCCTCCTGCTCGGGCCGATAGCGCAGGACTTCGATCTCGATGGTCTTGCCGGCCTCAGGCATGGGTGGCCTCCTTTGCCTTGCGATCCGCGTCGGCCTGGTCGCCCGCGGCACCATAGGCGCGTGTCCCGGGCTGCGAACGGGTGATCTTCACCGCCCCGTAGGCGATGCGCGGGGCATCGTCGCCCGCGTAGTAGGCCAGGCTGTGCTTGAGGAAGTGCACGTCGTCGCGCTGTTCGTAGCCGTCCAGCCGCTGGTGCGAACCGCGTGATTCCTTGCGGTTCAGCGCCGAATGCGCCATGGCCTGTGCCACGTCCAGCAGGTAGCCCAGCTCGATGGCGAGCAGCCAATCGGTGTTCCAGCCTTTCGAGTGGTCGTCCACCTGCACGTTCTTGTAGCGCTGCTTCAGCTCGGCAAGCTTGTCGCAGGTGGCCTGCATCGTCGCGGCTGTGCGGTAGATGCCGCAGCCGTCTTCCATGCTCTTGGCCATTTCGCCGCGCAACGTGGCGATGCGTTCGCTGCCGCCGGTGCGCGTGACGATGGACAGGGCTCGGACGCGTGCAGCGTCGGCCAGCGCCGCCAGTCGGACAGCGTCGCCATGCGGGATCGACTTGGCGAAGCGCGCCGCTTCGACGCCGGCGACTTTGCCGAAGACGACCAGCTCGGTCAGCGAGTTCGAGCCCAGCCGGTTCGCGCCGTGGATACCCACGCTGGAGCACTCGCCCACCGAATACAGCCCGGGCTGCGGCGAGGCGGTCTTGCCGTCGGCGGTGATGCCGCCCATCGAGTAGTGCACGGCGGGCAGCACGGGGATGGGCGCCTTCGCAGGGTCGACGCCGAGGAACTCCACCGCCAGCTCGTAGATTTGCGGCAGGCGCTCGCGCAGCGTCTTCTCGCCGAGGTGGCGCAGGTCGAGGTGGACCACGTCGCCATGCGGCCCGCTGATCGTGCGGCCCTTCTGTTTCTCGTGCCAGTAGGCCTGGCTCAGGCGGTCGCGCGGGCCCAGCTCCATCGCCTTGTTGCGCGGCGTCGGCTCGGCCGGACCGAGGCCGTAGTCCTGCAGGTAGCGGTAGCCGTCCTTGTTCAGCAGGAAGCCCCCTTCGCCTCTGCAGGCCTCGGTGAACAACAGGCCCGTGCCGGGCATGCAGGTCGGGTGGTACTGGACGAACTCCATGTCGCGCAGCGGCACGCCGTGGCGGTACGCGAGCGCCATGCCGTCGCCCGTGACGATGCCGCCGTTGGTGTTCTCGCGGAACACGCGGCCCGCGCCGCCGGTGGCGATGATCACCGCCTTGGCCTGGATCAGCCTGAACTCGCCGCTGGCGATCTCGATCGCCACCACCCCCTGCACGCGCCCGTCGTCGACGACCAGATCGACGCAGAAGTGCTCGTCGAAGCGCCGTATCGAGGGGTACTTGATCGAGGTCTGGAACAGCGTGTGGAGCATGTGAAAGCCGGTCTTGTCGGCGGCAAACCAGGTGCGCTCGATCTTCATGCCGCCGAAGGCGCGCACGTTGGCGTGGCCGTCGGCGGTGCGGCTCCAGGGGCAGCCCCAGTGCTCCATCTGCACCATCTCCTCGTGCGCGTGGGCCACGAAGTACTCGACCACGTCCTGCTCGCACAGCCAGTCGCCGCCGGCCACGGTGTCGTGGAAGTGCGCCTCCAGGCTGTCGTGCGGCTGCGTCACGGCCGCGGCGCCGCCCTCGGCCGCCACGGTGTGGCTGCGCATCGGGTAGACCTTGGAGATCAGGGCGATGCTGAGCGACGGCTCGGCCTCGGCGACCGCGATCGCGGCCCGCAGGCCAGCGCCGCCGGCACCGACGATCGCGACATCGGCCTTGAAGATGTCCATGCTGTTGCTTGCGCTAGCGGATCAACACCAGCTTTTGATAGAGGCCGCCGTAGTAGGTCTGCTTGGTGATCGACGCGGGCTTCGCGCGTTCGGGCAGGAACGCCTCGATCTCGTTGTCCCACAGGTCCATCGCAAAGGGCTCCAGCTTGCGGAACACGACGGTCATCAGCAGGCGCAGCGGATGCAGCGGCACCGGCAGGTGGTAGTCGACGATGACGATCTTGCCGCCGGGCTTCACCACGCGAAGCGCCTCGGCGAGGGTGGCGCGGCGCACGTGCGCGGGCTGCTCGTGCAGCAAGAAGAACAGCAGCACCTTGTCGTAGCTCGCGTCGGGGCAGGCCAGCGACGAGGAATCGCCCTGCAGCAGCGCCACGCGTTCGTCGCAGGGCATCTTCGACCCGAGGTTTCTCAGCTGGATCGGCAGGATGTCGATCACGTCGAGGCTGGCATCGGGCGCGAGGCGCTGGCGCAGCTTGGGCGTGAGGTTGCCGTACACGCAGGCCAGCTGCAGCGTCTTGCCGCTCACCGTCTCACCCAGCTCGGCCAGCGCTGCGTCGCGCAGCGGACCGTAGTTGCCGAAGAGAATCAGGTTGACGAGCCATTCGCGCTCGAACAACTGCACCGCGTTGGGGTGGACATAGGCCCACCAGTACACCTGCTCCAGGTAGCGCGGGATCGGCAGCACGCCGCCGCGATTCGACGCGCCGACGTATGCACCGGCAGCGGTGCCGAGCGCGGCGTTCGCAGCGGAATGGAGAGATGCTGTCATGGGCGCCGTCCTCTTATTGGCTGCACACTTCTAACCGATGGGCGTCGAGGTGCCGACCAGCGTAGCGCGCGCCGAGGTGCGGTCGCTGGCGCATCGACGAGTCAGACGGCGAGAAGGGCTGAGCCTGGGGACGTCAATGCTCGATCGTCGCGGCCGCGCTTGCGCAAGATTTCCTGGACATTGCGGATCGCAAAGACGTGAAGGAACTTCGCGATATGCGCACCGAGGGCAAGCTCGGCCCGTTCGTGTTCGTAGAGCGTCGCCACGTCATCGATCGGCATATGGGATTCCTCGGCCAGGAACGCGACGATTCGCTTCTGATCGGGTTGCTTGTCGTGCGCGAGCATGTCGGGATCCTCAACGGGCGGAACTCCAGCAAAGCCTAGCACGTCGACGAGACGGATTCTGTACGACAGCGCGCTTAAGCGAGCCCTCGGATAGACGGTTGGCGACGATCTGTGCGCGTCGGCCAGATTGCTTTCCCATTCGAAACGGCCTGCGGATTTGCGCTCGAGCGCAAGATCAGCGCGGCGCGTCGCCCTTGCGGTATTCGGCGGTCAGCTCGTCGAGCCGATGCTTGAGGGCGGGGTCGAGCTTGTATTCGGCCGCTGCAATCGTCGCGTCGAGCTGCTCCGGGCGGCTCGCGCCGAGCAGCGGCGAGGTGATGACCGGGTTGGCCATGACCCATGCGACGGCCAGTGTCGCCAGCGGCACGCCGGCCTCGGCGGCAAGCTTGCGCAGTGCCGTCACGGTCGAGAAGGCGCGGTCGTTCCAGTAGCGCTCCTGATACATCGCGCCGGCCGTTCCGAGCGTGAACCGCGCGTGCTCGGCCGGTTGCGAGCCGGGCGCGTACTTGCCGGTGAGCAGGCCACCGGCCAGCGGGTTGTAGGGAATGACCGCGAGGCCTTCTTCGGCGGCCAGCGGTAGCAGCTCGCGCTCGATCTCGCGAAACAGCAGGCTGTATCTCGGCTGCACGGAAACGAACTTCGCCAGTCGCAGCACCTCGGAACGGCCGAGTGCGCGGGCGATGCGCCACGCCATGAAGTTGGAGACGCCGACGTAGCGCGCGCGACCGGAGCGCACGATGGTGTCGAGCGCTTCGAGGCTCTCGTCCAGCGGCGTGTCGCGGTCGTCCATGTGCAGCTGATAGAGATCGACGTGATCGGTCTGCAGGCGTGCCAGCGAAGCGTCGATCGCATCGAGCAGGTGCTTGCGCGAAGCGCCCTGATCCCAGGGGTTCGGGCCGACCTTGTTGACGGCCTTGGTCGCGACGATGAATCGCCGTCGCCCGGCCGGCCCCTGCGCCTGCAGCCAGCGGCCGACGATCTCCTCGGTGCGGCCGGTCGTCTCGACGGTGCCGCCGAGCGGATAGGCGTCTGCCGTGTCGAGGAAGGTGATGCCGGCTTCGGCCGCCTTGTCGAGGATGCGGTGCGATGCCGACTCTTCAGTCTGCAGCCCGAAGGTCATGGTGCCCAGGGCGAGCCGCGAGACGACCAGGCCGGTGCGGCCGAACGGGGTGGTGGCGATGCTCATGGGCGCTTCTCGGTGAATGGCCTCGTGCCGGTTATTCCGGCGGCGGCGGGTGGGGGGGATTCCAGTCCCGCCAATCTACCGCACCTCCGCCTCGTGGCGGTCGGAGCCGCCGGAGCTGTGCCGCGCCGATGCTCAGCTGCGTGCTTTCCCCGGGGTTCTCCCGTGCCCGGCCCGTTTACGATGCGGCCCACGCGGCCCGACGAGCTGCGGCCACGACGATGGCTGCGGCCGCTCAGGCAAAGATCAGTTGGGATGGAGCAAGAGCTTCTGGACGCGCCAATTCAGCAGCTCGGCAACGTAGAGCACGTTCTTCGACGGGCACGCGATCTCGTGCACCCAGCCGAACTGCTTGAGCTGGCGCCCGGGGCCGGCGATCGTGCCCAGCACCTTGCCGTCGAGGCTCAGCTTGTAGATGCGGCCCGGGTAGGCGTCGGCGCTGTAGAGCACCTGGTTCGGCCCCGGCGTGATGCAGATCGCCCAGGGCGCCCCGGGCGCGAAGGTGCCCGAGGTGGCGCTGGGGTCGAGCGCGTTGCCGATCACCGGCTTGACGGCGGGATCGAAGGCTACGTCGATCGTCATCGCGCGCAGGAAGCTGCCTTCGCCGTCGAACACCTGGATGCGACGATTGAAGCGGTCGGCGACGTAGATATGGCCCTGCGCGTCGGCGGCGGTGCTGTGCGGCGTGTTGAACTCGCCCGGCTTGTCGCCGCGCATGCCCCAGCTCTTGACCCAGTTGCCGAACTTGTCGACCTTGGCGATGCGCGAGTTGATGTAGCCATCGCTGATGAAGATGTTGCCTGTCGGGTCCCACGTCACGTCGGTCACCTGGCGAAAGCGCCCGTCTTCGGCAGGCAGCGGCGGCTTCGGATGCTTCAGCGGCGCGGTGTCTTCGTCGGAAGCTTCCTGCTTGCGCCCGAGGATCATCAGCACCTTGCCTTCGGAGTTGAACTTGACGACGAGATTCGACCCCTTGTCGGTCGCCCAGATGTTGTCGTCGAGATCGATGCGCACGGTGTGCGCGAACGACCAGGCATCGAGGTTCTTGCCGATCTCGCGCAGGAAATTGCCGTCGGCGTCGAACTCGAGCAGCTGCGCCGCCGCGGTTGCGTACGCCGGCCCTTTGGTATTGCCGCGCGAGAAGACGAAGATATGCCCCTTGGAGTTGACAGCGACGCCCGAGGCTTCGCCGAGATAGAGGTCTTTGGGCAGCTTGATGGCGTCGGACACCGAATCGAAAGCGATCTGCGGCACGGCCGTCTGGGCGCAGGCGGCGCCGCCGATGAACAATCCGAGCGACAACATCCAGGCTTTCATGTCTGGTTCTTCGCAACCCGTCACCGTCATGACTCTGCCGCTTCGCCGGGCCGCGCGCCGGAGGGGAAAAGCCGGCAGTCTCGGCCTGAGCCGGCAGAGCCGCTAGGCTTTGCGTCGCCGCACACAAGGGAACGAGTGGATTGAACGAGATCGCCATCTACGCCGTCGAGACCAAGGCCATCATCCAGATCCTCTGGGGATTGCTGCTGATCATGGCGATCACGCTCGTCAGCATCTCCATCATGTACGTGCTGCTGCGGCTGAAGGTGCGCTCCTACAAGCGGCGCGAAGCGCAGCTGGCACGCCACGTCGCGACCAAATCGGACGAGATCGCCCGTCTCGAAGAAAAGCTCAGCCAGTACGCCGAGATCGAGGATGGCGTCGACGAACTGAAGGCCGAGGTGCGTCGCGCCGACGCCATCCGCGGCAAGACCGAGGACCGGCTCGTCGCCCAGAACGCCGAGCTGGAAAAGGCGCAGGCCGAGCTCGCCGAACAGGCCGCGGAGCTGGGCAGGCTGCGCAAGCTCGTCGAGCACATCGACGATTTTTGATTCGCCTGCGGCTCAGGTGAAGTGCTGCAAGGCCTGGCGCAGCGCCTCGGGATCGGTGAGCGCGACGAATGCGAGGCCCGCGAGTGCGCCGGACAGATGCGCGTCGTGATTGATCCGCCCGCGTGATCGCTGTGATGCGTAGTAGGTGTAGGCGAGGTAGGCGATGGCGAACAGCGGCGCCGGAATGGGCACGGGAATCGGCAGGATGAAGATCGAATTCGTCGGGAAATAGACGATCGAAGCGAACATCACCGCGAGGATTGCACCCGACGCTCCGAGCGTGCGGTAATCGGGCTCGTGGCGATGCTTGAACCAGGTGCCCGCGTCGCTCGCCAACAAGCCGATCGCGTACAGAGCGAGGAAGCTTGTGGTGCCGATCTTGCGTTCGAGCGCGAAGGCGAACGCCCAGAAGGTGATGGCGTTGAACAACAGATGCCCCAGATCGGCATGGACGAAGCCGCTGCTGACGAGCGTCCAGTACTCCTTGCGCGGCACGAGCCAGTACGGCCGCAAGACGCTGCGCTCGATCAGCGCTGGCCCGGCGAGCAGTCCGAGCAGGCTGGCGACGACGATGGCAAGCAGCACAAGTGCCGCTCCCGGCGCGCCATGGCTCAGAGCGAAGAGGCGTTCCACACGGGTAATGGTGACAGGTCTTGCCTGCGCGGTTCAGCCGCGTTGATGCTGCCGTCGATCGTCGCCGCCTCGTGTCAGAATCTTTTCCAGCGAGCGCCGCCGGGCTGCTCGTCAACCTCACCCGAAAGCGACACCATGGCCGAGCCTGCCATCGCCGCGAGCTCGCTCGCGGCCCGCATCGACGAAGCCGCGCAGGCCATCGAAGCCCGCGTCATTGCGTGGCGGCGCGATTTCCACGCCAACCCCGAGCTCGGCAATCGCGAGTTCCGTACCTCGGGCATCGTCGCCGAGCATCTGCGCCGGCTCGGCCTCGACGAGGTGCGAACCGGCGTCGCCCATACCGGTATCGTCGGCCTGCTCAAGGGCGCCTTGCCCGGCCCGGTCGTCGCGCTGCGTGCCGACATGGACGCGCTGCCCGTCGCCGAGGAGGTCGACGTGCCGTTCGCGTCGAAGGCGCGCACGACGTGGAACGCAGAGAACGTCGGCGTCATGCACGCCTGCGGCCACGACTCGCACACCGCCATCCTGATGGGCGTGGCCGAGGTGCTGGCGGGTCTGCGGGCGCAGTTGCGCGGCTCGGTGAAATTCATCTTCCAGCCGGCCGAGGAGCTGCCGCCCGAAGGCGAGGAAGGCGGCGCGAAACTGATGATCGAGGAGGGCGCGCTCGAGAACCCGGTGCCGCAGGCGATCTTCGGCCTGCACGTCACCTCGCGGCTGCCGCTCGGCGTGATCGGCTATCGCTCCGGGCCGACGATGGCGAGCGCCGACAGCTTCAAGATCACCGTGCAAGGGCGGCAGACGCACGGCGCGATGCCCTGGTTCGGCGTCGACCCGATCGTCACCGCCGCGCAGGTCGTGCTCGGCATGCAGACAGTGGTGAGCCGCCAGGTCGATCTGACGCGCGAGCCCGCGGTCGTGACGATCGGCATGATCAAGGGCGGCGTGCGCGAGAACATCATTCCCGATTCGGTCGAGATGCGCGGCACGATCCGCAGCTTCGACGAAACGATGCGCGACGACATCCACGAGCGCGTCACGACGCTGGCCGAAGCCATCAGCCGCGGCTCGCGCGCCGGCTGCACCGTCTGCATCCGCAAGAACTATCCGGTGACCGTGAACGACCCGAAGCTGACCGAGGCCATGGTGCCGACGCTGAGTCGCGTCACCGGCGCCGACCGGCTGATGCTCGTTCCCAAGGTCATGGGCTCGGAAGACTTCTCTTTCTTCCAGCGCGTCGTTCCGGGCCTTTTCATCTTCCTCGGCGTCGTGCCGCCGGGAGACGATCCGACGAAGGTGGCGCCCAACCACTCGCCGCGCTTCTATATCGACGAACGCTGCTTCGTGCTCGGCATGCGCGCCCTGGCGCATCTGAGCTGTGATTTTCTCGAATCGGGGGCTCCTCTGTCGGCCTGAGCGGCGCGTTCGCGCACGAACGACCCGAGCGCGGCGCCGACCTCCGCGACGACCGGATTCCAGTCGCCGCGCACCTGCTGGCGAAAGAGGCGTGCCACGCCCGGGTACCACGGCGAATCGCTGCGCTCGCTGAGCCAGCGCCAGTCGGTCATCTGATCGGGCAACAGGATCCAGCACGGCTTGCCCATGGCGCCGGCCAGGTGCGCGACCGCGGTGTCGACGGCGATCACGAGATCCAGGCTCGCGACGATGGCCGCCGTGTCGGCGAAGCTCTCGACGCCGCAGGCCGGCTCGATGAGGCGCAAGGCTTCGCGCGCGCTCGATGAATCGTTGTCGACCCGATCGGTCTGCAGGCTGACGAATGTCGCGCCGCCGACGCCGCCGAGCGGCGCGAGGACGTCGAGCGAAGGAATCGAGCGGGCCCGGTCGTTCTCGAACTTCGGGTTGCCCTTCCACACCAGGCCGACGCGCACGCCTCCAGCCGGCAGCGCTCGCATCCAGCGCTCGACGGCCGAAGGCTCGGCGCGCAGGTAGGGCAAGACCGCGGGGATCGAATCGACGCGTGTCTTGCAGTGATAGGGGGCGCTCATCAGCGAGGTCCAGTAGTCCCAACCCGATCGCGGTATCGCTTCGTCCGACAAGAGCACTTCGTCGACGCCTTCGAGCGAAGCGAACAGCCGCTCCAGCGGCGGCGGGCAGAGCAGCGAGACGCGGCGAGCGCCGCGCCGCTTCAGCACGCCCACGTAGCGGCAGAACTGGATCATGTCGCCAAAGCCGCCTTCGTGGCCGATCAGCAGGGTCTTGCCTTCGAGCGGCTGCCCGGTCCAGCGCGGGCTATCGACGCGCAGTGCGAGCGCGCACTGCCAGGTACGCCACTCGAAGTGTTCCCAGCCTTCTTCGAAGCGGCCCTGGCGCAGGCACAGGTAGCTGAGATTGATGCGTGCCTTGGCATAGCTCGGATCCAGCCGCATGCTCATGCGGCAGCAGCCTTCGGCATCATCGAAGCGCCCCATCTGCGCAAACAGCGCCCCGAGGTTGGACCAGACGAACGCAGAGCCCGGCTCGAGCCCGACCGCGCGCACGTAGATCGCCTCGGCCTCGCGAAAGCGGTTCAGGCCGGCGAGAAAGGCGCCGTAGTTGAGGTGGATCTGCACATCGGACGCGGCCAGCGCCAGGGCGCGCCGGTAGCAGGCGTCGGCTTCTTCGCTCGCGGCTTGCCGGGCGAGCAGCCAGCCGAGGTTGGCGTGTNNTGACGATTGCCGTCGAAGAAGAGTTGCTCGGCCAGGGCTTGCATCGCCCGTCATTGCAACGCCTTGGCGGCGCGACGGCAGCTCGATAAGAGGGTGAAAGCGCGGCAATTCGAAGCGGCAGCGCCGCTGTCTTCACGAAACTTTTCGCTGCGTCGCGCTCGCGCAGCGCTGCGCTCAGGACAAGGCGCCGCCGCTCACGCGCAGGTCGCGCTCGGCCGCCAGGGCGGCGGCCAACGCGATGCGGACACCGTCGATCATCGTCTGCAAGGCCATGCTCGGCTGCCCGGGTCGATGCGCGGCCTGCTCGGGCAGCAGTGGCAGATGCAGGAAGCCGCTGCGAACGCCGCTGCCGGCCAGACGATGCTGCAATCCATAGAACAGGTGGTTGCAGACGTAGGTGCCCGCGCTCTGCGACACCGAGGCCGGTATCCCGGCCGCGCGCAAGGCCGCGACCATAGCCTTGATCGGCAGCGTCGAGAAGTAGGCCGCCGGGCCTGCGGAAACGACCGCAAGGTCGACGGGCGAAGCGCCGGCGTTGTCGGGAAGGCTCGCATCGTCGACGTTGATGGCGACGCGTTCGAGCGAAAGATCGGCGCGGCCGGCAGCCTGGCCGAGCGCCAGCACGAGGGCGGGCCGGCATTGCTCGATCGCTTGCCCGAGCACGGCCAGGCAGCTGCCGAACTCGCAAGGCAGCGCCTTCACGACGACGTTGCGGCCGGCGACGTTCGTGTCGCGCAAGGCGCGAACGACGGCTTGCGAGGAATTGATGCTTTCGCCGCCGAAAGGCTCGAAGCCGGTGAGCAGGATGCAATCGTTCATCGAGCGAAGGACGCTATCACGCCGGATCGTCGCGAAGGCGCCGCGAAGGTTCGCGCGACTGGCCTACAAGCACGCCATGGTTGCTGCGCCCGCATACGAATATTGCAGCTACAAACCGTCGATGAAGGCTGCCATCCGTTTGCGCTGGTCCGGATCAGGGAGCCGGCCGCGCATGGCGCCAAGATTGTCAGCCATATGCGCCGGGTTGGACGTACCTGGAATGACCGTGGTGACCCGCTCGTCGGCGAGCAGATACTTGAGAAAGAACTGGGCCCAGCTGCCGGCGTAGCCCTTCGCCCAATCGGGAATCTCCTTGCCACGCACCATGCGGAACAGCCGGCCGCGACCGAATGGCAGAGCCGTCAGCACGCCAGCCTTGACCTCGGCTGCGAGCGGCAGGACGCGCTCCTGCGCGGCGCGATCGTCGAGCGAATAATCGATCTGCACAAAGTCCGGCTTCTCGTGTTCGAGCACCGCTTCGATCGCGGCGAAATCGCGATGCGAGGTGGAAGTGATGCCGATGTAGCGACACAGACCCCGCTCCTTCCACGCCCTGAGTTGCGCCAATGATTGGCGAGGATCGCGCACGTTGTGAAGCTGCAGCAGGTCGATCTTCGCCGTCTTGAGGCGCGCCAGCGAGCGCTCGAGCTCGGCTGCGTCCAGCGCCTCGAGCTTGGTGGCGACGAAGACCTTGTCACGCAAACCGGCGGTGGCAATGACGCTGCCGAGCACGCTCTCGGCATCTCCATAGGACGACGCGGTATCGACAAGCCGGCCGCCGGCGTCCACCAGCGCCTTGACGACCTGCGCCGCGGCACGCCGGGTCTGCTCGTCGTCGCCGTCGAACACGTTGGCCGTGCCCAGGCCAACCACCGGCAGGCGCTCGCCCGTGCTCGGGATGGCGCGCGTGATGGGCGGTGCCTCGTTGGTTTGTGCGTGGGCGGCAGGCGCCAGCAACTCGGCGGCCGCGAGCGCGGCAAATTCGCGGCGGGTGATACGGGTCATCGTCGGTCTCCTTGCGCCGGCGCGCCCAGACGGGCAGCGCGGCGCTCCTGCGTGCGCCCCAGCGCTGCCGACAGCGCGAGCCATCCGGCCACCACCGGAAGTGCGCACAGCGCAATGACACCGAGTTTCAGCCCGAGCGCCTGCAAGCTGTCGAACATCCAGCCGTACAGCGCGTCGGAGCCTCGATAGATCACCACGTCGATCAGGTTTTTCGCCTTGTACTTCTCCTCTCGCGCGACCACGGTGAAGAACACCTGGCGCGCCGGATTGGCGAGCGCGAAGTTCATCCAGCGCTGCACCACCTGGAACACCATCACGACGACAAGCCCGGGCGCCAGCGCCAGCGCCGCGAAGCCGACGACGTACACCGCCGGCAGCGCGCCGGCCGCCACACCGGTGCCGAATCGCTCGAGCAGCCGCCCGGTGGCGAAGACCTGCGTCGCCAGGGTCAGAAGCCCGACCGCCAGGTCGATGCTGGCGAAGATTCGTGTCTGGGCCCCGGCGCCATGGACCGCCGCGGCCACGACATGGGCCTGCGCGAAATAGAGGATCGTCGCGCCGAACGACAGCAGGCTGACCCACGCGCCGACGCCGAGCAGATACGGCGAGCGGATCAGCTCGGGCAGCGCGGCGAAGGCGCTGCCGCCGACACTGCGCTCGTCGCGTTGCGGGCCCTGCGGTGCGCCGGCGCTGCGCTCGAGCCGGTACACGCAGAACACGGCGACTTCGAGAAACACGATCGCAGCAATCAGCAGGTTGGCGGGGCCGAGCGGCACCGACAGGACGATCGTGATCACCGGGCCGAGCAGGCCGCCGGCCGTGCCGCCGGCGCCGATGAAGCCGAACAGGCGCTTGCCCTGCTCGCTGTTGAAGAGGTCGGCCATGAACGACCAGAACACCGCGATCGCAAAGAGGTTGAACACGCTGACCCAGACGAAGAACACGCGCGCCACGATCACCGGCTCGATGCCCAGCGTCAGCAGCAGCCAGAACAACACGAGATTGGCGACGAAGAAGTGATAGACGATGGGGATGAACCGGGCGCGCGGCAGCCTCGCCACCAGCGCGCCGTAGAGTGGCTGCGCGACCAGCAGCGTCACGAAGGTTGCAGTGAACATCCATGGCAGCGCCTTGACCCCACCGGCGATGCCCATCTGGTCACGCAAGGGCCGCAGCACGTAATAGCCCGCCAGGAGGGCGAAGAAATAGGCGAAGGACCAGAGCGCCGCCGCACGTTCCGCAGGCGTGGCCGGCACCGCCCGCCACAGCCAGCGTCGAAACCACGTCATGGCGGCAACGACAGCTTCTGCTTGAGTTCGACCGCGCTCACCGCCTGGCCGTAGCCAGGACCACCGCGCTGGAACCGGCGGGCGTCGGCGAGCGTGCCGACGATCACCGGCTCGAAGCCGGCATCGCGCACCAGGCCCGCGGCCACCTGCACCGCTGCGTCGTCGTCGCCGGCGATGGGAATCGCAAGCTTCGGTGCGGGGCGGTTCGCCTCACGCGCCAAGATCATGTAGGACATCGTGTTGAACGCGCGTACCAAACGCGTGCCGGGCAGGTACTTGCGTGAGGTGACGCCGATGCCGTTGTGCTCGACCTCGTCCGCGATGGCCCCATCGCGCCCATTCACGGCGTTGCAGGCATCGAGCACGACCTTGCCGTTCAGCGCGGCGCCGTCATCCTGGCCAAGCTGCGGCAATGCCGCGTAGGGCACGGCGATGAGGATCGCCTCGCCGAAGTCGATCGCCTGCGCCACCGTGCCGGAGCGGGCAAGCGGACCGAGCCCCGCCACGAAGTCCTTGAGCTCGTCGGGATGGCGCGACGAGAACAGCACCGGATGGCCTGCCTTGACCCATAACCCGCCGATCGTGCCGCCGATATGGCCCGAACCGATGACGCCGACGCGCAGCTTGGCGCCGCCCACCGCCTGCGCGAGGGCGCGCCGCGGTCTCAGGGCCGCGGCAAGGACCAATGCGCCGCCTGCGATGAGCAGGTCGCGGCGGCAGCGCTCGAGGGACTCAGGGTTGGACACGAAAACCTCCTGGCATTCGACTTCTCGAAGCAGGCTGACTTCGAGCTTCACAGCAGACAACATCGGTCGCGGCCGTGAGAGTCGCTCCCGCGTCGCTGGCGCAATCATCATCCGGTCGTGCTGGACATGCAAGCGGTCTTGTCCAACGAGGCGTGAGCCCGGAGCCGAGAGCGAGATTTCCCGATCGATCGTGTCGCGGTGGAGATTCGGCTTCGAAAGGGAACGCTCCTGCCCCGTCAGGCGCGCTCGACCCGCGCCGCGTAGCAGCCGCGTCGCGCGTAGTGCACCTGGAGGTAGCTCGTCTTCGGGTCGGCGAGAAAGCCTTCGAAGAGCTTGCGCGTGCCATCGCCTTGGCAAACATCGGCGGCGATCATCATGTGCTCTGGGTCGAAGGCACGTACGGAGAGCAGCCGCGACGTCAGCACGTCGGGCACCGTGTCGACGGCGTCGAACGCACGATCGGCGAGCCTGCGGACGTAGATGGCGTGCGTGGCGCGATAGGGCGTGTTCGCCGGCTGATGCTCGTAGCTCAGAAGCAGC
>PLZH01000132.1 GCA_003152055.1 Burkholderiales bacterium
CGGCGGCGCGGCCGCGGGGGGCGGCGCGACGGGCGCGACGCGCACTGGCGCAGTGGGCGCGGCCGGCGCAGCAGCGCCGAAGTCGAGCGACAGATCAAGCATGTCGCCCGGACCCGCCGCCGCAAGCACCCCCTTGGCCACTCGCGGGCGGATGATCGTGCGGCTCTCTCCGGAAGGATCGTTCCAAGAAAGCACCGAACCCTGCGGCGCTGCGGTTTCGGGCGCATGCGGCAGAGCCGGCGCCACGCTTCTCGACACCGGTGCGCCTGGCGGCCCGGCGAATCCCGAGGTGAAGCTTTGCGTCGGTGGAATCGTCGCCACTGGAGCTACCTCGGGCGGCACATGGGAGGCCGGGGGCGGCGCTGGCTGCGGCCGGGCCGCACCGGCACTCGGCACCATGGGCGGCAGCATGAAAGGCGTCGAAAGTTCGGACGAAGTATCGGCGGCCGCCGAAGCGCTGCCTCGCGTCATGCTGTTGAGCGACTTCAGCGGGTCGGCGTGCGCCGCCATGTTCGGCTGCGCAGCCGCCTGGTTGAGCGCCGAGCCGGCGAGCGGATCCTTGCCACCGCCCCCGGGCCCGAGACCGAACAAGGCATCGAGCGAGTCGCCACCGCCGCCACCCGATCCGAACTCGGGGATCAGCGCTTCGACGCGGCCGCCGACATCGAGGCCGAAGTTGTTGTTGCCTGCACCGGACGGCTGGCCGAGCGAGCGCGCGAAATCGTTGGCAGGCGCCGGCGCCGCCGCATCCGGCGCGAACGGATCCCAGTCGGCAGGAATGCCTCCGGCGGAGGTCGGCGCCGGCGGGAACGCGCCTGCCGGTGCGAACGACGGCGGAGGCGGTGGCGCTGCACCCGGGGACGCACCAAAGCCGGCAAGCGGATCGGCGAATGGCGCTGCAGGTGCCGGGGCGCGACCGGCCATCGGCGCAGACGACGCGAGGCCAGGAAAATCAGCAAAGGGGTCGGCTGCAGGCGCTCCTGCAGCCGCACTGCCCGCTTCGACGCGCATCGCGTAGCCGCCGATCTGCAACTCGTCACCCGGCTGGATGAATGCTTCCTGGCCGTTGCCGAGCGGGCGCCCGTTCACCGAGATCGGATTGCTGCCGCGATCGACGATCGCGTAGCGCCCGTTGCGGAACACGACCTGCGCGTGCACTCGCGAGATCGTTCGCTCCGGATCGGGAAGGACGAGCTGATTGTTCTCGGCGCGGCCGATGTTGCCGCCCAACTCGTCAAAGTGGCCGGATAACGGAGCCGTCGAGGCGCCGTTGTACGAGGTCACGCTGATGCTGATCACGACACCTTTTCTCCCGGCGCGGCGCCGTCGCCCGGTCGTCCGGCGACGGCCTGTTCAACGCAGCACATAGATTTTCCCTTCGACCATCGCGACGCGGATCGGCCACGCGTGATCGCCGAGATCCGGCGCCTCGTTCTGCGTTCGCAAAGCGGGGCCGCCCGTCGGCGTCAGACATTCGATCAGACGGCCGTCGACGAGCGGTCGCAGCACCAGTTCAGCGGCAATGGGTGGCGGCACCTTCAATGCTTTCGCAGCATACAGCCGCTGCAGATGGTCGCGAAAGCGTTGCATGCCCGCATTCGCATCGGTTTGATACGCGAGCGCGAGCTCATCGAAGCGCAGCTTCGACGCGGCAATGAGCGGATCGGGATTGCCACGCCCGAGTTCGACGGCGATGTGCTGGAGGAACTCGAGGACCGAACGCTGCACCGAAATGTTGAGGCCGATGATCGGCGCATCGAGCCAGCGCCAGCGCGGAAAGTTGACCGGCAGATCGACGTCGCGGCTCTGCGTCGACGGCGCGTCGTAGGCCTTGCCTTCGGCCGTCGCCCATTCGACGACGCCCAGCTCGCGTGCCCCGGGGTCGGCCGGCGACTGGCCATGGCGAACCAGCACGAGCCGGGCTCGTGCCCAGGTCGCGCCGATGGCCACGCGCGGCTGGCTCGGGACCGTCGTTCCCGGAGGCGCCGGAGCGATCACGAGCGAGAGCTGATTGCGCCCGGCCAGCGTGTATTCATGAACTGCCAGGCTGCGGCTGCCGCCGGCCGGGCCAAGCGCGGCGAGCGGCATGCCGTTCAGTTGCGCCTCGACGGCGCAGCCGCCGCCGGCAAGCTCTAGCATCAGGAGACGTTCCATGGCCACTAGCCGGCGCTCCATTCGACCAAGGTCATCGCCGGAAAGATCTTGTGCATACGGCGCGCATCGCCCAGCAACGGATCGGAGGTTTCGCTCACGACGTCCACCGGTTCGGCACGCAGGGCGAAGAACCATTGCTGCCCGGCACCATCGGCACGAACTCGCAATCCGCATTCACCGACCAGCGCACCGGTGATCGGCACCGGCACGGCCGCGGCGCCGAGGGTCGCCGGCTCGGCCCCGGCGAGCGGCTCGATCTCGAGCGTGAAAGGGAAACGCCACGTGCGCATCGCCGACTTCAGCTCCTGAGCTTCCGGCGCCTCGGATCCCAGTTGCGCGATCGTCATGCGCAACTCGCTGCGTCCCTTGCAGTGAATGCGGATGCGCGAATGCGTCGGCCCGTCGACCAGCTCACCTGAGAGGCGAAGGTCGATCGACAACGCCAGCAGGTCGAGCGCGCCATGCGTGCGCATGACGACAGTCGACGGCGCCGTGCGCTTCCAACCCCAACTGAGCCCCGCCTGACCGACCAGCGGCGACGCTTCGACCTCGAGGCGCGCGCCCTGGCCGTCGAGGACGCGAGCCCATTCGTTGAAGAGTCGTTCCATCCCCTTGCGGAACGCGCCGTTGAGGCCGATCCAGGCACGTTGCCAGGAAGTCGCATCGGCGGGTACGCCGTCGCTTTCGAGCCTGCACGTCGCGCCGGAAGCGGTAGCAGGCGCTTCTGCCGGTGCCGGCCAGAGCATGGGCTGCCATGCCGCGTGACGAATTTCAGTCAGCCATTGCGTCGCCGGATAGACCCTCACCTGCAACGCGACTTCGCCGAACGGTGCACCGGTATCACGCAGGCCGCAGCTCGAGACCCGCACCGTCTGTGCGTCGAACGGCGCCTCGGCCGCGATCCCCGGCGCTGCCGCACCGGGCTCGATCGCCGGCGGCGTCGGCGCATAGAGCGCCAGGCTAAGTCGCGCCGCATCACGTCCCTTCCAGGCGAGTCGGCCTGCGGCACCGAGGTGCATGACTTCGGGATGGACGCGAGGATCGCAGACGGCCAGGGTCTCGATACGCAGGTTGAGGCGAGCCGGCGGTCCGCCGCGTAGTACGTGGCTTGTCACGGCCAGCTCGACCGGCAACTCGGGCGCGCCTGTCCACTTGGCCGGCGGCTCGTTGGATCGCGGCACGGCGGCACGATGCCAGCCGTTGGTCGCGAAACGATAGTCCTGGAGGTCGTCGGACTGCGCGATCATCATGTCGACGGTTGCGAGGTCGCAGGCCTTGATGGCGGCGCGAGTCTCGACTTCCGGGAATACCGAGCGTGCCGCGGCGAGCGGGCCGATACGCGCATCGACCTTGGCCAGCGCCGCCTCGAACTGGCTGCGAGTGAGCGTCGGACCCGCGATGGCGGCCGCGCCCGGCTTGGCGGCCGCGGTCTCGATCTGACGCAACTCTTCGAAGGTGCGATGGGCCAGCTGGTGCAGCTTCAACGCGGCGCCGCGCCGCGCATCGACGAGGATCTCGGCAGCCCACGCGAACGCCGGTTTGCCATCGAAAGCCGGTCCCCAGATGCACCACAGGCTCGCATAGCGCGCGAGATCGCGGGCATCGACGAGCCCATGCTTTCGTCCCTGCTGAACGGCAGCTTCGACAAAGGCGGGCCAGCGATCCTGCAGCCGCTCGGTGAGTGCGGGCCACGTTTCGGCAAGGACACCGCTGATGCTCGCCGCGTGCCGCTTGAGCGTCAGCTGCTCGAGCCGATCGAACTGCTCCCAGGACAATCTCAGCACGTTCGTCTCGCCACGTCGCAGCTCACCGGGAGGCCCGCATCAGCGGACGGACATCGGTCGAAAGCACGCCCTGCTCCATCGCCAGCCAGGTCCAGGACTCGGGCTCGACGATGACGATCGCCTGACCGGCGCCGAAAATTTCGTCGAGCTGGCCGCCGAGCAGCGCCGGCAAGGCGGCGCGCAGAACGTCCGGGTCGTACCAGCGCCAGCGGCGCCGGTTGCCATCGGGCGTGATGACTTCGCCGATCGATCGGCAATGCTCGCGCATCTGCAGGAGCGCGGCGCCGGAGATCGTCAACACACCCCAGCCAGGAAAGGTGGGCGTCGCTTCGTCGAGCAGCCAGTCGGTGAAGGCGGACGCCGGCTTGAGCTCGGCCACATAGGCGGCATGCTCTGCGGCCTCGGCCGTCAGCGCGCCGCGCTGCAGGCAATCCCACCCTGCCACGTCGGCGGCCTTCAACTTGTCCGCGATCCCCGGGACCACCAGGCCGTCGATGACGGCGTGGACACGCCCGTTCTCGCGGGCCCAGAGCGAGGCGCGCAGCTGGGCCGGCGAAAACGCGGTGCTCATCGTGGCGAAGGACGGACTCGCCGGTCAGGACGACGAGTCCTTTGGGATCGGGTCGTCGAAGTTTTTCTTGTAGTCGTCCTTCTTCGCCGCCGAGATCGTGTCTTCGGTCTTCGCCTCTGTCGGCGCGGTCGGACTCGCCGAAAGCGCCGAGCCGGCCGAGCCGGCCGAGCCGCCCGAATTCACGTTGACCATGGCACCGACGATGTCGACGCCGGCCGGACCGAGATTGATCGTCGAGCCGCCCGCTTTCAGCGAGACCGAGACGCCGCCTTCGATGGCCACCGTCGTCGCGCCCTTGATCTTGATCGTCATGCCTTCGGCCATGAGATCGCCGGTTCCCGCCTTCAGCGATAGCTTGCCGGTCGAGGACTCGAGCACGATGTCGGCTTGCGACTTCAGCTGCGTCTTGCCGCCGACGTCGAGGCCGAGATCGCCGCCGACCTTGGCACTGAGATCCTTCTCGAGCTTGACCTGATAAGTAGCGCCGCCGGTGTAGAAGATGTCGCCCGCGACCTTGACGTGCAGGTCCTTGCCCATGTTGTGCATCACATCCTTCGTGATGTCCATGAACCAGTTCTCGCCGATCACTTCCTTTCGCGTCAGCTCGACCTTGATCGTCTCGTTGTTGCCGATGTAGTCGAAGGCGTCGTGAACGATCGTGCGGAAGAAGTCCTTCTGGGCGTGGAACCAGATGTACTCGCTGTCCTTCTTGTCCTCGAAGCGCAACTCGCTGGCGGTGTCGTTCGAGCCGCCCTTGCTGCTCTGCGTCTTGATGCCGCTGAGCGTGGAGTGGTCAGGCATCTTCCAGGCGACCATGTTGTCGTTGTTGTAGACCGAGCCGGTGACCAGCGGCCGGTCCGGATCGCCGTCGAGGAACTGAACGACGACCTCGTGGCCGACCCGCGGCAGCGTGAACATGCCGTAGCCCTTGCCGGCCCAGGGCTGGGCGACGCGAATCCAGCACGAGCTGTTTTCGTCGTTCTTTCCGAGGCGGTCCCAGTGGAACTGGACCTTGATGCGGCCGTGCTTGTCGGTCTCGATCTCGTTGCCGGAGGCGCCGACGACGATCGCCGTCTGCGGCCCGGCAATGACCGGCTTGCGGGCGACGCGCGGCGAGCGGTAGTTCGGTGCGCCGAGGCTCATGGCGAGGACCTCGCAGCGATAGCCCTCGTGCTTGCGACCGTCCTTCAGGTCGTCGACGGCCTCGTGGTCGGCGAAGTCGAGCCGATAGACGCCGCCCACCATGAGGTACTTCCCCTTGTCGTCGTGGTTCGGCGACTCGTCGAGCTCGAAGGTCATGCCGGTGCCGAGATCGCGCGCATTCGTGGTGCCGCTGCCGGTCGAATAGAGCGCGAAGAGCTCCTCCATGCGCACGGTCGCCCGCTGCGAGACGGCGCTCGACGCCGACTGCGCGTCGGGCTTGGCGCTGTTCTGCACCACGAGCGCCGGATGTTCGTACCACTCGGCGTCGCCGAGCTTGTTCCAGCTTCCGCCGCCCGCCGCGCCCATCAGGCTGCCGACGAGGCCGCCGCCCGGCGTCGGCGGCGGATCGGCTTCCTTCTCGCCCTTGATGGCCGTCGTCGGCGCGAGATAGTCGTATTCGGTCAGCGTCGTCTTCAGGCTGCGCACTTCCTGCTGCACGTGCCAGCCGGTCATCGTCGGCGAGCTCTTCATCGCGTTGGCCCAGGTGATCGCGTCGCTGTCTTCGCGGCTCTTGTGCTTGCCCGTCGAGTCGATCAGCACCATCGTGTGGTTGCCCTTCTTGTGCTCGAAGAAATAGTAGATGCCCACCTCTTCGAGAAGGCGGCTGACGAAGTTGAAATCGGTCTCGTTGTGCTGCACGCAGTAGTCGAGCTTCGGATACGCCGACGCCGAGTCCAGCCGCCAGTCCGATTCGGTGCGGTAGGTCTTCAGGACCTCGGTGACGATGTCCTTGACGCTCTTGTCCTGGAAGACGCGGCTGTTCTTGGCCTGCGTCAGAAACCAGAGCCAGGGCTGCAGCGTGACCGTGTAGGTGATGTAGCGGCCGCGCTTCTGGCCTCGCGTGGCGCGAGTCACGAAGCCATCGAAGTAGCGCGCATCGTCGGTGACCTTCATCGTCACGGTGGCGCGCGTGCCGATGAGCTTTTGCAGATTCACGTCCTTCGGCTGATCCAGCAGATTCAGCTTGCCCGCGAGCTCGACCGTGTACTCGAACATCTGCCCCAGGTGTTCGTGGCCGGTCATTCCGAGCGTCAGAAAGTCGCCCTCCTCGGTCTTGATCGACAGGAGCTCGTCTGCCGCGCTGAGTCCTGGAATGGCCATGACCGCGTCTCCCTTGTTGTGGCTCTATTCGAAGGCGTAGCTGAACTCTTCGTCGGCGACGCCGAGACGGATCGCCTTGAGCTCGCCGCCTTCTGCCGTGCGCGACAGGTATTCGATCGATACGCGCGGCAGCACCGTGTTCGTGAGGATCGAATCGATGATCCGCCCGCCCGAGTCGGCGTTGTTGCAGCGCTTGACGATGAGCTTGACGGCATCGTCGCTGTACTCGAACGGGATCTTGTGGTTCTCGGCGACGCGTTTCTTGATCCGGTCGAGCTGCAGCCGCACGATCTGGCCGAGCATCTCGTTCGAGAGGGGGTAGTACGGAATCACGACCAGCCGGCCGAGCAGCGCCGGCGGGAAGATCTTCTGCAGCGGCTCGGTCATCGCCGTGGCGAGCGACTCCGGGTCGGGCAGCAGCTCCGGGTCCTTGCACATGTTCATCACCAGCTCGGAACCGGCGTTCGACGTGAGCAGGATGATCGTGTTCTTGAAGTCGATCATGCGACCTTCGCCGTCTTCCATGCGGCCCTTGTCGAAGACCTGGAAGAACAGCTCGTGCACGTCGGGGTGCGCCTTTTCCACCTCGTCGAGCAGAACGACGCTGTATGGCCGGCGCCGCACGGCCTCGGTCAGGATGCCGCCTTCGCCGTAGCCGACGTAGCCCGGCGGCGCGCCTTTCAGCGACGAGACGGTGTGCGCCTCCTGGAACTCGCTCATGTTGATGGTGATGACGTTCTGCTCGCCGCCATAGAGCGCCTCGGCGAGCGCCAGCGCCGTCTCGGTCTTGCCGACGCCCGACGTGCCGCAGAGCATGAACACGCCGATCGGNNAGCTTGAGGATCGCCTGCAGCTCGTTCTTCACCATCCGGCCGACGGGAATGCCGGTCCAGTCGGCAACAACGCTCGCCACCGCCTGCGCGTCGACCGACGGCATGATCAACGGCGAGTCGCCCTGCAGCGTCTCGAGCTTTTGCTGCTCTGCATGCAGCTCGTCCAGCAGCTTCGGCCGATCGATGGCGGGTGCGGCCTCGGCAGGCGACGACGCCGGCCGCGCGACGTCCGAACTTTCGCTTGCGGCCGGCTTGTCGACCGGCTTGTCGTCGCCGCGCAGCTGTGCGCGCAGCGCGAGCACGCGATCGACGATCGCCTTTTCGTCCTGCCAGCGCTTCTCGAGACCGGCCAGGCGGTCGCGCTCGCTGCC
Organism: Burkholderiales bacterium; assembly: GCA_003152055.1. Taxonomy (GTDB): domain Bacteria; phylum Pseudomonadota; class Gammaproteobacteria; order Burkholderiales; family Burkholderiaceae_C; genus Schlegelella_A. The sequence continues at coordinate 8,018 of PLZH01000132.1, forward strand.
GAGCTTGTCGTCGACATCGCTGCGCCGCGTGCCGACGTTGACGCCCACCGCCGACTCGCGGTCGATGATCGCCCGCTCGATCTCCATCGACTCGATGCGCCGCCGCGAGTCCTCGACCTCGGCGGGAATCGCGTGCTGGCTCACGGCGACGCGGGCGCACGCCGTATCGAGCAGGCTCACCGCCTTGTCGGGCAGCTGGCGCGCGGGAATGTAGCGATGGGAGAGCTTGACGGCCGACTCGATCGCCTCGTCGAGCAGCTGCACGCGATGGTGCTTCTCGAGCACGCTTGCGACGCCGCGCAGCATGAGGATCGCTTTCAGCTCGTCGGGCTCGGACACCTGCACGACCTGGAATCGGCGAGTCAGCGCCGGGTCCTTCTCGATGTGCTTCTTGTATTCGGCCCACGTCGTGGCGCCGATCGTGCGCAGCGTGCCGCGCGCCAGTGCGGGCTTGAGCAGGTTGGCCGCGTCGCCGGTGCCGGCCGCGCCGCCGGCGCCAACCAGCGTATGCACCTCGTCGATGAAGAGGATGATCGGCTTCGGGCTCGCCTGCACTTCGTCGATCAGCTGGCGCAGCCGCTGCTCGAACTCGCCTTTCATCGACGCGCCGGCCTGCAACAGGCCGAGGTCGAGCGAGAGCAGCGAAACGCCCTGCAATTGCGGCGGCACGTCACCGCGCGCGAGTCTCTGCGCGAAGCCTTCGACGACCGCCGTCTTGCCGACGCCGGCTTCGCCGGTCAGGATCGGGTTGTTCTGCCGGCGCCGCATCAGGATGTCGACGATCTGGCGGATCTCCTCGTCGCGGCCGGTCACGGGGTCCATCTCGCCCTTCTCGGCTTTGGCGGTGAGGTCGATCGTGTATTTCTTGATCGCCTCCTGCTTGCCCATCGCCGCCGGCGCCATCGCGCCGGACACCTCGCCGGGCTGGCCACCGGAAAGACCGCTCCCGTCTTGCGGACCCAGGCCGTTCTCGCTGCTCTTGGCGACGATCGATTCGAAATTTTCCGCGAGGTCGTCGGCCTTGATCTTCTCGAACTGCCGAGAGATCGCGAGCAGCACATTGCGCAGGCTCGGCGTCTTCAGGATGCCGAGCAGCAGGTAGCCGCTTCTGACCTGGCCGTCGCCGAACTGCAGCGAGCCGTAGACCCAGGCGCGCTCGATCGAGTCGGGAATGTGCTCGGCGAAATCGGAGAGCGACGTCGAGCCGCGCGGCAGCCGGTCGAGCGCCGTGGTGACGTCGCGCGCCAGCGCCGCCGCGTCGAGCGCGTAGTGGCGAACGATGACGTGGATGTCTGACGCATTGTTCTCGAGCAGCTGCGTCAGCCAGTGCACCAGTTCGACGTAGGGGTTGCCGCGTAGCTTGCAGAAGACGGTGGCGCCTTCGATCGTCTTGTAGACGAGCGGATTGAGCTTTCCGAACAGTGCAACCCGACTGATTTCACTCATGGACCTGTCCTCTCGTTGTCATTGCGGTCGGTGCGACGACCGCATCATCCGGCCGCGGCCGACGCCGCCGGGCTGCGGATGCTCTCGACGGTCATCACCAGATCGTCGGCATCGTGGTCGCGGCCGAAGCGTTTGCCGCCGTTGAGCCACGCGGTTCGCCCGAGCCGGCCTGTGGCGGCATCGCGCCGAGCCTCGAGTTTCCACGATGGCACGTCTTCCCGCCTCAGGATCAGCCGCAGGTCCCAGGCGAATTCGAAGCCCACGTACTGGCGCACCAGCGCACGCAGCTGCTCGAGGGCGTGGCTTCCCGGCAGCAGTGACGCGAAGCGCTGCCAGCCGAGAGGGCCGATGACGATGCGAAACTTGTGCTGCACGTCCCACACGGTGCGGCCGAGCACGGCGCCGCGCCCGAGCGCCGGCTGGCCGTCGCGTTGCAGGCGCGATCGCTCGGCCCGGCCGAGCGGCATCCAGTGGCCCTGGAACTGGGCGACGTGCACGGGAACATCGAACTGCAGCGCGAGCCAGGCCTCGAGCCCGTCGGCGTCGCGCACCGACCGGGCCAGGCGACCGGCAAAGAAGAGCTTGGGAAAATCGCCGAGAGCGTCGCGGTCGCGCGCCGAGCGTTCGACGATGCCGATCAGCGCGCCGACGTGGCGCACCACCGGGGCGTCGGCCGGCCGGTCGAGCCCGACCACCGGCTGCGCCCGGGCCCAGGCGCGATAGAAGAACAAGCCGAAGCGATGCAGCAGCGTGTCGAGAAAGCGCGTGAAGGTCGGATCGTTGTTGTAGTACTGGCGCTCGCGCGCGTATTCCGTGAGATGAATGGGCAAGGCGCCGTTCGGGCCCAGGAAGCCGAAGACGCGCTGCACCAGGCGTGGCGGCTTGCCTTCTGAGCGCTCGAGCCCGGCAAGCGGCGCCGGCGCGAAGATCAGCGACGCATCCTGCGCGAACCGGATCGGCTCGTCGCCAGGCCGCATTGCATCGCCCAGTCGCGGCTTGTCGAGGAAGACGTTCTCGACACGCCGCATGGCCTGGAAGAGATCGAAGCTCGAGGCGCGCCGCTCGATCGCGCCGAAGAGGGCCGCGCGTTCGGCGGCCACGTCGTCGCCCTCTCCGGCCGCTGCGGGCAACGTCACAGCACCGCCCTCGCGCCCAGGCGCGGCGCCCAGCTCATCACGTCGCCACGCGTCATCGAGGCCAGCACGGTTTGCACGAAGCTGTTCATCGAGACGTGGCGCGAGAAATACTGGTGCAGCACCGAAACGAGCAGTGCCGCGCTGCCGCCCTCGAACGACAGGTCGTCGACCGTGACCTTCACCTGGAGCCCCCGGCTGAAGGCGATCGGCCCGGCCACGGGGTGGCGGCGCACGACCGGCTTGACGGCGACCGAGCGAACGCCCTCGATCTGCCGCTTCAGGCCGGCGTCGGCGCTGGCCGAGAAAAGGCTCAGGATCTCGCGCAAGGTGAGCGCGCCGTTCTCCGGATCGCTGTCGAGGAGCGACAGGTAGTTGAGCGAGAGCAGGCCGATCAATCGCCAGGCGACGCCGCCTTCGCGCAAGGCACTCTGCGGGCGCGACGGGCCGGCCGTGATCGAGATCGACTCGATCGGCGCGCTGGCGTTGAGGCTCAGCTCGCCGCCCGCCTGGCCCGTCGGCATGAACAGCGGCAGATCGCGGTTGGTGCAGCGAACCTGCACCGCGAGCTGGCGCAAGGTGCCGCGAAACGGCACCTCCCGCGAGTCGACGAGCGACAAGAAGGTTTCGGTGCCGACGTAAGCGGAACGCGGCCCTTCGCGCTTGCCGCGCTCCGACGGCAGGCGCGGCTCGCGCGCGGCGCTGTAGTAGGCGCGGTCGCCTGCGGGCTCGGCCTGCGGCGCGGCGAAAAGCGGCAGGAACGTCTGCTCTTCGCTGTCTTCGCGAAAGCCCTTGACGCTCAGGATGTCGAAGACTTCGTAGTCGAGCGACGCGGTTCGCTCGGGCACGAGGTGGTAGGCCGTCGCGCCTTCGTCGAGCTGCAGGCGATCGGCTCGGCGCTCGAAGAGATTGATCGCCGGCACGCAGTGAAGCTGGAAGTTGTCGGGCTCGACGGCGCCCTCGAGCGACGCGACATAGCGGTTGAAGAGCAGGACGATCTCGAGCGCATAGCCGCTGGTTTGCGCGAAGGCCGCGCCGAGACCGCCGATGTCGAAGAACAGGAAGCGCTGCGCAAACGCGAAGTACTCCTGCATCAGGCGCGTGCCCGCGAGGCCGCGAAGCGTCACGGGCAGCATTGCTTCCTCGTCGCCGAAACCGGCCCCGCGCACCTGGCTGGCACCGAGAAACTGCCGGCTCGAGTCGTTGCCGCGACTGGGAGCGCCCGCGAGAACGCCGACGCAGCCGCCCGTGACCAGCTCGTGCAAGCGCAAAGCCACGTCGGTGAGGCCGCCGATGTAGAAGCGCAGCGCTCCCAGCTTGAGCTGCGCGAACGACAGACCCGCCGGCAGCTCCAGCTTCAGGCGAACGCCGCTGCGCGGCCGCTCGGGCAGCGGCAGGTTGGACATGGCGAGATCGGACGCATTCAGGAAGTATTCGGCGCCGACGACCCTGATCGGCGTCAGGACCACGTCGTGCGCAGTGCGGAACTCGCAGCGGGTGCGGCTCATCGCCGTCTCCGGCCCGATCAGCGCGCTGCCGCGGGCGATCCGAAAGCCATTGATGAGGTTGGGATCGTTGGCCGGCTTGATGCGCGCAACGAGCATCGACGGCACCGGCGCCGCGAGGTTCGGGCAGACCATCTCGAGCAGCCGCTGCGAGAGCTGCGGATATTCGGCGTCCTGCTTGAGCTGGACACGCGCCGCGAGGAAAGCCGCGCCTTCGATCAATCGCTCGACGTAAGGGTCGGCGACCTCCATGCCTTCCATCCCGAGCCGGCCGGCGATCTTCGGAAATTCGCGAGCGAATTCGCCACCCATCTCGCGCAGGTAGCGCAGCTCCTGGTTGTAGTAGCGAAGGAGGCGAGGGTCCATGTCAGCGCCGGCCGAGCCGCCCGAGAAACGCTGCAGCTCCGTGAGAGCGCGAGGCAAGAAAGGACAGCGACGGTCTCATGGGCGCCCGCTCCTAGCCCCGCATGTCGCGCACCGCGGCCATGCCGGTTTCGACATCGACATCGGCCGACAGGAGCAGCTCGAGCGGCACGGGCTGGTTCCACATGTGGCCGCGGATGATCAGCCGCAGGCTGTTGTGCTCCACGCTGAACCCGGCGTCGCGATTGACCTGCACGGCCAGCGTCTTCGGATCGATGCGCGGCTCGAACTGGACGATCGCTTGCCGGATGGCGTTTTCGAGCGCGCCGAATTGCAGGCGCGAGATCGTGATGCCCGAGAGCGCGGGGATGCCGTAGTTGAGCACCGAGTTGCGGGCCTGCGGCGCGTCCTTCCAGATCGCCACGTCGTCGGGATCGCCGCGAAACGGATCCGGTTCGGCGCGCGCGGTGTTGAACAGCCACGACAGGTCGCGCAACACGGCCGCGCGCAGCTGCTGCTTGCTCAGAACCCTTGCATCGATGGCTTCGCGCGACGAGGCCGGCTCGGCGTCGGTGAGTCGATCGAGCAAGGAGGGTTGCAGCCGCTCCTGCGACGTCAGACTGGCCACTACGCCGCCTCGGCAGCGGCAGGCACTTCGTCCAGCTCGATCGTGCGCACGCTCATGATTGCATGGTCACCGGCGTCGGTCGCGAACACGCGCTGGCCGAGGCCGAGCCAGCGGTCGTTGCCGGCGTCGAGCCACTCGGTCTTGCGCGCCAGGCAGATGGCGCCGTCTTCGCTCGACTCGGAGCCGGGGTAGCGGGTGGGGATCAAGGCGACCGTCTCGCCGCCGTTGGAGAACATGAAGTTGGCAGGAGTCCAGACGCAATCGCGCAGGTCTTCCGGCGCGTCGAGCTCGACTCGCGACAGCCGCGACAGCGGTATCCAGTAGTAGCGGCCGTTGACGCAAGCTTCGAGCACCGGGCCGAGCCGCGAGTCGGCGTCGGCGAGCCAGGCAAACGCTTCGCCGTCGATCTTGCCGCTGCATTCGGGAGCGGCATCGAACGCGCGCGCGGCGAGTTCGTCGGCCATCGCCACGTTGCCTTGGCCTTTTTGCAGGAGCGATTCGATCAGCAACGCAAGCCATTCGTCAGGCTGACCGAAAACCATCGGCGTGCGGTTGCCGGCGAAGACCTTGGCTCGCATCAGCTCGCAACGGATCGCATGGCCGACGGTTTCGCGCATGGCCACGGTCTCGGCGTCCATGTCGGCGACGACGTTGAGCTGCGTGTGGGCGCGCTCCCATTGGCCGAGCACGCAAAGCAACTGGGCCAGGAAGATGCGCAGCTTCGCATCGGCCGGCTTGGCGCGCACGGCGCTGGTCAGATGCTGCAGCGCGGCGCGCGGGTCGCCAGCACGCAACGCGGCTTCGGCATCGGCTCGGGCGTCGGACATGGCGAGTCAGCTGAAAGACACGACGAGCGCGCCTAGAAGCCGTGACCGCAATCGGTGCAGAAGCGGGCTTGCCGCGGCATCGTGACTCCGCACGAAGGGCAGCTCTTGTGCGTGCTGGCCATGTCGAAGCCGCACTCGTGGCAGAACCGCCCGCCTTGCGAAGGGGTCTGGCAATTCGGGCATGCCATCGCCGAGGCCGACGCGGCACTCGCCCCGCCGTTCTGTGTGTGACTGCCGCCCTGGCGCTCGCACTTGACACACATGCCGCTCGACTCGTTGAAGCAGTTGGCACAGACCCACGTCCGGCAACTGCTGCAGTGCTCGTAGCGCTGGCGCGCCAGCGCCATCGCTTCTTCGAGGGCCTGAGCGCGGGGCTTTTCGCCTGTCGATTCGATGGTCGTGCCGCTGGCCCGGCCGATCTTGAAGACGATGTCGCTGACGGCGCTGATCTTCGCGAACTCGTTGAAGATGTAGCCGAAGCGCCGGAACAAGCCCGCGGCCTGCCCGGCACGATAGGGCTTGAATGGCGACTTCCAAGTGTCGCCGCAGCTCTCGCACACGAACTCGAATTGAAAGCCGGCACCGACCTCGCCGGGGTTGGTGCTGATATCTCGGTAGTTGGTCAGTGCGCTCATGATGGAAGGCCCGTCTGCTCGCTGTCAGATGAAGCTAGCGTCCTTCTTCTTGAAGACGCGAACCGCTCCCTTGGTCACGCCCTTCAGGCCGCCCTCAGCCGGTCGATTCTGATAGCTGTACTCCATCGACTCGTAGTTCGCCGTCCACTCTTCCTTGAGGTCGGACATCGTCTCGGTCGAGTCGACCGAGAGGGTGAAGCTCTTCAGCCTGACCTTTTCGAACTTGATCACCAGCTTCACCGGCGCGTTGCTCGAGCGATGGAACAACGTGATGATCGCCCGGGGCATGAGGTCGCCCGATTTCAGCGAATTGAGCAACTGCGTGGAGGCGGCATCGACGTTTTTCTTGAACGTGAACTTGAGGCGGTCTTCGTCGTCATCGTCGTCGTTGGCCTTTTTCTTGTCCCGCTTCTTCTTTTCGGCCTCCTGTTCGGCCGTCTCCCCTTTCTCGGCCGCTTCATCGATCAGCTTGCGAATTCTCTTGCCGCGCTCCGCCTCCGACAGGTCTTTGCGCCTTTGAATGGCGCTGATCTGGCTGGGCAAGCTCTTCAGGCCGAGCAGCGCCTGCGCGTGGGCCTCGTCGGAATCGTCGTCGGCGGCGTCAGCGAGCATTTGCAATTCTTCCTTTTCCTCGTCGCGCTGCTTGTCGCGCCCCTTCTTCTTCTTGGCGAACTCGTCGTTCTCCAGGCTCCAGCTCCATTCGTCGATTTCGATCTGGCCCTCGAACGGAAACGGCACGGCTTCCCCGAGCACCGGAACCATCGATGGGCGCAGGATCAGCAGATAGGCTTCGGCGACGGAATCGGACATGCGACGGCCCCTGGTTCAGCTCGGAGCGGTGTACGTGAACGGAACCGTCGGCGTGGTCTCTTTGCCGACGCGCTTCATGTACGTCACGACGATCGACTTGAATTCGAGCTCGACGGCTTCCATCACCTCGACGGCATGGCCTCGCTGGACCATTTCCAAATCGACCTTGTTGAAGTAGCCATCGGTTGCGAGCAGAGTGAAGCCCGGCCGGTGGACGAATTGACCGCCGTGCCGGATGTACAGCACGACGATCGACGCCGAGAAGACCTTCAGGTTTCTGTCGATGCAATAATGAATCTGCGACGAAGCGATATCGAACCGCTTCTTGATCGTCAGCGGCTTCATCTTGAAGTTTTTCTCGACGAGACCGAGCGCCGATGTCAAGCTTGAAGCCGCTGCAGCACCAAATCCGGATGCAGCCTTGTCATGAGATTGCTTGTATTCGCAGCCCCAGTCGAAGCTCTCCAGCTCGATCGAGGTCTCCCACCCTTCGAGCCAACCCTCGCCGAGGACCGGCCCGGTCTCGGTGATCAGCTGCAAAAAGATGTTGGACCAAGCCATGTCTTTAAACCTGCAAAGTCAGGCCAGCGAGCGCTGCACATGCTCGGTGCATACCTCACCGACTCGCGCCTGCGCCGGGAACGACAAGCCGGGCGCCGACAAGCGTCAACGCCGTGGCATGATCTTCAGGCCGACGGCGACGCCGTGTTGGCCATGATGTCCCAGTTGAAGATCTTGGCGGCCATCAGCGAGCCGGTCTTGTTGTCCTGCGGCTTGTATTCGATCGTCACGGTCTTGAAGACGAACTCGACCTTCTGCACGACGTTGCCTTCTTCCGAGCCGGTGTTCGTCACCTTGGTGATGTAGGAGCCTTCCATCTTCATCGTGAAGTAGGTTTCCGGGCTGCCCTTGCCGGTGGTCTTCATCATTTCGAGCTGCATCTTGGGGAAGTTCTTGCCCGTGCAGATGTAGCCCATGATGACCGTCGACGAGGTGTCGAAGTAGTGCTCGAAATTCATCTTGCCGGGATTGGCCTTGCCAACGCTGGCGCCGCCGCCCTTGGTCCAACTCGACTCCGCTTCGATTTCCCAGTCCCAGCCCTGGATCTCGATCCACTTTTCCTTGCCCTTCTGAAGCGACTCGCCGTCGGCCTTGTCGAAGAAGGTGACGAATGCATTGACTGCCATGTTCTAACTCCCCTGGTTGATGCGAAAGGCCTAAGCCGTCTTTTCCGACGGTAGCTTGGAGACCAAGCGCAAAGACACCGTCAGGCCTTCGAGCTGGTAATGCGGTTTGAGATAGAACTTCGACTGGTAGTAGCCAGGCGCGCCCTCGACCTCCTCGACCTCGACCTGCGCCGCCGCGAGCGGCCGCTTCGACTTGGTTTCCTCGCTCGAATTCAGCGGGTCGCCGTCGACGTAATTGAGGATCCACTCGTTGAGCCAGTCCTGCATCGATTCGCGGGAACGGAACGAGCCGACCTTGTCGCGAACGATGCACTTCAGGTAGTGGGCAAAGCGATTGCAGGCGAACAGATACGGCAAGCGCGCGGCAAGCGCGGCGTTGGCCGTTGCGTCGGGGTCGTCGTATTCCTGGGGCTTCTGCAGCGACTGGCCACTGATGAAGGCCGCGAAGTCGGAGTTTTTGCGGTGAATCATCGCCAGAAAGCCGTTCTTCGAAAGCTCGGCCTCGCGCCGGTCCGAAATCGCGATTTCGGTCGGGCACTTCATGTCGACGCCGCCGTCGTCCGACGGGAAGCTGTGCGTCGGCAGGTTCTCGACGGCGCCGCCCGACTCGATGCCGCGAATCCGCGAGCACCAGCCATACGTCTTGAACGAGCGATTGACGTTCACCGCCATCGCATAGGCGGCGTTCGCCCAGCTGTATTTGGTATGCGTCGCGTCGGCCGTGTCTTCCTCGAAATCGAACTCGTCGACCGGGCTGGTCTTCGCGCCGTAAGGCAGGCGCGCCAGAAAGCGCGGCATGCACATCGCGAGGTAGCGGGCGTCCTCCGATTCGCGCAGCGACCGCCAGGCTGCGTATTCCGGCGTCGTGAAGATCTTGGTCAGGTCGCGCGGATTGGCGAGCTCCTGCCAGGATTCCATCTGCATCACCGACGGGCTGGATCCGGTGATGAAAGGCGCATGCGCCGACGCCGCGAGCTTCGACATCTCGGTCAGCAGCTCGACGTCCGGAGGCGTGTGGTCGAAGTGATAGTCGCCGACGAGCGCGCCGTAGGGCTCGCCGCCGAACTGGCCGTATTCCTCTTCGTAGAGCTTCTTGAACAGCGGCGACTGGTCCCAGGCCGTGCCCTTGAAGCGCTTGAGCGTCTTGCCGAGATCGGCCTTCGACACGTTGAGCACGCGGATCTTGAGCTGCTCGTCGGTCTCGGTGTTGTTGACCAGATAGTGCAGGCCGCGCCACGCCGACTCCAGCTTCTGGAAGTCCTCATGGTGGATGATCTTGTTGACCTGCTCGGTCAGCTTCTTGTCGAGCGCGGCGATCATCGCCTCGATCGAGCGCACCGCGTCGCCGCTGATGATCTTGGTGTTCGACAACGCCTGCTGCGCCAGCGTCTGCACCGCCTGCTCGACGGCGCTCTTCGCCTCGTCGGTCTTGGGCTTGAATTCCTTCTTCAGCAACGCCGCGAAGTCGTTGCCTTCGAGTGTCATGCCGGCGAGCGCCGAGCCTTGCTTTTCGAGTTCAGCCATCAGAGTAGCTCCGGTAGAAAGGTCTGGTCGATCACTCTTGCGGCTTGGCTTCCGCGGTCAGTGTGCTGAGGAGCGCCGGATCGGCGAGGACCTTGGAGATCAACTCCTCGGCACCGGTCTTGCCGTCCATGTAGGTGATGAGATTGGACAGCTGCGTGCGCGCCTCGAGCAGCTTGTTGAGGCCGTCAACCTTGCGCGCGACAGCGGCCGGCGAGAAGTCGTCCATGCTCTCGAAGGTGATGTCGACCGGCAAGCTGCCTTCCCCGGTGAGCGTGTTTTCGACCTGGAAGGCGACGCGCGGTTTCATCGACTTCATGCGCGCGTCGAAGTTGTCGACGTCGACCTCGAGGAACTTGCGGTCGGCGACGGCCGGCAGCGCCTCCTCGGGCTTGCCCGAAAGATCGGACATGACGCCCATGACAAAGGGCAATTGCACCTTCTTCTGCGCCCCGTAGAGCTCTACGTCGTATTCGATCTGGACGCGGGGAGCGCGGTTGCGCGCGATGAATTTCTGACTGCTGCCCATGGCTGACTCCTCGTGAGATACCTTGCCTCGGTCACACCGGCGCAGCCGGCGCGAAACCACTTATCTTGCCATCATTCCCGTGCCTGGAGGGCGGAAAGTTCCTCAGCGGAAAGCCCCATGACCCGCGCGACCTCGTTCAGCGATTCAGGCGCAAGCTCGCGCACCAGCTCGACGAAATTCTTGTTGACGAGCCGGCGCGCACGACGGAGCAAGAGCTGCGCCGGGTTGGTCGGCTCGGTGCGTTCCAGATACTCGCAGACCATGTCGATCGCCCGCAAGGCGTCGTTGCGCGATTCGATCGCGCCGCTCAGCCCGGCCCGCGATCCGCCACGCCGGGGCGCGGCGTCTCGGTCGCCCTCCCCGCCGGCCTCGCCTTCGGTCGCAGCGCCGCGTTCACCGTCGTCGGCGCCGGGCATCACGTCGCGGATGCCCGAGAGCACGGAGATGAGCGGCTGCAGCTCGGGCGCCGCCGCGTAGCCGACGCGATCGCGCATCAACTGCTGCAGCTCGGCGACCTTGGCCAGTGCCGCTGGCGGGAACCCGCGCAGCGCCGGATCGGATGCAGCCCCGTCGCGTAGCATCTGCTCGACCGTCGAGCGGCCGAACGCCGTATCCACCGAGCGCGGCTCGAGCGCGCCGAGCGCGATCTCGACGTCGCGGCCGCGCAGTTCGCCGACCGAGCGATCGTCGAGGATTATCGATTCGCGCAGGTCGCCGAGCATGCCCGCGAGGCTGCACATGTCGTTCAGCGCGTTGACCCGCGCGTAGGCGTCGCCGTCGTCCGGAAGCGGGTGCAGATCGTCCCAGAAACGGGCCAGAAGCCCCTCGATGAGGCGCAAGCCTTCGGGCAGCGTTGCCGCGCCTTCGAGGTGAATCCGCGCACGGCTCCAGTAGATGGCGACCCGCAGGTCGCGCGTGCGATCGAACAGACTTTGCGAATGACCGAGAACGGCTCGCCAGTCCGGCGCGACCCCCTCGGCCTCGAACTGGCTGGGAGGACGGCCGACCGCCGCCTTCTCCATCTCGCGAAACTCGTCGTCGTATTCGAGGTTCTCGCCGCAGGCGCTGTCGGCGAGCGGCTGCAGCCACGTGTCGACGATGGTCGGCCGCGCAGGCGAACCCGCAACACCACCTCCGCCGCCCGTGCTGTCGTCCATCGTTTTGTTCTCTTCGGAGCGGCCGCCCCGGCGGCTCCGCTGTGGCCCGAGGTTGTATAGCGCGCATCAGGGGGCGTCAAGCCGACGCGCTAAGTCTTAGTGGGGATGTGCAAGAAAGTCACGACAGGTTACGCTCCGCAAACGCGCCGGCGTCAGACCGGACCACGTTGTCGAGGTGACCTTTGAGTCTTTCTTTTCAGCTGCGGTCCGGCATCGCCGCCGCCGCGTTGTCCTTCGTCGCGCTCACGAGCCAGGGGCAATCGGCGACACCCCCCACGGTGACGCCGCCTCCGGGTTCGGTGCCGCAGCCGGCGGAACTGCTACAGCGTGCCCTGCCGCCGACCTCCAACTCGGCAACCGTGCCCCAGGCACCGGTGCTGCGCGAGCTCGGCAAGCCGAGCGACGAGCTGACCATCGATGTCACGGCCTACGTCGTCGACGACAGTGCCCCCGCGGCGCTGCGCGCCGCACTTCCGGCGCTGACGAAGTCTTTCACGGGCAACGCCCGCAGCTACGAGGATCTCGTCAACGCCACAACCGCGGTGACGCGCTTTCTGCAGCGCGAGCTCGGCTTCTATCTCGGCTACGCCTACCTGCCCGAGCAGACACCGACGAACGGCGTGATCCGCATCGCCGTCCTCGAAGGTCGGCTCGATGAGGTCATCCTCAACTGGCCCGACAAGATGCCGATCGACCGCTCGGTCGTCGAAGCGTATCTGTCGCGCCTCAAGCCGGGCGACATCCTGCGCGTGCGCGACGTCGAGCGCATCGTCTTTCTCATCAACGATCTTCGTGGCATCACGGCGCGCTTCGAGGTCAAGGCCGGCCGCAAGCCCGGCACGGCGTCGCTCGTCGTCACGGCGCAACCGGAGGACCGCCTGGCCGGCCGCGTCGAGGTCGATTCCCTCGGCTCGCGCTATTCCGGTGTCCTGCGCGGCAGCGCGCTCGTCAACGTCGCGAGCCCGTTCGGCCGCGGCGACGGGCTCGTGGTGAACGCGCTTTCGTCCTTTACGCGCGGCCTCGAGTTCGCGCTTGCCGGCTACACCCTGCCGGTCGGCTCCGACGGCCTCAAGGTCGGCCTCTCGACCTCCTACGTGCACTACAAGCTCGACGCCGACCTGCTCGACGGCACCGAGCTGAGCGGCGACGCGACGGCGATCACCGCATACGGCCTCTATCCGGTCGTCCGATCGCGAAACCTGAACCTGTTCGCGCTCGTCTCGGCCGATTCGAAGCACTTCAACGACGTGCTCTTCGGGGCGACGCAGAAGAAGACGACGACCGACCTGCAGCTTTCCGTCTCCGGCGACGCCCGCGACGATCTGCTGACCGGTGCCGTCAACACCTACGAGTTCGTCGCGCTGCACGGCAAGCTGTCGCTGCAGCAGGGCAGCCTCAACGACAACCCGCCGAATTACACGCTTGGACGCCTCAACCTTTCGCGCCTGCAGAACCTCCTCAGCAATCGGCTGCTCCTGCTGACGAGCCTGAAGGGCCAGTACGCGGTCGACAACCTCGACAGCACCGAGCAGTTCGAGCTCGGCGGCCCCGATCGCGTACGCGCCTTCGCGCCAGGCGAGGGGACCGGCGATTCGGGCTTCGTCGCTTCGGTCGAGCTGCGCTATCTGCCGCCGGAAGCGTGGTTCGGTCGCATCTCGCGCGAACTCGTTTTCTCGACCTTCTACGACGTCGGCACGATCCGCTTCCGCCACGACCCGACGAGCACCATCGTCGCCAATCCGGACTTCGTCAACCGCTCGACGCTCACGGGTTTGGGCATCGGTGCCGTCTGGGACCGGCCTCGCGACTTCTCGGCGCGCCTGTCGCTCGCGTGGCCGATCAGCGGCCAGGCGGTGAACGACCCCGTCGTGAAGAAGCCCCGGATCTACCTCGTCGCCAACAAGTCGTTCTGACATCGCCGCCGCCCGGTATGTGCGGCCTCGATTCATTCGCGATAAAGCCACATCGAGTGAGTGCCGCATGAAGACCCGCCCCAAGATGACCGCCCGCTCCGCAACCGCCCCGCGCTTCGCGTTGCGTCCTCTCAGCTTCGCGGTATGCATGGCGATGTCGGCGGCGGCCCTGGCGCTGCCGCAAGGCGGCGCGGTCGTCGCCGGCAACGCGACGATCGGCACGCCGACGACCAACGTCGAGCTCATTCAGCAAACGAGCGACAAGGCGATCATCAACTGGCAGAGCTTCTCGATCGCGGCCGGAGAGAAAGTGCGCTTCTATCAGCCTTCGAGCAGCTCGGTGACCCTTAACCGCGTCACCGGCTACGACCCGTCGAACATCCTCGGCCAGATGTCTTCCAACGGGAAGATATTTCTCGTCAATCCGTATGGCGTCGTCTTCGGCGCCGGCGCGCGCGTCGATGTCGGTGGTCTGGTCGTTTCGTCGCTTTCGATCGCGAACAGCGACTTTCTCGCCGGCAACTACAGCCTCGCCTCGGTCGATCCGACAGCACCGGCGCCGCGCGGCGAAGTCCGCAACGAGGGCACGATCTTGGCGCCGGGCGGCCTGGTCGTACTGGCCGGCCCAAGCGTCACGAACACCGGAACGATCGTCGCCAACGGCGGCCGCGTCGGCATGGTGGCGGCGAACTCGGTCTCGATCGACGTCGAAGGCGACGGCCTGATCTTCTTCCAGGCGAACGCCACCGAAGCGAAGAACCGGCTGCAACAGCTCGGCCGCATCCAGGCCGATGGCGGCACTGTCGAGATGCGGGCCGAGGCACGCGGCGCCTTCGCCGACACCGTGCTCAACATGGCCGGCGTCGTCCAGGCGAAGACGATCGGCACGCGCGAAGGAAGGATCGTCATCGACGGTGGCAGCGAGGGCGTCACCGTGGTTTCGGGAAGAATCGACGCCACCGGAACAGCCGCCGGCGAACACGGCGGTGAGGCGACCGTCCTCGGGCAACGCGTGCTCATCGACAACGGTGCGCTCGTCGACGTCTCGGGCAGAGCGGGCGGCGGGCTGATCCGCATCGGCGGCGATTTCCACGGCGCCAATGCCGATGTTCGGAACGCCGAATACACGGGCGTCGCGCCGACCGCGCAGCTTCGTGCCGATGGCATCGACAATGGCGCCGGCGGCAGGGTCGTGGTCTGGGCCGACAACACGACGCGCTACTACGGAACCATCTCGGCTGAGGGCGGAAGGCAGGGCGGCGACGGCGGCTACGTCGAGGTCTCGGGCAAGGACAGCCTCGTCTTTCGCGGCGACGTCTCGACGCTAGCGCCTCGAGGCAAGCGCGGCACGTTGCTGCTCGATCCGACCGACATCACGATCATCGATTCGCCGATCGGCGCGGCCGACGACACCCAGCTTGACGCCGACGTGCCGACCGTCGGCGATGCCGCCGGCCTCATCAAGCAGACCGACAGCGCGGCGGCGACGATGACGCTGAGCTCGGCAAAGGTCGAATCGATCGCGCTGACGAACAGCATCGACCTGTCGGCAAGCAACTCGATCACGATCAACGACCTCGTCACGAACGTCGTGACTACAAAAACGCTGACCCTTGACACCGGAGGCGGCTCGGCATCGTTCAAGTCGGGCGCCGGTGGCTTCACGATGGCGAGCGATAACACGCTCAAAGTGACGAACGGGTCGCTGCTCATCGACTCGACGGTGTTCGGCGTTGGAACGGTATCGGTCGGAACGCTTACGGCCAGCGGCGGCGTCACCCTCAAGGGGACGACGGTCATGCTGAACGGGCCGATCTCGGTGACAACGGCGGGCGCCGGAGTCTCGATCACCGGTGCGACGACTCTGGCCGCCGGCGGCGGCGCCATCACGCTGACCGGCAACAACGCGGCCAAC
>PLZH01000229.1 GCA_003152055.1 Burkholderiales bacterium
AACCATTGCATCTGGATCATTAGCGTAAGCCGCAAAGCGATCCGCTAATTGCCTGCCTTGCAGTTGGGACGCAGATTCACAACGAAGCTATCGCCGACAGCCTGAACAACCGGCCACCAGCACCGCATGCCTTCCACACGTCTTGGCGAACGAGCGTGCCATCGCGTCGAACGGGGTCCGGCACGGCGGCCGCAACCTGGGCGATGGAGGCGATCCATCATGCTGATCTTCCCTTGCTCGACCGCGGTTGGCTCTCCACGCCGCCCGGCAAGTGGGCGATGAACCAGTTCCCGGCCAGTTCGGACACGCGCTCGAGGGCGCCGCGCTCTTCGAACAGGTGGGTGGCGCCCGGCACGACCGCGAGTTCGCTCGGGTCGGTGAGGTGGCTAAGCGCGCGCTGATTCAGCGCCAGGACTTCCGTGTCGGCGCCGCCGACGATCAGGAGCGTCGGCGCGCCGACACGAGGAAGGGCGTTTCCGGCAAGGTCCGGCCGGCCGCCGCGCGAGACGACTGCGAAGACGCGCTCAGGACGGGCGGCGGCGGCCACTAGTGCGGCTGCGGCGCCGGTGCTGGCGCCGAACAACCCGAGCGGCAGGGCGGCGAGCGAAGGACTTCGATCCAGCCATTCGATCGCGTCGGTCACACGTCGTCCGAGAAGATCGATGTCGAACACGTTGTTCCGGTCGAGGGCCTCCTCGGGCCGCAGCAGGTCGAACAGCAGCGTGCCCAGTTGCAACTCGTTCAGGGCGTGCGCAACCTGAAGATTGCGCGGACTGCGTCGGCTGCTGCCGCTGCCATGCGCGAACGCGATGAGCGCCTGCGCGTGCGGCGGCAACACCAGTTCACCTTCCAAGGCCTGTGGGCCGATCAGAACCCGCTTCGGGGGGATCAGGCAACTCAGACCCGCTTCGGGGGGATCAGGCAACTCTGCCATCGTCGCTCCTCGCCCGACCTTCAATGCCGGGTACAGCTTTTGATATTTATGCGCGCGACGCGTTCGCCGGAGTTTGCGAATGCGCAAACATTCAACAAATGCGAGCGACGACGCTGTCAGACATGGAAGAATCTCAAGCTGCGTTTCTGCGCGCCGATGACCTCGCTCGTCACTGCGCCTAGGATGCGGCTGAATAGCCGCCAAGCCCGAGATCGCGCCGCTTCACGTCAATCATGATGCGGAGGATCCATGTTCGAGACGTCGACGGTGTCGGCAGCACTTGCAGGCAAAGCCCGGGCGCCGTCCCCACGGCGTGCAGCCCCGCCTGGACCAAACGCTTGACCTCGATCGCCGTCAACGGCCGCGCAACCTTCGGCAGCTACTCCATACACCCATCAACGATTTACCCACTACGGTGGAGGACAGTCATACCCCTCTTCTCACCCATCATAAAATTTGCACTTGAGTGAGACTTCCATGAGGAATGCCGATTTCGAGACGAGCCGGGACGGCTTGAAATCTCAAAATGCTGGAGAGGGTGTCTGTCAATGGGCGCGCTGGGTCTGGCTTTCCGGGCGATCGTGCACTATTCCGCCAACATGTCCGCCCAGTGCAGCGCCGCTCTGGCCTGCGTGGGACTCGAATCCGCGGTGGGTCGAGACATCGCAAGGCGTTCGTGCAGGTTTCTAGATCTGGTCGGGCAGCGACACAGCACTTGCCCTCAAACAGGCCTTCGCACCATAGCATCTCCGTTTCTCAAGATCGATTTGCCCTGTGTGAAACGCCCGGTTCGCGGGTCCAGCTTGTCGCCTCGACTGCACTACGTCAGAAGGACGACCTGAGCCGGATCGATGCAAATCCAGACACGGCGTCCGACCTCGAACACCGTGGTCGATGGCGCCGTGGCCCGCAATTGCAAGTCGCTACCACCGGGTGTCACCAGGTAATCCCACGATTCGCCGAGGTAGATGCGCTGCGCGACCGTGCCTTCCAGGACCCAGCGCGTGGCATCGCCGGGAGCCTCGGACCGCAACGCAATGCTCTGCGGGCGCACCGAGAACACATAGCGCCCATTCGACTGACCGTTGCCGAAGAGCCGGGCGTCGGCCGAGAACCCGTTGAAGCGGACCGCGCCGTTCGCGAGCGTTCCCTCGAGGAAATTGGTCCTGCCGATGAAGCCGGCGACGAAGCGCGTCCGCGGCCGGTTATAGAGCTCGTACGGCGCAGCGATCTGTTCAACGCGGCCCTGGTTCATCACCGCGATGCGGTCCGAGGTCACCATCGCTTCAGACTGATCGTGCGTCACGTACACCGTCGTGATCTTGAAAGCATCGTGCAGGCGCCGGATCTCGAAACGCATTTCCTCGCGCAGGGTCGCATCGAGGTTGGAGAGCGGCTCATCGAGCAGCAGCACCTTGGGCTCGACGACCATTGCGCGCGCCAGCGCGACACGCTGTTGCTGGCCACCGCTGAGCGCCGCCGGGTAGCGATCGGCGAGCGTGCCCAACTGCACCACATCGAGAATGCGGCCGACTTTCTCACGCACCGTGGCCGTCGGCAGCGAGCGCAGGGTCAGGCCGAACGCGACGTTTTCGGCCACCGTCATGTGCGGCCACACGGCATAGCTCTGGAAGATCATCGACATGCCGCGCCGTTCGGGCGGGAGGCTGGCGGCGGCCGACGAGAGCGTCGCGCCGTCCATTTCGATCGTCCCAACGCTCGGCCGGATGAACCCGGCGATCATCCGCAATGTCGTCGTCTTGCCGCAGCCCGATGGGCCGAGCAGCGAAACGAACTCGCCAGCACGCAACTCGAGGCTGACGTCGTGCACCGCCGTGACCTTGCCGAAGCGGCAGCCGATGCCGCGCAGCGCGAGGCGCGGCGGCTGGGAGCCGGTGTCGGTCATCTATTCGCTCCGCCGCACCATGAAGTCCCGTCCGAGCAGCGTGTAGCCCAAGGCGACCATCGCGGTGATCAGCGCCAGCAGCACCAGACCAAGCGCGGCCGCCGCCTCGAGCGACCCTTCCTCGGCGAGATTGAGCAGCGCCACCGACATCACCCGTGTCTTCGGACCGTAGAGAAAAACCGCGGTGCTGAGCTCGCGGGTGGCCGGAATGAAGACCAGCAGCCAGCCGCCGAACAGGCTCGTCTTCAGTAACGGCGCCACGACGCGGCGTACCGCCAGCAGGCGGCCGCCTCCGAGAATGCGTACAGCTTCTTCCATCTCGGGATTGATACCGCGGATCGCGGCCGAGGAGTTGGCATAGGCGATCGGCAGAAAGCGTGTCGTGAACGCGAGGATCATGATCGAGGCGGTGCCGTAGAGCGCGAACGGCGCCGACGCGTAGGCCGCATAGAAGCCGATCGCGAGCACGATGCCGGGCACGACGAACGGCGCCAGGCAAAGAAAGCTCAGCACGCCGCCCCACGGCAGCAGGCGTCGCTGCACGATGTAGGCGATCGCCAACGCGAGCGCCAGCGCCAGGGTGGCGGCCGCGGTGGCGTAGAAGAAAGTGTTGAACATGGCCTGCACGGTGTCCTGCTGTTCGAGCAGCACGAAGCGCAGATTCGCCCACGTGAGATTGGCCGCATGCAGGCCGCGGCTCCAGGTCTTCGCGAACGCCGCCTCGGCGATGATCGCAAGCGGCAGCAGCACCGCTAGTGCGCAGACAAACATGCAAGCGGCGAATGCGGCCCAGCGCAGGCGCCCGAGTCCGACGATGCGTCGCTCGCCGCCCTTGCCGGTCATCGTGACGTGGCCGCGCCGGCCGATGACATGCTGCTGCAGCAGATAGAGCACCACGGTGATCACGAGCAGCGGCAGCGCGTAAGCCTGCGCGACTTCGACCCGCACCGGGTAGCTGAAGAATTCCAGCAGTTGAGTCGTCACGACGTTGTAGCGGGCCGGAATCGCGATCATTGCCGGCGAGCCGAACAGCGCAATCGCTTCGAGAAACGTGATGATCGCCCCGCCGAGGATCGCCGGCAGCACCAGCGGCAACGTGATGCGCCACGTCGTGCGCCACTTGCCGGCGCCGAGGATGTTGGCAGCGTCCTCCATCTCCGACGAGACGGTATCCAACGCCGCCGAGACGAACACGAACAGGAACGGATAACTGTAGATCGCGATGATGAAGACCAAGCCCGGAAACGAGAAGATGTTGAAAATGCCGGTTTCGGACCCGCTGATCATCTGATAGAGCACGTTGAGCGAGCCGGCATTCGGGCCGGCCAGCAGGATCCAGGCGAGCGCGCCGAGATACGGCGGCATGATGAACGCGCCGAGCGTCAGCAGACGCACGAGTGCCTTGCCCGGCATGTCGGTGCGCGAGACCGCCCACGCCATCGGCACCGCCGCCACGCCACACAACGCGGTGACTGCGAGCGCCATCACAAGCGAATTGCCGAACGCGACGATATAGCGCTGGCGGCCGTAGGCCGCGGTGAAATTCGCGAATGTGAAGGCGCCGGTCTTCGGGTCAAGCAGGCTGCCGATCAGCAGCCGCGCCAGCGGATGCACCACCAGCAGCACCAATACTGCGACCAGAATCAGCCACAGCAGTGCGCTCGGCTCAATGCTGCGCAGGCGCGCCCTCAACCCCGGGTGCGCCGCGCCCAGCGCCAAGCTGGTGCTCATCGGCACATCACGGCCGGTAGACAGACCGGAGGCCGAAGAATGCAGCGAGCGGCGGCCTGCGATCGACGAACATCATCGGCCGGGAGCTACTGGCCAAAGATGTCGCGCCAAAGCTCGGCGATCGCTGGGATGCCCTTGACTTGATCGTCGAGCGTAGGCCGGATCGTCTTGATTTCGCTGACGGGTTTGACCCCGGGCAGCGGCTTCACGTCGGGGCGCATCGACTCATACCGTGCCTTGATGAGCACCTGGCTGAACTCGACGCTGAGCAGAAATTCCATGAACAGCCGCGCGGCGTTCGGATGCGGCGCGTTCTTCATTACCGCCGACGGCGTTTGCACCAGTATCGAACCGTCGGACGGATAGACGATCGCGATCGGATTGCCCTTGTCGGCGCTCTCGACCAGCGGCGAGATCGGCGACGCTGTGACCCAGCGTTCACCCGATGTCAGCAGAGTCGTCGCGTCGAGCAGCGAACGGCTGACCTGCGGCCGCAGCTTTGCCATGCGTTCGAAATACGACTTGCCGTAGAGCTTGTACATCTGCGCGGCCCAGCTGCCGGCGAAGCCGCTGTAGGCCGGGTGGCCGAGCGCGATCTTGTCGGTCCATTTCGGGTCGAGCAGATCGGTCCAGCTTTTCGGCGCGTCCGCCGCCCGCACCTTCTGCGTGTTGTAGGCCAGTGCGATGACGCTCGCAACCGTGGAATAGAAGTAACCGTCGGGATCGAGGTTCTGAAACACGGGGAACAGCCGCGCGGCGTTCTCGGGGCGATAGAGTGCGAGCGCGCCCTCCTGCTTCAGGTCGATGAAATTCGCGATGTCGACCGAGCTGAAGACATCGGCATTGGCTGCACCCTGTGCCAGATCCTGCGACAGGCGCTGGAACATGATCTGCGATGCTGCCCGTACTACGTTGACTTTGATTCCGTACTTCGTCGTGAATATCTGGCCGGCCGTCTCGGCGTTGCGCGAGTCGATGCTGGCGACGTACCAGGTGACTTGGCCCTCCTTGCTCGCCGCGCCTTCAACCGCCTTGATATCAGCAAGCGCAGGCCATGCGCTCCCGAACAGCAGTGCACAACTGCCGGACAAGACGGCGCGCCGGCGCAGTGCGGGAATCGCGTTCCCGATGCATCGCGGGTCCATCAAGACGCAGTTTGCTGAATCTGATCCGGAAGGCTTTGCCATTGATTTCCCCAAAGCTGTTGCGATCGGCCGGTCGATTCAGGCCTTGCCGCCGCCGCGCGACAGCGGCCGACGCGCAAGTTCGGTAATCGCGGCCCAGTTCGGCTCGAAGCCGAGACCCGGGCGCTGCGGCAGGTCGAGGCAGCCTTCGGCGGGCGTGGGCAGACCGCCGAAAATCTGTTCGCACATCAGCACCGCAACCGCGTGGTACTCGATGAATCCGCCATGCGTCAAGCCGGCGTGCAGATGCATATTGTGGAACGGCCACGCGCCGCCGTTGCCAAGCGCGACGTTCCATGCCTGCGCCATGCCGGCGATGCGCAGGCACTGCGTGTAGCCGCCACTGATCACGACATTGGGCTGCGCGATGTCGAGCGCGCCAGCAGCGAAGAAGTCGGCGAAGCGCGAAGCCAGCCCTTCGTTCTGCCCCGCCGCGAGCGGAATCGTGGTAACGCGGCGCATCTCGGCCAGTGCGCGCACGTCGTTCTGCGTGATCGGCTCCTCGAAGAACACGATGCCGCAATCGGCGACGCGTTGCGCCAGCAGGCGCGCGTGGTAAGGATCGAGGCTGCAATTTGCGTCGATGCACAGCTCGGCGTCGGCGCCGATGGCGTCGCGCACGGCCCGGATGCGCGCCTCGTCTTCGCGGATCACCGCGCCGAGCGGACGTGGCTCGTCGCGCCGCTGCAGCGCGTGGTTGCCGACCGTCATCTTCAGCCGAGTGAAGCCGCGCCCGACGGCTTCGCGGGCGGCCTGCGCGAGCTGGTCGCGATCGAAAAAGCCGAAGCCGAAGGTCGAGTAGACCGGGACGCGCGGCCGCGCACCGCCGAGCAACTGCCACAACGGCAGCGCCAGTGCCTGCGCCTTCAGGTCCCACAGCGCGACGTCGATCGCGGCAATCGCATGCGCGCCATAACCGCTCTGTCCGCGCGGCGTCAGCAGCCAGTAGAGGCAATCCCACAGACGCTCGGTCAGCAGCGCGCACTCGCCGACCAGGTGATGTGCGGCGACCCCGTTGATCGCTGCGGCAACCACTTCCTCTTCAGTGATCGCGGTGAAACCGCAGCCGGTGCGTCCGTCTTCGGTGTCGATGCGAACCACCACGCACGAAAGCGAAGTCGTCTTCGCGACTCCGCCGGCGTACATCTCGACCGGCAGATTCAACGGGATCGCCTGCACACGCGCGATTCGCATGCCAGCCAGCAGCGAGTGGCCTGCTTCAGGCAGCGTGCGGTTGCTCATCGGCTTGCCTCCGGGTTGCGACGCGGACAAGCGCCAAAGATCATAAGGATACGGCTATAGGTTACGCCGTCGCGCAACGGCATTGACATTTCGGCAAACGTGGTTTCGAGAAAGGCCGCCGGCCGCGCAGCCCTGTCTCCCTCCCGCTCGGTTCGGCTCGTCAGATGCTCGATCAGCCGCACGATGCTCGCCGACGGCGGACGCCGCGGCAAACCGGAAAGAGTAGCGGCCGAGCGCGACGGTCCGCGCGCCACTGGCAAGGTTCGGCCGAGGCCGGGTGAAAATGAAGCGCTGGCGCTGCTTCGCATTCAAGTAGGTCCACAGACCCCAAATGAACGCAACGAACGTTAATATTGGCGGCAGGTAATCGTGAGGCCTGCCTGCCCGTATCCAGACCCCGGCGTTCGACATCAACTGCAATAGGCTGGCCGGAACCTATCGATTCCCTCGAGGCGGGGCAATGCTACTGCGCGAAGTCGGCGAAGCCCCCGCATCGGCCGTTGCAGCAGGCGCAGCGTTNNGCAAGGCCGCCCGCCGACAATGAAGCAGAAGAAGGTCAAGGCCATCGTTCAGCCGTAGAGCCGTCGATCACTCGGAGACATGCGCTGTGCGCTTGCGCGCGGGTAGTTCGTCGACAGATTCAAGTACGTCAGGCCGCCAAAGATCAGGCTGACCAGGAACGCCCCGACAGCGACTCCGACAGCGCCTCGCTGCACAGGCTGGTTGAACACCTTTTCGACGAGGCTCGCGACAAGAACCAACGCGCCTGAATCCAGCGTCATGAGGGGTGCTGGCGTAAGGTTCTAGGCTGTCTCCCGTGCTGCGACACGCTGCAGCGCTTCGTAAGACCCAGACGCCGCAAACCTGAGCCTCCAAGACGCGCGCGTCTCGAATCGGCAAAACGTCTCACATTGGCCGCGGAGTGGTATGGCCCGAGCACCAACGAAGGGCAGAATTCTCTTCTGAGAGTGTATGTGGATTTCTGAACTA
>PLZH01000219.1:0-960 GCA_003152055.1 Burkholderiales bacterium
GTGGGCGATGACCGCGTCCTGGGCCTCGTGCAGCCGCTTCAGCCCGAAGGTGCGGCGCAGCAGAGTGGCCAGGCGCGGCCGCCACGATGCGATCGACGCATCGCGTCGCCGGAGAGAGGTCGTCATGCGGTCGGGAGCGCTCGAAGTCGGCTGCGGGACGCGAGCGAACGTGCCGCGGCCGCCGAGCGGATCGGGCAAGGCGCGCGCCCGTCGCCGGCCGCGGCGACGGCATGGCGCTTGCCCGGCCCACGTGCCCAGGAGCTTGCCGCTTGACGCNNCGATGACGCGGGTGGCTTCCGCCAGCACACCAGCCGGCGACGCGCCGCCTGGTCTCGTCTGGGTCAGCGACGATGCGCCGGGCGTCCGCCGCATCCGGATCGGCGACGGCTTCGCCTACACCGGCGTCGACGGCAAGCGCGTCCGCAAGGCGGCCGAGCTGCAGCGCATCAGCGAGCTCGCGATCCCGCCGGCCTACGAGGACGTGTGGATCTGCGCGCGTTCGAACGGCCACCTGCAGGCGACGGGCCGCGACGCGCGCGGCAGGAAGCAGTACCGCTACCACCCCGACTGGCGCCTCGCCAAGGACATCGACAAGTTCGAGCGGATGCTCGAGTTCGGCGCCGCGCTGCCGCGCATCCGCCGGCGGGTGAAGGAGGACCTGGCGACGCCGGTCGGCAAGACGCCTGGCCGCGACACGGTGCTCGCGACCATCGTGCGCCTGCTCGACACGACCTACGTGCGCATCGGCAACGAGGAATACGCGCGCACCAACCGCTCCTTCGGCCTGACGACCTTGCGCAACCGGCACGTCGCGGTGTCGGGCACCCGCCTGCGCCTGCGCTTTCGCGGCAAGAGCGGCAAAGAGCACGAGGTGGCGCTCGATGATCCGCGCGTCGCCCGCGTCGTTCGCCGCTGCCAGGCGATGCCGGGGCAGGAGCTCTTTCAGTACGTCGACGACGC
>PLZH01000219.1:971-28884 GCA_003152055.1 Burkholderiales bacterium
GAGATGCTCGGCGAGGTCGCCAAGATGCTCGGCAACACGATCGCGGTGTGCAAGAAGTCGTACGTGCATCCGCGCGTGCTGGAGGCGCTCGCGGGCCTGCCCGACGCGGCCTTGCTCGCTCGTCTCGAGCGCGCACGCCGCCGTGCCGGTCTGAGCGCGGCGGAGCGGCGGTTGCTCGCCTTCCTCGCGCGCCGCTGAAGGCGCGGCGGGCCCGCGGCGTCGTCGCGCCTGCAGGAATTCCTAGTCTCAGCTTCCAAAGCTGAGGTTAGCGCATGGCGGTTCAACGGCCCGTCCCCGGCTTTTGGCACCGCCAGGCAGGTCGGGTGCCCCCTCGTGTCGATCTCAAACCCGCGCCAAGTCTACGTTTGCGCCAAGTTGCAATCGGCCAACTGAGGAAAATGGGATCAATCACGACAACGTCTTCCCATCTCGTTGCCAAGCGCGATGGACGGCAGGACGTGTGCCAGCTCTTCATCATTCGGCAGGACGCTCGTCGTGAGACACACACGCGAAGCTGACGATTCAATGTCCAAGCCTTCGGCTGACGACGTCAACGACAGCGCCAATTGGGCGGTTGCGACTTCGATGTCGCCGATGGCGCCCGGTGGACGAGGTTGCGCGAGCTCAGTGCGATGCCGAGCTTTTCCAGGCTGCCATCAAGGTATTCGACGGCAGGTTCTCGTCGAGCAGCTTGCGGCCCTCCTCGATGCCCACCACCGGCAGGCTGGCGGGGTCAAGCCGGCCGATTTGAACGAGCACGCTCGCCTGGTCCCAGTAGATGTGCTCGTGATAGAGCTTGTCGCCTCGGAACTTGACGATCGCGACCAGCGGCACCTCGACCCGTCTGCCCGTCGGCGCGATACCGGGCAGCATCCAGGGGATCTCGGTGGTGTGAGTGAAGCAGAACAGCATCTCGTCGACGATCTGCGTTGCACCGACGGTGCGTGAGATCGGCTCCAGCACCGTGTCGGGCGGATTGCTGTTGACGAAGTGGTTCTTGTAAAAGCGCGACAGCATCTTCGCGCCGACGCCGCCGGTCATCGTCGGGATGTGGTTGACGTAGGGCTCGGCCACCATCGTCGCCATCGTCGCGGCCACGTCGCGCGTCGTGAACTCGTATTCGCAATGTTTGCGCTTTTGTCCCTGCTTCGCGAACTGGCAACCAATTGAACACCGATCTTCGAGGCGCTCGGCTTCGGCTGATCGCCCCGAGGAACGACATTTGATGTGCGCCAGCCCGCTGTGCAACTCTTGAGCAAGAGCAAGGCCGCCCGCGTTGATCCCTTATTGAAAATCCCCGGCAATGCGGAGGCTCAACTCCGAGAACCCTCCCGGCAGTTCAGCAGGGGTCGCACTCGCGGGTCGGCGGCGCGCGACCGAGGCGCTGGCCGACGACGAAGCTCATGAAGACGACGCCGACGACGGCGCCTCCGAACCAGAGACCCTTCCCCTCGGCCCAGAGGTCGGCCGCGGGAACGAACCTCGTCGTCAGCGTCAGGCCCGCCGTCAGAAGGCCCACCCCGGAGACGGCCAGCGCGACGGTGCGGGAAGCCACCTGGGCGGTTCGCTCGCTGTGGTGGATCAGGCGCCAGATCAACCAGCCGTTGATGCCGTCGGTCACGAGCATGCCGGCGGTGAAAAGCAGGGCCAGCAGCAGCGCCGGCCGCCAGCCGCCGAACGCGCTGGCGGTCATGGCGAAAAGGGCGGCCTGGCTGACGGTGTCGAACGACAGCGCGAACAGCGTGCCCACGCCCATCACCGTGAGCGGGTTGCCGGCATGCAGAAGGCGCGCGAACACGCCGCTGCGCCAGCCGATGAGGCGGGCCGCCTCGTCGCCGGTCGTCTTCATCACCGCCCCGATGTTGATCAGCGCGAGCAACGTCAGGACGCCGATCGAGACCCATGCGCCGAGCGAATCCAGCCACTGCGGCGCCCGCCAGGCCTGCGCCAGCAGCGACACGCCCAGCGCCACACCGACCACCACGACGCCGTGCCCGAGCGAGAAGAACGCGCCGCAGAGGCGCGCAAGGCGCGGACGGATCGCGGCGTTGTGGCAGGCGAGGCCGTCGATGGCTGCGAGATGATCGGCATCGAAGCCGTGCCTCAGGCCGAGCAGCAGCACGACGCAGGCCAGGCCGAGAAAGTCGCGGGAGAGATCGGTCGCGGTCATGGGCGAGGCTGTTTCACTTCATCGGCCAAGTGGCGGGCCTGGCCTCGAGGCGGCCCTGCCGCCTCGGCGGGCTCTCCCTCGCCAGCGGCACGGCGCATCCAGATCGCATCTTCCTGCTCGAGCTCTTCGAGCCGGTTCTCGATATCGTAGATCGAACGGTCGAGCTCGGGCAGCATCACGTCCTGCAGCGCTCGCGCCCGACGCACCGAGCGCCGGTATTCGAGCGAGAGCCGCTCCAGGTTGCCCGACAGGGCCGCGAGCGTCGTCGCGGCCGCCAGTACGGCGGCGAACGCGCGGCGGCAGGCCTCGCCTTCGGGCGAGCGGTTGACGGCCACCGGCACCGGCGCCGCTCTGGCGTCGAGCTCGGCCTCCTGCAGGCGTACGCCCATCAGCGCGCGCGTTCGCACGTGCACCTGCGCCTGCGCCAGATCGGCCGGCGGATAGACCTGCAGTCCCTCGAGCCCATGACGCAGCACCGCCTCGCGCAAGGCCTCCAGCGCGGCGTCGTGCAGCGCGACGAAGTCGCGCCGCAGCCGGCCGTAGCGCTCCAGTTCGCGCAGGATCTCGCCGGCCAGCAACAGGCACTTCTCGTCGAGGAAGACGTAGCCCTCGTGCATCGCGCGGCGCTCGTCCTTCATCTCGATGACGACGCTTCGGGTCGGGTTGGTGTCGCTCACGGTCGCGTCTCGATGTGGGCCGCAATCTGCGCATCGGACAGGCGCGTCAGCTCGTTCCTCGGCAGGTCGGCGAGCAGTTTCCAGCCGATCGCCATGCTCTGCTCCAGCGTGCGCGCCTCGTTCTGGCTGACGAGGGTCTGCTCGAACGCCGTCCCGAAGGCGAGGTACCTGCGGTCGGCATCGGCCAGCCCCTCGATGCCCACGACACTGGCGAGAACGCGCACCTGCGCCGCTCGGGCATAGGCCGCATAGAGCTGGCTCGCCAGTGCCGGATGGTCGGGGTGGGTGTACTTCGCGCCGGTGCCGTCCTTCATCAGCCGCGACAGGCTGGGCAGCACGTTCACGGGCGGGTAGATGCCGCGCCGATCGAGGTCGCGCGACAACACGATCTGGCCTTCGGTGATGTAGCCGGTGAGGTCGGGGATCGGATGGCCGATGTCGTCGGCGGGCATGCTCAGGATCGACAGCTGCGTCAGCGTCCCCTGCGCGCCGCGCAGGCAGCCGGCGCGCTCGAACAGCGTCGCCAGGTCCGAGTAAAGGTAGCCGGGGAAGCCCTTGCGGCTCGGGATCTCGCCCTTGCTCGACGACACCTCGCGCAGCGCCTCACAGTAGTTGGTCATGTCGGTTAGGATGACCAGCACGTGCTTGCCGAGCTCGAAGGCCAGGTACTCGGCGGCGCTGAGCGCGAAGCGCGGTGTCAGCAGGCGCTGCGTGCTCGAGTCGCTGGCCAGGTTGAGAAAAAGGGCCGTGCGCTCGAGCGCACCGCGCTGCTCGAGATTGCGACGGAAGTACTCAGCGCTGTCGTAAGGCACCCCGATCCCGGCGAAGACGATCACGAAGTCCTCGCCGCCAGTCGTTCGCCGGGCCGCTCCCAAGAACGACTCGCCCCCTTGGGGGGCGAGCGCCGCAAGGCGCTCTGGCGGCCGTTCTGTGCGCAGGCGCGCATGGCTGGCGATCTCCACCGCAAGGCGGTCGTGCGGCAGGCCGCCGCCCGAGAACAGTGGCAGCTTCTGGCCCCGCACGAGACTGTTCATCAGGTCGAGCGTGGTGATGCCGGTCTCGATGAAGTCGCGCGGCAAGGCGCGCGCGACCGGATTCATCGGCAGCCCGTCGATCGGCATGCGCCGGCGCGCGGCGACCGGCGGGCCGCCGTCGATGACCTGGCCGACGCCGTTGAAGACGCGGCCGAGGATGCCCGGGCCGAGGCCGAAAGCGAGCGGTTCGCCGCGGAAGCGCACGACGGTGCTCTCGAGCGCCATGCCGGCGGTCGACTCGAGGACCTCGATGGTCATGAACTGCTCGTCGATCGCCGCAATGCGGCCGAACCGCGGCCGGCCGTCGCCGCCGCGCACCTCGACCGCATCCTGCAGGCCGACGTCGAGCGTGCGCCGCAGGAAGAGCAGCGGGCCCTCGAGCCGCGTCGCCGCGCCTTCAACCGTGAGCTGCATCGCTGGCTTCCGTGGCCGGGGCGAGTTGCGCGAACTCGCGCTCGATGCGCGCCTCGAGTTCCGCGAGGCGAGGCAGCTCGTCGTCGGCGATCTCCTCGCCCATGCGCTGCAGCGCGCGCAGGCACGCCAGTGCGCCGATGCGCTCGGGCTCGGCGCCGGCCGCGAGCGCCGCTTCGGCGAGGTCGATGAAGCGACCGAGAAGGCGCATCATGGCCGCTTGGCGCGCCGGGCTGCAGACGCGGTCGATCTCGGAGAACGCCGACTGGCGCAGGAAGCCCTCGTTGACGAGTTCGGCGCAGAGCAGCGTGACCTGCTGGGGCGCGGGCAGCGCGTCCTTGCCGATGATGCGCGCCATGCGCTCGAGCTGTGCCTGCTCGTCGAGGAGCGTGAGGAAGCGCCGGCGTAGGGCGAGCCACTGGCCGTTGCCCTGCGCCGCCCACCATGGTGCGAACTCGCCGGCATCCTCGGCGTACGACTGCAGCGGATGGATGGCGGGGTAGAAGCGGGCCTGTGCGCGCTTGACATCGAGGGCCCAGAAAGCCTTCACGTAGCGCTTGGTGTGGCTCGTCACGGGCTCGGAAAAATCGCCCGAAGGCGGGCTGATCGCGCCCATCACCGTCACCGAGCCGGTGCCGCCGGCCAGCGTCTCGGCCCGGGCCGCGCGCTCGTAGAAATCGGCGAGCCGGCTCGACAGGTAGGCCGGGTACCCGCCTTCGCCCGGCAACTCGCCGAACCGGCCTGAGACCTCGCGCAGCGCCTCGGCCCATCGGCTGGTGGAATCGGCCATCAGCGCTACGTGCAGGCCCTGGTCGCGGAAGTACTCGGCGACCGTGATCGCGCAATAGATGCTCGCTTCGCGCGCCGCCACCGGCATGTTCGAGGTGTTGGCGATGATGACGGTGCGCTCCATCAGTGGCCGGCCGGTGCGCGAGTCGGTCAGGGTCGGAAATTCGTCGAGCACGCCGGCCATCTCGTTGCCCCGCTCGCCGCAGCCGAGGTAGACGATGACGTCGGCATTGCAGCCCTTGGCCAGCGCTTCGAGCAGCACCGTCTTGCCGGTGCCGAAGCCGCCGGGAATGGCCGCCTTGCCGCCCTGGGCAACAGGAAACAGGCAGTCGAGGATGCGCTGGCCGGTCACGAGCGGCGTCTGCGTCGGCAGGCGCCTGGCCACCGGCCGCGGCACGCGAACCGGCCAGACGTGGCTCATCGCGAGCTCGCGCCTGCGGCCGTCGCGCTGGCGCAGGACGCACACGACGGCGTCGTCGGCGAACTGGCCGGGAGCCACCACCGATTCGACGACGCCGCCGACATCGGGCGGCGCGAGGCAGAACTGGGCACGGCCCTCGGCGCCGCTCGCCGTGCCGATCACGGCACCGGGCAGCAGCAGCGCGCCAGTAGCGATGCGCGGCTCGAAGTGCAGCCGCACAGCGGCGCCGCTGCGCATCCCCGGCTGCACGTAGACCGAGTCGGTGCCCGAAAGCGGCCGCAGCAGGCCGTCGAAGATGCGGCCGAGCAGGCCGGGTCCGAGGCGGATCGACAGCGGCAGCCCGTCGCCGCGCACTTCGGTGCCCGGGCGCAGGCCCTTCGTATCTTCGTAGACCTGCACGACGATCTCGTCGTCGCGGATACGGACCACCTCGCCGAGCAGGGCCTGCGGCCCGACGCGCACCGATTCGCGTAGCGAGAACGGCCCCTCCTTCACGGCATGCAGCACGGGACCGGCGATCGAGCGCACGATTGCGAGGCTCATGCCGAAGGCTCCAGCCCGCGCAGGAGCCTTGCCTCGAAATCGGCCCGGTCGGCGAGCAGCCCTTCGAGCGTGCCATCGATGACATTGCCACCCGACACGACCTTGAGCCCAGCGACGATGGTCGGGTCCACCTCGAAGCGCGGCGCCACCTCCGACACGGTGCCAGGGGTCTGGGCCAGCAACTGCCGTTCGCCTTCGGGCCATTCTGCCGCGTGCACGATGCGCCAGGGGCCCGGTGGCAGGCGTGGGCGCGCCGCCGCCAGCACCGCGCCGACCCACGTCGCGCGTGTCTCCGGCTGCTGCCACAGGGCTCCCAGTTCGCCCGGCAGCTGCTCCCAGGCGAGGCGAAGCAGCGCCGCCGTGCGCTGCTGCTCCTGGAGGCGGCGCTGGGTGGCCAGTCGGGCCTGGGCGGCGGCGATCCGCTCGCGCCGCCGCAGCCGCTGCTCGTCGAACGCCTGGCGCACGCGCGCGCGGGCGCCGGCGTACGCCTGACCGCGCAGCGCCTGCGCCCGCGCGTTGGCCTCGCCGAGGATCTTTTGGCACAGTCGCGCACGGTAGGACTCGACCAGGTCGAGCAAGGCCTTCATTGCCCGTTCGACTTCGAGCGGGCCTTGCGCTTCGGGCGTCATGCCTCGAGCCCCAGTTGCGCGCGCAGGCGTGCTGCCAAGTCGGGCAGCGGCACCTGCGCCTGCAGGTCGGGGACGATCAGGACCAGCGGCGACAGTGCCGACAAGGCAGCACGCAACTGCCGCTCGCCGATGCCGGCAGCTACCGCTGCGGACAGCAACACCAGCGGCGCTTGCCCGCACGCCTGCGCCAGGGCGGCGGCACCCTCGCCGACCCGCGGGGTGCGCACCACAGCGCCGGCAAGCCGGTAGCCCGCGGCGCTGACCTCGTCGCCCAGGTAGACCGGCGCCGTCATCCGACGAGCCGGTTAAGCATCAGGATCGACACGATGAGCCCATAGATCGCGATCCCCTCGGCCAGGCCAATGAAGATCAGCAGTCGGCCAAAGAGCTCGGGCTTCTCGGCCAGCGCACCGACGGCCGCGGTACCCACCTTGGCGACGGCCAGACCGGCGCCAAGGGAAGACATGCCGGTCGCGAGCGCGGCTCCGATGAAGACCCAGCTCGCGTCGAGTCCCCGAAGGGCCGCGCCGGCGTCGGATGCGGCGCGCGCCTCGGGCACCCAAAGCAGCAGCGCCGTGGCGGCGAGCCCCAGCGGCAAGGTCGACGCGAACAGCGCGGGCGAAACGACGCCAAGGGGGGTTTTCATCGGATGTTCTCCTGGTAGCTGAAGGGCGGTGCCGGCAGCGGGCGGAATGCGCGCCCCTGCCCCTGCATGAAGCGCGTGAAGAATTCGAAGAGAACGAGGCGCGTCGTCTGGATCGACACGACCATCGCCTCGAGCATGATCACCAGCACGTTGCCGACGACCAGCACCAGCGCCTTGGCGACGATGTTGTCCGATGCGTCCATCAGGGTCACGACGGCCGACGACAGCCCGGCGTGGGCGAGCGCGAACGCGCCGACGCGGGCGAAAGAGAGCGTATTGATGAGGATCTGCAGTGTCTTCTCGAGCGCCTCGCCGAAGGCGCTGAAGGCGGCCGCGAAACGCCGCGCCAGCACCGCATGACCGATGCAGAAGCCGAGCGTACCCGCGGCCGCCGCGAGCAGACCGGCAGGCGCGACGAACGCCGCGAGCAAGCCGAGGTAGACGACGATCAGCGCCGCATCCGTCAGCAGCCAGCGACGGATCTCGCCGCCCCACCAGGCCTCGAGCGCATTCAGGCCGAGGCCCAGGGTCAGCAACACGACGCCACCGACCAGCGGCGCCAGCAGCAATGTCAGCGGCGCGTCGAACGGCCGCAGCCACAGGGCCGGCACGAGCCCGTGCAGGCTGAAGACGCTGCCGAACAGAAGCCCGAACACGGCCGCCGACAACCCGCCCACCATCAGCAGGCGCGCCACCGCGAACCGCTTGCGGAACCACCAGCCTGCGGCGGCGAGCACCAGCCCCTGGCCGACATCGCCGAACATGTAGCCGAACATCAAGGGCACGGCGATCGCCAGCAAGGCACTCGGATCGGCTTCGCTCGAAGATGGCATGCCGAAGGCGCGGCTGAAGATCTCGAACGGCCGGGCCCAGCGCGGGTTGCTCAAGAGCAGAGGCGCGCAGCTGCCGGCAGGGGGCGATGCGTAGTGCGGCAGCGCCCGCGCACCGCAATCCTGCAGCGCCTGCGCCACGGTCCGGACCAGCGGGTCGCTCGACCAACCGGTGATCCAGCACAGCAGCTCGCCGGCTTCGAGCGAGTGCACGTTCTGCAGCACCCATTGCAGGCGATTCGCGTCGCCGAGCGCGCGCGGCAGGTCGTGGTGCCGGTGCAGCGAGGCGAGCGTCGCGCCGAGCTCGGCGATCTCACGCTCGAGCTCGCCCAGGCGCTGGCTCACGTAAGCGTGGTTGCGAGCGGCATCGGCCCGCAGCCAGGCCGGTACCGGATGGGCGCTGCCCTTCTGCGCGGTCACGGCCTGTGCCATCGCTTGCAGCGCTTCCGCCGGCCCGGCGACGAGCAGGTGCGCCGCGCCGTCGACCTCCAGGTTGCAGGCCAGCGTCTCGAACTGGCCGGCGCCGGCCTGGGGCGCCAGGTCGACCTCGCTGCCGGGCGGCAGCACGAAGAGGCGGACCTGCAGCCAGGGGCCGGCATCGGCGAGCAGCTCGGGGTCGAACGCGCGCCGCGCGAGCGTGTCCAGAAGGGGCTGCCAGAGGCGCAGTTCGTGACGCTCCGATTCGCAACGCTGCACGGCCTGGATCAAAGGTTCGCTCTCCAGCGCCCAGGCTCGGATCGCCGCCAGACTGCGCTGCAGCGCGGCGCTTGGCGCCTCCGGAAAGGCCGAGGGCCGGCACGCTTCGGCTGGCGGCCAGTAGGCGCGATAACGCGCCGCCAGATCGAGGTACTGCGCGAGCAACGGCATCACGTCGGCGAGCGCCGCCGGCAGCCCGGCGCTTGGGCGCGCTTCGAGCTCGACCGCACCGGTGCGCGCCAGCGCCTCGAGCACCAGTGTCGCGTCGTCGCGAGCGGCGAGGATCTCGAACCAGCGGGCAGGACGGGGTCGCAGCATCTCAGGCCACCTTCCAGCGAGCGAACACCACGCGCCTCACCAGTTCGGCGCGCAGCCGCTCGAGGTCGAGCGCGCACAGCGCGAGGTGAACGAAGGCCGCTGCCGGTTCGAGGGTCGCGCGCCGCAGCAACAGCGCCAGCTGCGCACGCAGCAAACCGCGCAACAGCCAGCCCTGCCCGGTGCCGGCGGCGGCAAAGACCCTCTCATGGTCGAGCAAGGCGCGCACGACTTGCTCCAAGGTGTCGTCGGCGTCTCGCCGATGCTGCGGCCATCGGCGCTGCCACTCGGCCTGCCAGGCCCGGGCCAGCGTCGACGGCGCCGACCATGCGACCGCCAAGGCGGCGAGCGGCCCGGCGGCGAGCCGCGCCGCGCGCGACCCAGGCTCAGCCTCGCAGAGTTTGCGCCAAGCGCTGTCGTCGCGCATCCAGGGCGCCGGCTCCCCCTGGCTCGCGAGATGCTGCAGCGGCGCGAGATCGGGCAGCACCGCCCACCAGGCGAACGCCGGCCGCCACATCTCGGGCATCCAGCCGGCGACCTCGGCGACGACGGCGCGCCAGTGGCCGCGCAGGATCGATTCGACCCGATGCACATCGCTGTCAGCGGTGATGCCCGCCAACCAGGGCCGCAGCGCGGTGCCACGTCCAAGCTCGAGCAGCGGTCCGAACTCGCGCAGCACCTCGATGCGGCGCCAGTCGGCCTCGCGCAAGCGCTGGCCGTGGCGCGCGTTGAGCCGCGCCTGGGCGTATTCGAGGCTGCCGCACTCGATCATGGCGGCGCCTTGATCAGCTCGCCGGCAAGGGCCCGGACCGCACGCTGCAGCGACGCCATCTCGTCGGGCGAGAGCGGCTGCGGGTGGGCGACCTGCACGGCAGCGGCCTCGAGCTCGGCCAGCCGTTCGGCGAGCTCGCGCTCGAATGCGCCGACCACGGCCCGGATGCGACGCTCGGTCCTTTCGGCCACGGCGCGGTCGGCCAGGCGGGCGCGCTCGGCGATCCGGTCGACCTCGAGCCGGGCCTGCTCGACCGCCTCGCGGGCTTCGCGCTCGGCGGCGAGCACACGCGCGATCGCCGCCTCGGCCGCGTCGTTGAAGGCCTTCTCGTCAGCGATCGGCTTCACTGCCTCGCCCTCCCTTGCGGCCCACATGCCGCCCTGAATCATCTTGCGCTGCGGCCGATCGCCGCGGCTTGACTCATCTCAAAGGGCGGCCGCGGCGCCGGCCCGCGAGCGCACGATCGCCACAAGGCGCGGGCGACGGCGAATCAGGCACCACCACGGCGGTGGATCGCCAAGTGGCGCGGCGTCCACGACGGGGCGACGCGGCGCACGAAGTTCGAGCGTGCGATGTGATAGCTCGGGTCGAAGCCATAGAAGTTGCGCCGCATGCGAGCGAGCTCTTCCTCGCGATAGGCGGCGAGCGGCTTGTCGGCCTCGTCGCGCCGGCGCTGCAGGCGCTTGGCGTGCAGAAGGGCTGGCAGGTCGGCGCGGGCCGCGAGAGCGGCGGCCCGCGCCCGGACCGTGGCGACGAACGCCTGCGCGGTGTCGCCGAAAACGGCGTCGACCAGCCCCAGCTCGGCCGCCCGGGCCGCCTGTACCGGCAGCCGATGATCCATCAGCGTGCCGGGCGCACCCGATCGCAGCCGACGCGGCAACAGGTAGGTCCAGTACTCGGAGCCGTAGAGGTTGCCCATGTTCTTGTAGTGCGGATTCAGGATGACGCCGTGGCGCGCCCAGACCTGATCGGCCGCGAGCGCCATGAACACGCCGCCGGCGCCGGCATTGCCCTGCATCGCCGCCACGACCACCCGGTCGGTGGCCTCGATCAGCGCCCGTGTGAGATCGTCGATCGCGATGATGTTGCGCCACGATTCGTCGGCCGGGCTCTCGGCCGCCTCGATGACGTTGAGATGGATGCCGTTGGACCAGAAGTCGGTGCCGCCGAACAGCACCAGGACGCGCTCGGGCCGGGTCAGCGCGAAACGAAGCGCGGCACCCATGCGCTCGCATTGCGCCGTGCTCATCGCGCCGTTGTAGAAGTCGAAGTGCAGGTAGCCGACGCCGGCCTCGACCTCGTAGCGGAGCTCGCGCCAGCCGGACGCTTCGGCCGGACCCGCCGCGTCGATCGGGCGCTCGGGCAGGTTTTCGACTTCGTCCTTGAAAGCCAGGGCCGTCGGCAGCTTGAAAGCATCGTTGCGGTCCTCGCGTCGCACGTGGCCGATCCAGACCGCGCCGTCGACGGTGGCGCGCAGCACGGCGTCGTCGCGTCGCCCGATCACGAGGCCCGGCTGCGCGGGCAAGGGCAGCCGCTCGGCGTGGGCATCGAACAGACGGCAGGGCGCATCGAAGAGCCGGTCGAGCACGCCCGGCGCGCCGTCGGCGGCGTCGATCTTGCGCAGGACGGTGCGCGTGTCGTCGCGCTCCCAGTCGATGCGGCGGTCGGCCTGCTGCATCGCTGGCCGCTGGCGTCCGCGCGCGCCGCGCGTGTCGATCGCCGGCGTGCGCGACCCGGTCGCCGCGAAGCGCTGCACCGCGCGCGTCACCGCGCGTGCCGCCGCTTCGGTGACTTCGCGGCGGTAGAGGCTCGACTTCGTCGCCTCGCGCATCGTGAAAGGCTCGCTCGCCCATACCGGCCCGGCGTCGAGCTCGGCCTCGGCCTGCAGCACGGTCACACCCCAGGCGCGCTCGCCGTCGACGATGGCCCAGTCGAGCGCCGACGGTCCGCGGTCGCCGACGATGCCGGGGTGCACGACGAGGCAGACCGTGTCCCGCCACACGGCCTCGGGAATCGCGCGCTTCAGCAACGGGGCGATGACGAGCTCCGGCCGGTACAGCGCCACCGCCTCGATCGTCACCGCGTCGGCGATGTCGAACTCCACCGACACCTCGTGGCCGAGCGCCGTGAGCTCGAGGTAGAGGCGCTGCGCGAGGCCGTTGAAGCTGCGTGTCAGGAACAGGATGCGCATGGCCCCGGGCGCTCAGCAGATGCGCGGCAGCTGGTCGCCGGCGAGCCAGTCGACGATGCGCCGGCCGCCGAAACGGGTGCGCATCTGCACGAAGCGATGTGCATCCTCGGTCACCTCGCCGATCAGCGCGGCGCGGCGGCCGAGCGGGTGCCCGCGCATGACCTCGAGCAGGCGATCCGCCTGCGCCGCCGGCACGACTGCCACCAGCTTGCCTTCGTTGGCGACGTAGAGCGGGTCCAGGCCGAGGAATTCGCAGGCCGCCTCCACCTGGCGCTGCACCGGCACCGCGGCCTCGTCGATCGTCATGCCGACGCCGGACTGGCCGGCAATCTCGTTCAGCGTCGTCGCCAGGCCGCCGCGCGTCGGATCGCGCAGCGCGCGCACCTCGGGGACCGCCTCGACCATCGCCGCGACCAGGCCGTGCAGCGCTGCCGTGTCGGACACGAGGTCGGTGCCGAAGGCGAGCGACTCGCGTTGCGACATCACCGCCATGCCGTGGTCGCCGACGGTGCCGGAGACGATGATGCGGTCGCCCGGGCGAGCGCGGTCGCCGGATATCAGCAGGCCCGGCGGCACGACGCCGACGCCGGTCGTCGCGATGAAGACGCCGTCGCCCTTGCCCGCCTCGACGACCTTGGTGTCGCCGGTGACGATCGGCACGCCGGCGTCGCGGGCGGCACGCGCCATCGAATCGACGATGCGTTGCAGGTCGGCCAGGGGAAAGCCTTCCTCGAGAATGAAGCCGGCCGAGAGCCACAGCGGCTGCGCTCCCGACATCGCCACGTCGTTGATCGTGCCGTGCACCGACAGGCAACCGATGTCGCCGCCGGGAAAGAAGAGCGGCGAGACGACGTGGCAGTCGGTCGACATGACGATGCGGCCCTCGGGCCGCGGCAGCAGCGCTTGGTCGTTGTGCTGGGCCAGCCACTCGTTGTCGAACGCCGCGGCAAAGAGCTGTTCGATGAGCTGCGCCATCGCCCGGCCGCCCGAGCCGTGCGACATGTCGACCCGTCCGTGCCGGATGTCGAGCGGGCGGACATATCCCGGCCGGGCGACGCTCATGCGTGCACCCTTGGCGCTGCACGCCGTCCCGCCGGGCGGGAGCAACGCTTCTTCGGGCAGCCGTGTGGAGGGTTCATGCCGCCGCCGCGACGATGGGAATCTCGCGGAACCGCCCGTAGCTGTAGTAGGCGGCGCACGCTCCCTCGGAGGAGACCATGCACGAGCCGATCGGGCTCTCCGGCGTGCAGACGGTGCCGAAGACCTTGCAGTCGCGCGGGTGCTTGACGCCGCGCAGGATGGCGCCGCATTCGCAGGCCTTGTTGTCGGCGACCGACCGGGTCTCGAGGCCGAAGCGGCGCTCGGCGTCGAAAGCGGCGTAAGCGGCGCGAATGCGCAGCGCGCTGTACGGTACCTCGCCGAGGCCGCGCCACTCGAACGAGCGCCGCAGCTCGAACACCTCGGACACCAGGGCCTGCGCCTTCAGGTTGCCTTCGCGCGTGACGGCGCGGGTGAATTCGTTCTCGACCTCGGCCCGGCCTTCGTTGATCTGGCGCACCAGCATCAGGATCGCCTGCATGACGTCGAGCGGCTCGAAGCCGGCGATCACGACGGGCTTTCCGTATTCCTCGGCGAAGAACTCGTACGGCCGGCTGCCGATGACCGTCGACACGTGGGCTGGGCCGATGAAGCCGTCGAGAGGCAGCGTGCCGAGCCGGCGCACCTCCGGCGACTCGAGGATGTTGGTGATGGCCGCCGGCGTCAGCACGTGATTGCACAGGACGCTGAAGTTGGCCAGGCCCAGGCGCGCCGCTTCCCTGATGACCAGCGCCGTGGGCGGCGTCGTGGTCTCGAAACCGATCGCGAAGAACACGACTTCGCGCTCCGGATGAGCCTCGGCGATCTTCAGCGCATCGGCCGGCGAATAGATCATCCGCACGTCGCCGCCGCGCGCCTTGGCTTTCAACAGCGAGAGGTTGTTCGACGCCGGCACGCGCAGGCAGTCGCCGTAGGTGGCGAGGATCGCACGCTCTTCGAGGGCGAGCCGGATCGCCAGGTCGACGCGGCCGATCGGCAGCACGCACACCGGACAGCCCGGCCCGTGGATCATGCGCACCGGCGCCGGCAGCAGGTCGGCGACGCCGTAGCGCGAGATCGCATGCGTATGGCCGCCGCAGAACTCCATCAGGTTGTAGCTGCGGCCCGCGTCCGCCTCGGCGGCGATCGCGGCGGCGATACGCCGCGCCAGTTCGCCGTCGCGGAACTCGTCGATGTACTTCATGCCGGCTGACCTGCGGCCACGCCGGCAAAGAGCGCCAGCGTCCGCTCGGCCTCCCCGGGATCGAGCCGCGCCAGCGCGTAGCCGACGTGCAGGATCACGTAGTCGCCCACCTGGATGCCGTCGACAAGCGCGAGCGAAATCTCCTTGCGGATGCCGTCGAGGTCGACGATCGCCGTCGATTCGTCGCGAAGCTCCACCACGCGGACCGGAATGGCAAGGCACATGTTCAGTCTCCCGTCGTCTGTCTGCAGATCGCGACCCAGGCCTGGCCGAGCGCAAGGCCGCCGTCGTTGGGCGGAGCCTGACGGGCCTCGAGGACGCGAACGCCGAGCTGTCCCAGGCGCGCTGCCAGCAGCGCCGTCAGCAACGCGTTCAGGAAGCACCCCCCGGCCAGCGCGACGGTGCGGAGGCCGGTCGTTTCAGCGGCGGCGGCGACCCAGCGGGCGAGCCCGTCGGCGATGGCGTGGTGAAACAGGACGGCCCCGTTGCGCGCGTCGTCTGCATCGGCCAGGCGGGCGATGAGCAAGGTCGGGTCGAGCGTGCCATCCGCCAGGATGCGGACCAGCTCGCCGAGCTCGCGGTCCGACGCGCACGGTGCGCCAGCACCGGCCAGAGCTTCGAGCAGCATCGGCGCCTGGCCTTCGTAGGCGCTCGTTTCGCGAACCTGCAGCAGCGCTGCGGCGGCGTCGAACCAGCGGCCCATGCTGGTCGTCGGCGGGCAGCGCAGGTCGAGCGCCAGCATCTGTGCCACCGCGGCGGCAGCGGGGCGGCCGCGAAAGCGCGGTTCGATCTGCGCGCCGCGGCCGATCCGGTGCAAGGCGGCAGCCGCCATGCGCCAGGGCTCGCGCGCGACCGCGTCGCCGCCGGGCATGGCGAGAGTCGAAAGATGACCGAGCCGCCTGAACGCCGCGCCGTCGACGATGAGCAGCTCGCCGCCCCAGGCCGCCTTGTCCTCGCCGAGGCCGATGCCGTCGAGAGCCAGGCCGAGCAGCGGGCCGTCGACGCCATGCTCGGCCGCAACCGCCGCGACATGGGCGTGGTGGTGCTGCACTGCGTGCGCCGGCAGCGAGTGAACGGCTGCGAACTCGAGCGCGAACCGGGTGCTGAAGAAGTCCGGATGCAGGTCGTGCGCCACGGCCTGCGGCTTCACGTCGAGCACCGCGCACAGGTGCTCCGCCATGTCCGCCAGGGCACTGCAGGTGGCGGCGTTGTCGAGGTCGCCGATGTGCGGAGAAAGGAAGGCCTCGTCAGCCCGCGTGATGCAGATCGTGTTCTTCAGCCAGGCGCCGGCGGCGAGCACCGAGGGCCCCGGCCGCGGTAGCTTCACGGGCATGGGCGTGTAGCCGCGCGCCCGCCGGATGAACTGCGGCGCGCCGCCGGCCCCTAGCCGCAGCACGCTGTCGTCGCAGCGGGCGACGATGTCGCGGTCGTGCATCAGAAGCGCGTCGGCGATGCCTTCGAGCCGCATCAGTGCCTCGTCGTTGCCGGTCACCAGCGGCTCGCCGCCGGGGTTGGCACTGGTCATCACGAGCAGGAGGTCGTGCGCATCCTGCAGCCAGCCGGTGCCCGCCGGGCGACCCGCCGCCTCATGGAACAGGAGAAACTCGATCGGCGTGCAGGGGAGCATCATGCCGAGCACATTCAGGCCGGGGGCGACGCCGGCAAGGCGCTCGGCGCAACCGGGCTGCATCGCCAGCAGCACGATCGGCCGCTCGCGCGATTGCAGCAGCGCCTGCTCGGCGGGCCCGGAACGCACCCAGAGCGCGGCCGAACCGAGGCCCGCAACCATCACCGCAAACGGCTTTTCCTCGCGCTGCTTGCGTTCGCGCAGCCGCGCCACGGCGCCCGGGTTACGGGCGTCGCAGGCGAGATGGAAACCGCCGAGGCCCTTGATGGCGACGATCCTGCCGGCACGCAGGAGCTCCAGGGTGGCCGCGATCGGGTCGCCGGCAACGGGCCGGTTTCGCGCATCGACGAGCGCCAGCGCGGGCCCGCATGCCGGGCAGGCGTTGGGCTCGGCATGGAAGCGCCGGCGCGCCGGATCGGTGTATTCGCGCAGACACAGCGGGCACTGCGCGAAGGCGGCCATGCTGGTCTGAGCGCGGTCGTAGGGCAGCTTGCGGGTCAGCGTATAGCGCGGGCCGCACTGCGTGCAGTTGATGAAGGCGTAGCGATGGCGCCGGTCGGCGGGGTCGAACAACTCGGCCAGGCACGGGTCGCAAGTGGCGGTGTCGGGCGGGATCGAGGTCGTGACCTTGCCTTGCCGGCTGGCCAGGATGCGAAAGCCTCGCTCGCGTTGCAGCCGCGTGCGAGCCGTGGCCTGAAGATGCTCGATGCGTGCCAGCGGTGGCGCATCCGCCTTCAGCCGCCGCTCGAACGATGCGAGCGTGCACGCCGGGCCTTCGACTTCGATCGAGACGCCGTCGGCATCGTTGAAGACCCATCCCACCAAGCCCAGGTCGCGCGCCAGGCGGAAGACGAAGGGCCGGAAGCCGACGCCCTGCACCGCACCGCGGACACGGATCGCGCGGCGTTCGACAGCGGCATCGGCGAGGATCGGCATGGAAGCGGCGATTCAGGAGCCTTCAGCCGCGCGGTCCGCGCGCCCCGCCAGGCGCGGCTCGGCGCCGAGCCAGTACAGGCCGTTGGCCATGATGCAGAAGCCCGTTGCAGCGAACCAGACCATGGCGACACCGACGAAGCCGGTGAACAGCAGCCACCAGGGACTGTGCACCAGAGACAGGATCGAAGCCAGGCACAGATTGATCCCGACGACGAGGTAGATGCGCCGTTCGAGGTACCAGCGGTCCGTCTGCATGAAATACAGGCTTCCCGGCTTCCACCCGGGCCGGGCCAGCGACGGCGAGAAGCCGAGCCGCGCGAGCACGTTGCCCACGATGCAGAACCCGGTGAGGGCCACTCCGATCGAGGCGGCACCGGTGGCCATCGCGGTGAGGATCCACAAGGGGTGAACCCAAATGGCCAAGGCCGTCGCGACGAGAAGAACACAACCGGCGACAAGCCACACGGTGCGTTCGATGTACCACCGGTCCGTGGGGACGATATAGATGCCAGCAGGCGCAGACATGATCTGATTCCTTCCATGTGATAGCTGAAGAGGACGGGTCTGGGATGGCCCCTACCGAGTGAGAGGAGCGTTGCCTGGCGTGCCCCCTTGCTGCGGCACCCCGGCCTGCGCCATCCGCTCGAGAGCGCCGACGTCGGCCGCCCGCTTCAGCGTCTCTGCCTGATCCAGGCGCCGCTCGCGTGCCGCACGTGCGCCGCGCTCGATCCAGATCAGCCAGTCGTGCATGCCTACGCCGGTCGTCGCCGAGATCTCGATGATCTCGATGGCCGGATTGACCCGGCGCGCGTTCGCGAGACAGCGTTCGACATCGAAGCTCAGGTGCGGCAGCAGGTCGACCTTGTTCAGCAGCATGAGCGCCGCGGCGTGGAACATATCGGGGTACTTGAGCGGCTTGTCCTCGCCTTCGGTGACCGAGAGCACGACCACCTTGTACGCCTCTCCGAGGTCGAAGCCAGCGGGACAGACGAGATTGCCGACGTTCTCGATCATGAGCACCGAGTCGGCGGCCGGCGCGAGACGGCTGAGCGCGGTCTCGACCATCGCCGCGTCGAGATGGCAGCCCTTGCCGGTGTTGATCTGGATCGCCGGCGCGCCCGTGGCGCGGATGCGGTCGGCGTCGAACGTCGTCTGCTGGTCGC
This sequence comes from Burkholderiales bacterium, assembly GCA_003152055.1. Classification (GTDB taxonomy): domain Bacteria; phylum Pseudomonadota; class Gammaproteobacteria; order Burkholderiales; family Burkholderiaceae_C; genus Schlegelella_A. The sequence goes on from PLZH01000219.1 coordinate 19,103, forward strand.
CTTCGATCACCGCGACGGGGATCAGCCCCGAGAGGCGCTCGATCGTGCGGACCAGCAGCGTCGTCTTGCCCGAGCCCGGGCTCGAGACCAGGTTCAGCGCGAAGATGCCGCGCTGCGCCAGCCATTGCCTGTTGCGCTGCGCGATATCGTCGTTCCTGGCAAGGATGTCGCGTTCGATGCGGACCATGCGCGCTTGGGTCATGCCTGGCGCAGATGTGCCAGCCGCACCCTGGCCGAAGTGGAGATTGCCGCCGACTTGCTCGTGCGAATGCACGTCCGGATGCCTGTGCGTCGTGCCGTCCGAATGGGTATGCCAGCCGATGCCGCCCTGATCGTGCGAGTGATCGTGCGGGTGGACGTGCGCATGGCTGTGCACGGTGCCATCGGCATGGGTGTGTTCGGCGCCTTCGACGTGGACTTCGTCGTTTCCGCAACCGCAGGTCATGCACATGGTCGGTCTCCTGTTGCCGTGGCGTTCATTCGATCTCGATCTCTAGCACCCGCATCCGGTCACCGCCGGTGACTTGGAGCTGGTAATGCGCGCATTTCGGACACGCATCGGCGCGCCCGGCGATGACGACCGCTTCGGAGCAGTGCATGCACCACGCCGTGCCTTCGCTTTCGACGATCTCGAGCCGGGCCGCGTCGGCCAGCGAACCGCGCTTGACGACGTCGAAAGCGAAGCGCATCGCCTCGATCTCGACCTGGGCGAGCTTGCCGATCTCCAGGCGCACCGCCGCCACGCGCCGCGCCCCGTTCGAACGGGCCGTCTCGTCGACGATCTCCCGCACCCCTTCGGCCAACGACATCTCATGCATCGTCGAACTCGACTCGGCAGGCGACGCAGGGATCGAGCGAATGAGCCGTGCGAACGACGCGCCGCTTCAGCGCGCCGAGATCGGCCGCGGCGGCCAGCGTCAGCGCCGACGCGAGGGCTCCGTCGGGATGGAAGTTCCATTCGGTCGGCGCGACGATGCGGTAGGTCGCTGCGCGGTCCCGCTCCAGGCGCACCTGATGGATGAGCAGGCCGCGTGCGTTCTCGACCCAGGCAACGCCGCCGCCGGACGGCGCGGCCTGCGCGCCGACGGCCGAAGAGGCGCGTCCGGCCAACAGCAGCGCGAATTCGCGCAGGCGTGCCACGAAGCGGGCGAGGACCCGCGACGCGGATCTGCGCATCAACTCGGCGATCAGCGGGTCGGTATGGAGCCGCGCCAGCGCGCCGGTCTCGGACGGAGCGCCGCGCCAGGTCGGCTGGCGCGTGAACCCGGGATCGGCCTCGCATGCCGCCCAGAGCTCGACCATCCCCGCGGCTCGCTGGCGGTCGTCGAGGAAGGGGACCTCCGGCGCGGCGGAAGTATCGCGGGCGTCGGTCGCGCCGTCCTCGTCGCGCACCCGGCGGATGAAGCGCGCCGCAGCGGTCTTTCCGGCGTCGATCCAGCGATCCAGTTCGGCGAGGGATCGCACCCCCAGCCACTCGTCGGCGCCGACTCCGAACGCCGCCATCGCCATGGCGTTCGCGCCCGAGTCGGCCGGCATGGCGGAGCGGGAGTGCGAGGCCTGGGAGGCGCGCGCCGCGGCGATGGCCTCTTCGTCGGGCTTCTCGCCGATCCATCGCGGCCAGTCGAGCAAGGTGCGCCATGAATATTCGCGCACGACCTCCGCGGACACCTCGGCGCTGCATCGTGCCAGCACGACGTCTGTCGCCGCCTCGCCGGCTGCGACCGCGCAGGCGAGCTCGCCGGCGGCCGCGTGGGAGCGGCCGCAGATCGAAAACAGGAGCGGCAGCGCCGCCCGGATCTCGTCGCGACTGCGCCCCTGCAGCAGGGAGCGCGCAGCGTCCGGGCGTGTCGAGGTGATGCGGATTCGCTCGATTCGCCCGGCACCGACACTGAGGCCGATGCGCAGCGCCCCTTCAAGCTCCACGGTCGCCTCGGGGCGGCACACCGAACAGGAAGTCGCGCTTGCTGAGCACGGGCGCCGCCATGGCAGGTGCGGTCGTCGCCTCGCCGGTGCGCGGCGCGCGAGCCTGTGACGGTTCGCGGCTGGCGGTGTCGAACAAGGCATCAAGGGCGGCCACGGCCGTGTCGTGTGCTTCCCGCTGATCCGCGAAGTCGAACATCGGCGAGAACAGTGAGCAGGCCTGGTAGTCGCCCAGCGCCGCGTCGCGGGCGCCGATGAACTCGAAGACGCCGGCGGGAAAGACGTAATGCCGGCTTTCCCTTTCGCCGATCGCCTGCCATTTCGCGGTCACGCGCGGCATCAGCACCAGGTTCATGAACCACGGCGTGATCAGGAGGCCGAGCCAGTGGTCGCTCCACGGGCGAAAGCCCACCGCTTCGACCGAGAGCGCCGGGTTCAGCATCGGCATGTCGCGCATCTGGCGCTGCAGCACGGTGCGAAACGCCCGTTGCAGCGCCCCGGCCGGCGACGGTCGGTCGGCAGGCAGGCGGGCCGCGTCAGTCATCGAGCACCAGGAACTTCTGCTTCTCGCAGGCGCAGTTGGGGCAGGTCCAGTGCGTGGGCAGGTCGTTGAACGGCGTGCCGGGCGGGATCTGCCATACCGGGTCACCCAGGGCCGGGTCGTACGGGGTCCAGCAGATGCCGCATTCGAGTCGGGTCGTCGGCCCGATCGTCGCCTGCCGGCCGGCCGGTGCGCTGGTATCGCCCATGCGGTTCAGGCCGCGGCGATCGATTCGCTCATCCACTGCACGAGGTCGGCGAGCCGCTCGCGCGTCTCGACCAGGTCTTCGCGAGCGGCGACGGCCACCTCGGGCATGGGGGTGACCTCGATCGTGTTCAGGATCAGCGTCTGCATGTTGTTGAAGTACTGCACCCGCCAGACGGCGCGGGCCGCCGTGCTGCTGATGCGGCAGTTGCCGAAGCCGCGCGACAGGATGACGACCGAACCGCCGTCGAGGACGCGGTCGATGTGGACCGTGTCCTCGGGCGAGAGCGGCAGCAGCGTCAGGTTGATCACGTGCGCCGGCGTGTCGGGGCCGCTTCGGTCCATCGCTTCCTGCAGCTCGTGGATCAGCGCCGGAACGTTCATCGCGCCGGCCGGCAACTCGAGGGCGCGCAACCGCGGGGCGGCGCGTTCGCTGGCGAGCCGGCCCAACACCGGCGGGATCGGTGCGGCGAGAACATAGTCGTGCAACAGGCCGCCGTCGGCGTCGAAGTGCTGCTCGCGCCAGACGCCGGCGAACACCGTCTCCTGGATGCGGATCTCGTGGCCCGCGTCGACGATGGCGGCCACTTCTCCTTCGCCGAGCGTTTCGTTGAGCACGCGCAGCGAGTCGGCGGCCAGGCCCCTCAGGTCGAGCACGGGCAGCTCGCTGCCGCCGGCGAGCCAGCCGGCGAAGTGCCGAAGGAAGCTCTCGAGCACGTCGCGCGCGCCGGCGACGTCGTTGCCGGGTCCCGGCTCGGGCAGGCACGGCATCTCGAAGGTCGTCATCTCGCGCGGCATCGGCATGTACTCGATCGATTCCTCGGGCTCGGCCATCAGGTTGCGGATCGGGATCGTCACGGACTGCATGGATTCGCTCCTTCGCATCAGTGGCAGGACGCCGACTCGGGCTGCCCGGCAACGGTGACCGGAATGCCGATCGTTGGCGGCCGGCTCGGCGGCGCCGCGAGCAGACGGTCGAGCTCGCCGAGGTACACGTCCCAGTCGCGTAGGCCGTCGACGGCACCGAGATAGCGGCCGTCGCGCAGCATCACGAAGGCCGGCCAACGCGCGAAGCCGTAGCGCTTGGCCAGGGCGCGGGCCGGCGTGGGCGGCAGCAGCGCCACCCGGAATCGGCCGGGTCGGCTGGCATGCAGTTCCGGCACGATCACCGCGAGGTCGAGCGTCTCCTTGTAGCGCTCCGGATCCTCGACGAAGACGACCATCGCGGCGCCGGGCTGTTCGACCCAGGCCTCGAAGGTCTCGGCGTCGAGCAGCGCAGCACCGGTTTCCTGTACCAGGCGCAACAGCAACGGATGCAGGGCCACCGCCGGAGCGGCCATGGCATCGGTCGACAGGTTCATCAGGAGCCCCTCCGTTGCAAATGCGCGGGCAATTGCGGTTCGCGGCCGACCAGGTCGGCGAAGTATTCGTCGACGAATCGGTCGCCGGCAAGCACTGCAGCGAGCGCCAGCCGCCCGGCACGGGCCTGGGCTGCCTCTGCATCGCTCAGCACCTGGCGCGCCGCGCCGTGGAACCCCAGAACCCAGGTGCCGACAGATTGCTCACCGATCAGGATCATGTCGAGGCGTTCCCGCCCGCCCTCGCCTTCGCACCAGGCAAAGCTGCCCTCGGGCTCGATCACCCGCATGGGCAGGCCGATACACATCAGCCGCGCCCCTGCGTCTGGTTCAGGAAGCGCGCATCGCCGATGCGGCAGGCCGCGGTCGCCGACGGGCGTCCCGCTTCATAGGCATCGATCGCGAGCGCATCGGCGCCGAGCGGCTCCTGCGGAGGCTGGGCACGCGGCACGGGCTCGACGCCCCAGGCGGACAACTCGGCCACCGCGAGTTCCACCGCTTCGTCGAGGCGGGCCCGGACCAGCGGGCTGAGGCTGCCGCCGAGATCGTCGAGCACGTCGGGTTGCACGCCGATCAAGGTGATCCTCTCCGGGAAGCGGCCGCGCACCCGGGCCAGGGACAGGAGTTCCTGGAACGTCGCCTGGTGCAGGCTCATCGCCCGGTCCGACCCCTCCGGCACGTCGGCGTCGCGAAACACGCGCAACGTGCCCGGCGCGAGCGCGAAGTCGATCGCGTCGAGCACGAGAACGCGCTCGGCGGAGCAGACGTGGTCGAGCAGGTACACGCCCTGGGTGCCGCCATCGACCAAGGACACGTTTTCCGGCATCCACCAACGCTGGTGCAGCGCTTCGACAGCGCGGACCCCGAAACCCTCGTCGGCCCAGAGCACGTTGCCGATGCCGAGCACGAGCACATCGGGTCGAAGCTCCGGCGTGGCGGGCTCCCCGCGGGCGGGCACGGCGCTCACCGCTTGGCCACCCGCCAGCCGTTGACCATCGTGCTGACGACGGTCTCGCCGGAGCAGATGTCCTCGCGCACCACCATGTAGAGGTGCACCAGCGTGAAGGCGATCAGGTACCACATGCCTAGGTGGTGCAGCGTGTGCACGTTCTGGCTCGAGCCAAACAGCGGCAGGACCCACGACGAGAACGCCTTGAAGACCCAGCTTCCCCGTCCGAGGCCTTCACCGTAGAGCGCGAATCCGGTCAGCATCATGAACACCGCGCCCAGCACGTACATGAAGAACATCCCCGCCGCTGCGAGCGGGTTGTGCCCCTGCCAGGGCCGCGCCTCACGCTTGAGGAACAGGTAGTACCGCGTCTGGTCGAACAGGCCGCCCCACCAAGCGCGGTCAAACATGCCGAGCGGGACCGCGAAGAGCTCGCGCGCAAAGCGGTTGCCCATGAAGATCCAGATCACCCGCATCACGAAGAACACCGCGAACAGGCAGGCCGCCGTGAAGTGGGCGAAGCGGATGTAGCCGAAGAGGAAATGGTCGCTGGCTTGGCCGCTCAGCGTCGGCGGCGGCGTGCCGATCAGGTATCCGGTGATGCCCAGCACCAGCAGGCAGCCCGCCATCACCCAATGCCAGATCCGAACCGGGAGTTCCCAGACGTAGACCGGGAACAGCTTGCTGTCGTGCGTGGCCATCATCGCCTCCGTGNNGCAGGGATCGAAGCTGTGGATCGTGCGCAGGATCTCGAGCGGCTCGTCGGGCTTGGCCATCGTCGTGTTCATCAACGCCGCCTCGTAGGGACCGATCTGGTTCTGCGCGTCGCGCGGGCCGGCGTTCCAGGTGGTCGGCACGACGCACTGGTAGTTATCGATCTTCGTGTCCTTGATCTTGATCCAGTGCCCGAGGGCGCCGCGCGGCGCCTCGCAGTAGCCGGCGCCCTGCGCCAGCGCCGGCCAAGTCGTCGGCTCCCAGCTGTCGACGTTGGCGGTGGCGAAGTTGCCGGCCTTCAGGTTGGCCATCAGCTTGTCGAAGAAGTAGCGCATCTTGTGCGCCGCCCACGAGCACTCGAGGCCGCGCGCCGCGGTGCGGCCGAGCGTCGAGAACAGCGCCGGCAGCGGCACGTCGAGCTTCTTCAGGACCATGTCGACCGGTTCCTTGAACTCGGCGTTGCCCGACGCGTAGCCGATCACGTAGCGCGCCAGCGGGCCGACTTCCATCGCGTGGCCGCGCCAGCGCGGCGACTTGACCCATGAGTACTTGGCGCTCTCGTCGAGCGACTCGATGGCGGTCTTCGTACCCTTGGTGCCCTTGCCGAGCACGAAGCTTGCCTCGGTGATGCCGTCGTAGGGATGCAGGCCCTTGGTCTCGTCGGCGTACTTGTACCAGCTGTGGCCGACGAACTCCTGGATCTGCGCCGGGTCCTTCAGGTCGACCGGGAGGATCTCCTTCAGGTTGCCGTTGATGATGGCGCCGCGCGGCATCAGCAGGCTCTTGTTCGAGTCGTCGTTGGCGATGTCGGGGAACTCGCCGTACGACAGCAGGTTCTGGCTCGAGATGCCGCCGCCGATGGCGCTCCAATCCTTGTAGAACGAGGCAATCGCGAGCAGGTCGGGGACGTAGACGTTGTCGATGAAGTCGATGGTGTCGTCGATGATCTTCGAGACCAGGTTCAGCCGTTCCATGTTGATCGCACCGACGGCCCCGACGGCGTCGATGTTGATCGAGCATGGCACGCCGCCGACGAGCCAGTTCGGGTGCGGGTTCTTGCCGCCGAAGACAGTCTGGATCTTGACGATCTCCTTCTGGAAATCGAGCGCCTCGAGGTAGTGCGCCACCGCCATCAGGTTGGCTTCGGGCGGCAGCTTGTAGGCCGGGTGACCCCAGTAGCCATTGCGGAACGGCCCGAGCTGGCCCGATTCGACGAACTTCTTCAGCCGGCTCTGCAGGTCGCGGAAGTAGCCGGGCGAGGACTTCGGCCAGCTGCTGATCGACTGGGCGAGCTCCGAGGTCTTCTTCGGGTCGGCGCTCAGGGCGCTGACGACATCGACCCAGTCGAGCGCATGCAGGTGGTAGAAGTGCACCAGATGGTCCTGCGCGTACCCCGCGGAGTGCATCAGGTTGCGGATGATGTTGGCGTTGTCCGGGATCTTGATCTTCAGCGCGTCTTCGACGGTGCGCACCGAAGCCAGCGCGTGCACGCCGGTGCAGACGCCGCAGATGCGCTCGACGAAGGCCCAGGCGTCGCGCGGGTCGCGGCCCTTGAGGATGACCTCGAGGCCGCGCCACATCGTGCCGGTGGACACGGCGTTGCGGATCACGTTCTTGTCATCGAGGTTGACCTCGATGCGCAGGTGCCCCTCGATCCGCGTGATCGGATCGACGACGACCCGCTTGCCGCTGTTGTCGAGCTTGAAGCCTTGGGTTTCGATGACGGCCATGATCAGTGCTCCACCTTGTCAGTGCTGTCGGCCTGCGTCTTCTTGCGGTCCGCCGCGCGCCGGATCGCGGTCACGGCGGCGTGCGCCACCAGACCGGCACCGACGACGCCGGCAGCGACGAGGCCGATCTTGTCGGCGTTGGCCTCGATGCCGAACTCGCGGATGGTCGTCAGCCGGTCGTAGAACGAGCCCTTGTCCCAGAAACCGTCCTCCGAGCAGCCGATGCAGCCGTGACCCGAGCCGATCGGGAACGACACGCCGTCGTTCCAGCGCGTCGTCGAGCAGGCGTTGTAGGTCGTCGGCCCCTTGCAGCCCATCTTGTAGAGGCAATAGCCCTCCTTGGCGCCCTCGTCGTCCCATTTCTCGACGAACTGCCCGGCGTCGAAGTGGGGCCGGCGGTAGCACTTGTCGTGGACGCGCTGGCTGTAGAACATCAACGGACGGCCCTGCCGGTCGAGCTCGGGTATGCGGTCGAAGGTGGCCACGTAGGTCACCACCGCCGTCATCACCTCGGGGATCGGCGGACAGCCCGGCACCTTGATGATCGGCTTGTCGGTGATCACCTTGTTGATCGGCACCGCCGTCGTCGGGTTCGGCTTGGCCGCCTGCACGCAACCCCACGACGCGCAGGAGCCCCAGGCGATGACGGCCTTGGCGTCCTTGGCCGCGTGCTTGAGCTTCTCGACGAAGGGCTTGCCGCCGGGCATGCAGAACATGCCGTCCTCGCCGAGCGGCGGGTTGCCTTCGACCGCGAGGATGTACTGGCCCTTGTAGTCCTTCATGACCTGCTCGAGCGCGGCTTCGGCCTGGTGCCCAGCGGCGGCCATGATCGTGTCGTCGTAGTCGAGCGAGATCATCGACAGGATCACGTCCTTGGCGAGCGGATGGGCCGATCGGATGAAGGACTCGGTGCAGCAGGTGCATTCCAGCCCATGCAGCCACACCACCGGGGTGCGGGGCTTGGTCTCGAGCGCATGCGCGATCGTCGGAGCGAACGCCGGCCCGAGGCCGAGCGAGGCGGCGGTCAGACTGCAGAACTTGAGGTAGCTGCGGCGGGTGATCCCCTGCCGACGCATGACTTCGTAAAAGGTCTCGGTCATCGCGGTGTCCTCATAGTCGCCTACGCGTGGCCATTGCCAGACCACATGGCATGAAAACAATCCGCAGTGTGTGCTCCGCTTTTCGCGCCGATCTGATCAAGATCAAGGATCCGGTTCGGACGCAACGGTCTCGTGGCGCGCCCGCTTCCCTACACTTGTCGGGAGCCGGTCGCAGCCCGGCGGTGCGCGGCCGGCGATCGAGATCCCGGGGCGCAGGGATGCGAGCCGGACCGGGACGCACACCCATGCGAACGCGCGAACTCTGGACGAAGCTCCTTCTCTACCCCGGTCACACCCTGCCCACCGCCGCCGCGCCGGTGCTGGTGGCCGTCGGGCTCGCGATCCACGACGGCGTGTTCGCGCCGCTGCCGGCGCTGCTCGCCTTCTTGGGCAGCTGGCTGATCCACGTCGCCGGCGTGTTCATGGACAACCATGAGCTCCTGCGTCGCCACCCTGCCGTAGCCGAGCATCCCGAGCTGCTCGCCGCGGTGGCCGATCGCCGCCTCGCGCTGTCGACCTTGCGGTGGGCGATCGTCGGCTGCATCGCCGCCTCGATCGGCGTCGGCGCCTATCTGCTGTCCATCGGCGGCTTCGCCGCCGTCGCGATCGGCCTGCTCGGCCTGGCCGCGAGTCTCGGCTACGCGGGGGGACCGCTTCCCTATGCATCGCGCGGCTGGGCGGATCTCCTCTTCCTGCTCATGTTCGGCGTCGTCGCCGTGGTCGGGGCCTACTACGTCCAGGCCGTGTCGCTCGTCGCGGCACCCGGTCCCTGGACGACCCGATGGATCCCGCTCGAGGCGACGGTGTACTGGATCGGCCTGCCGGCCGGAGGCCTCGTCACCTGCGTGCTGATCGTCGACGACGTGCGGGACCGCCAGTGGGACCGGCTCAAGGGTTGGCGGACCGGGGCCGTGCGCTGGGGCATCGGCTGGAGCCGCGTCGAGTTCACGCTACTGGTCGTACTCGCCTACGCGGCGCCCTTCGCGTGTTGGGCGCTCTCGGGCTTTACGGCGTGGGTGCTGCTGCCCCTCGCGACTCTTCCCGCCGCCTGGGCGGCGGTACGGGCCTTCCGGACCCATGATTCCACCGCCGGTCTGCTGGAGTGGACACCGCGTGTAGCGCTCCTGTCCCTGGCGTATTCCGCCCTGCTTGCGCTGGGCTTGAGCGTCCGCTAGCGGCCGCTGTACGCTGCAGGCGGGTTCAGCGGAGGGCCTCGCGCCGGCGCTAGGACGATCGTTATCTCGCGCCACTGTGCGTTCGTCGTCC
>PLZH01000129.1 GCA_003152055.1 Burkholderiales bacterium
GCTCGGCGCTTACAGGAACTTCGGTTTAGATCGAACTCCATCTCCGATTTCCTTTTGCCTGCGAAGCCGGGCAGCCGCGGCGTCGTGTTCGTGCACGGCTTCGTCTGCAATCGCGGGCTGTGGAACCCGTGGATGAGACGGCTCCTGGAAGCGCAGGTGCCCTTTGTCGCACTGACGCTCGAACCTGTGTTTGGCTCGATCGACGAGTACGCACCGCGGATCGACGAGGCGGTGAGCCGCCTCGAAGCGGCTACCGGCTGCGCACCGGTCCTCGTGGCGCACAGCATGGGTGGACTGGCCGCGCGTGCCTGGCTGCTGCGGCTCGGCGGCAGGGGTCGTTTTCATCGCGTCGTCACCATCGCCACGCCGCATCGGGGCACCGCCATGGCCCGCCTTGCCCACGCCAAAAACGGCCGGCAGATGCGAATCGGCAGCGACTGGCTCGATGCGCTGGCTCGAGCCGAGACGCCGGAATCCCACCGGGCGTTTACCTGCTTTTGGAGCCACTGCGACAACATCGTCTTTCCGACGAACTCCGCGACGCTGCACGGAGCCGACAACCGTCACCTCCAGACGACGCCGCATGTGCGGATGGCCTACCACCCCGAAGTGTTCGCCGAGGTCTTGCGCCTCCTACAACGGAGGTGAGCCCATGCTTACTGAGTCGCGCAGCGGCTAAATGCCGCTCACGAGGGCGAGCGCCGCAGCCGGCGACAGATTGAGCAATGCTGCAATCTCGGCCACGTCGTCGGGGATCGCCGGGTTGTCCCAGCCATGAGTGGCATGCCGTGCCAGCCGAGCGCCAAGTGAGACGATCCGTGCGCTTGTGTGGCCTGCTGGTTGAGCTTCCGCGGCGACGTCGGCGATCAGCGCCGGAAGCCGCCACGCCGAGGTCAAGCTGCGTTGCAGATCGGCCAGCTCGATATGGAGCACCTCGCGTTGCGCGACGTTCGAGCGCAACTCCGGGTCGGCCGCCTGCGCGCGCTGGATACGCAAGGCCAGCGCGGGGGCATGACACCAGAGCAGAAGCTCTGCGAACTCGTGCAGCAAGGTGGCCGCGTGGATCACGGCGGCGTCCGGGTCGACGCGGTGGATCGCAAAGGCCAGTGCGAAATCCGCACCTCGGTGGGCTCGTTGCAGCACGCCCTGCAACCCGGCGAGAGCCTCGGGCCGGTGCGCCAGCCAGTCTTCCACGATCGGCTGCGGGCCAAAAGCGCGAAAGAAGGGCGAGATGCCCATCATCACCAGCGCCGAGGTCACCGTCTCCGCCGAGGTCACGACGCGCCGGCCGCGATGCCCCGACTCGTAGGCGAGTACCTTGAGCGTCATCAAGGGGTCGCCCGAGATCATCTCGCCGATGCTGTTCGCGTCGGTGTTGTCTTCGTTCGCGCGAAACGCTTCGAGCGAATCGGCCGTGTCGCGCAGCACCGGGATCGGTGCGTGCTGGAAACGAGCCGTCCATGCGGCCAGGTCGCGCAACGGCTCGACCAGTTCCATACCGCGCGAAGGAAGGGGGCTCGTCATCATGCCCTCCGGAGGCTGCTCGTCCTTCATATCGGACTCCGGACGCTGGAGTTGAGCCGCGGCACAGCGTCATTCCTCACACAGTGAGGACGTGACGTTCGTTGGAAGGCAGGTTTCCGTCCAGCAGCGCCGCATAGGTCGATCGAACGGCATCCCGCCCCTGTCCCCGGAGGACCCGCAGCTACGGTGACGCCCCGGATTCGACACTTGCGCGACAAAGGCATGCCAGGCGGGCGACGCGCTTCTTGACCTGCGTCGGCGCGAAGAAGAGCACCGGCCGAGGCCCCGGCAATCCTTTGCCGCTGCCGAGATCTTGCCAATGCGTTCCCATCCACGGAACAGCTGTAGACGAGTCGATCTCGCCAGCGAGCGTGCGTCGCTGAACGCGCCATAGGTGTGCCATGGGTGACGTTGTTCGATGTCAGCGCGAAGTGATCGATGCGCAGGCGCACGGCGCCGGACTCGAGCGGCGCGGTGGCCGATTCCAGCCACTGTGCGCGGCGCAGGTCGGCGCGGTCCACCGCGAACGTCGTGGTCATATGATGGCTCTGGATGGCTTCGATCGGGAGGCGCGAACTGCGATGGTGACATTTCCTGGCGGGCAGACCTGGCCCTCGCTCGGCATCGGCACGTGGCGAATGGGCGAGTCGGCGGCGAAGCGGCGAGCCGAGGTGGCCGCGATCCGTGCCGCGATCGACATGGGATATCGCGTTATCGATACCGCCGAAATGTACGGCGAGGGCGGCGCTGAAGAAGCCGTCGGTAGCGCGGTCGCCGAGGCTGTGCGAAGCGGCACCATCCGTCGCGACGATCTCTTCGTCGTCAGCAAGGTCTACCCCCACAACGCGAGCGCAAAAGGCACGGTCGCTGCGTGCGAGCGCAGCCTCGCGAGAATCGGCCTCGACCACATCGATTGCTACCTCCTGCACTGGCGCGGCGCCGTGCCGCTCGCCGAGACGATCGGCGGGTTCGAGACCTTGCGCAGTAATGGGCGCATCCGCGCATGGGGGGTCAGCAATTTCGACCTCGACGACATGCAGGAGCTCGTCGCCGTCGAAGGCGGCAGCCGCTGCGCAACCAACCAGGTCTACTACTCGCTGACGGCGCGCGGCCCGGCATTCGACCTGCTCCCCTGGCAAAGCGCGCGCGGTATCGTCACCATGGCATATTCGCCGATCGACCAGGGCGCACTGGCTGCCAGCACGCTCTTGCGGCCGATTGCCAGGCGCTTGGGCGCGACGCCCGCGCAGCTCGCCCTCGCGTGGCTCCTTGCGCAGCCCGGCGTGATGGCGATTCCGAAGGCGGCACGTGCCGCCCACCTCAAGGAAAACCTCGATTCGCAATCGCTCGCGCTGACACCGCATGACCTGGCGCAAATCGATCGCGTCTTTCCGCGGCCCGGACGCAAGACGCCGCTCGCCATGCGCTGACGAGCGCCAGCGACCTGCTTCGCCGCGCTCCGCATCGCCGAACCGCCCGCGCGACATGCTGAAGCGGGGCGCGCGGGGGGTTCTCGCCTTCACAGCCGGCTCACGCCGGGCAACCAGCCGATCAGGTGCCCGTCGACGTAGAGCGCACCTTCGGGCGCGCCCGCTTCGGCGTGGAACTCGACGCGCGGATCGCTCCGCGCGACGGCCGGCTCGCTTGCCAGGCTCGCGGCCAGTCGCGCCAGCAATGCGCTGGCGCCACGCAACAGCGCCGCCATCAGCAGCCGGCTGCCTCTCACCTTCGGTGAGGGCACATGCCCCCACTGCAATTCTTTCAAGCTCGACATGATCTTTCCCTTCGTCTCGCGAAGGCGGCGTCGCCACCTTCAGTTCATGGGATGTGCTTCATTTCGTTCAGCTCGCGCTGAAGGGCGCGGGCCGCGTGCTGGCGTCGGGAAGGGCCGCTTCGCCGATGCGCACCGGCGCGACGGAACATCGCGGCGACGGCCAACGGGTTGCGGGGTCGGGGCAGGGGGACGGTGATCTTCATGACGTGGTTCGTTCGGCAAGAGAGACAAAAGCAAAACGGCCCGGTGCAGTAACGCGATCCGGGCCGTTCGACGACGTCTTCGAGAGACGTTCAGCGTGGCGTCATCCGGGCGGCGCTCCGCGAGCACCGACGACATTCATCCATACGGCAGCACCGCCAGCGAGCGGGCAGACTGCGGCAGTGGGGGATGCGATGTGCGAGAAGGCCATGAACTTTTCGGCAACGTTGAGACGCGGGATATCGCCAGGCAACCCGTGCCCGACTTGCGCAAATGATAAAGGAGTGTTTACGCCACAGGCAAGCGCCGTCGTCACGCCGCTGCGACGATCAGCGCTTTCGTTTCAGCGGCGCCACAGCGGCGCGCGCCTGCGACCAGAGCTGCGCGTCGCTGCCGCGGGCGACCGTC
>PLZH01000006.1 GCA_003152055.1 Burkholderiales bacterium
GCCGCAGGTCGATTTCCCGACCATTCAGGTCTCGGCCAACCTGCCCGGCGCCAGCCCGGAGACGATGGCCTCGAACGTCGCGCAGCCGCTGGAGCGCCAGTTCTCGCTCATCGCGGGCCTGTCGCAGATGACCTCGACCAGCGGCATCGGCTCGACGCAGATCACGCTGCAGTTCGACCTGAACCGGCCCATCGACGCTGCCGCGCTCGACGTTCAGGCCGCCATCAACGCTTCAACCGGCCAGCTGCCGGCGAACCTGCCGAGCCCGCCGACCTTTCGCAAGGTGAACCCGGCGGACGCGCCGATCATGCTGATCACGGTGCAGTCGAAGACGCTGCCGCTGATCCAGGTCAACGACTACGCTGACAATATCCTCGCGCAGCAGATCTCGCAGATCTCCGGCGTCGGTCTGGTCAATATCGGCGGGGCGCAGAAGCCCGCCGTGCGCGTGCAGGTCGACCCGACCAGGATCGCCGCGCTCGGCATCAGCCTGGAAGACATCCGCGGCGTCATCGCGACCATCTCCGTCAACCAGCCGAAGGGCACGGTCGACGGGCCAACGCAGAGCTTCACCGTCTACACGAACGATCAGCTGCTCAGCGCCGCGCCATGGAACGACGCGGTTCTGGCCTACAAGAACGGCGCGCCGGTCCGCGTCCGCGACATCGGCGTCGCGGTCGATGCGCCGGAGAACAACAAGGTCGCGGCCTGGGCCTACACCGGCGCCGCGGCGCCTGACAGCGGCATCGACAGCGGCCGCTCGATCCTTCTCGTGATCACCAAGCAGCCAGGCGCCAACGTGATCGAAACCGTCGACGCGATCAAGGCGGCGTTGCCGCGCCTGCAGGCTTCGATCCCGCCGACGGTCAACGTGCAGATCCTGGTCGACCGGACGCAGACCATCCGCGCCTCGGTGCGCGACGTCGAGCACACGCTGATGCTGACGATCGCGCTGGTCGTGATGGTGATCTTCATCTTCCTGCGCAGCGTACCGGCGACGCTGATTCCGAGCGTGACCGTGCCGCTGGCGCTGACGGGAACGGCGGCCGTCATGTACGTGGTGGGCTTCAGCCTCGACAACCTGTCGCTGATGGCCCTGACGATCTCGGTCGGCTTCGTCGTCGACGATGCGATCGTCATGCTGGAAAACATCTATCGCCACGTCGAGGACGGCATGTCGCCGATGGAGGCCGCCTTCAAGGGCGCCGGCGAAATCGGATTCACCATCATTTCGATCTCGGTGTCGCTGGTGGCGGTGTTCATTCCGCTGCTGCTGATGGGCGGCATCGTCGGCCGGCTCTTCCGCGAGTTCGCGGTCACGGTGACCTTGACGATCGCGGTGTCGGTCATGATCTCGCTCACCCTGACGCCGATGCTCTGCTCGCGCTTCCTGAAGAACGAGGACAAGGCTTCACACGGGCGCCTGTACAAGCTTTTCGAACGCGGCTTCGACGCGATGCTGGGCGGCTACAAGCGCGGTTTGAACGTGGTGCTGCGCCACCAGTTCGTCACGCTGTGCGTCTTTCTCCTGACGCTGACGGCGACGGTGGCCCTCTTCATCATCATCCCCAAGGGCTTCTTTCCGCAGCAGGACACGGGCTTCATCTTCGGCTCGGCACAAGCGGCGCAGGACTCGTCGTTCGAGTCGATGAACCGGCGCATGATCCAGCTCGCCGACGTCGTTCGCCAGGATCCCGATGTCTCCGGCGTCGCCATGTTCGGCAACTCGTCGCAGTTCAACGCCGGCTTCTTCTTCATCGCGCTGAAGCCGAAGGACCAGGGGCGCAAGCTGAGCGCCGACCAGGTGATCGCGCGCCTGCGCCCGAAGCTGGCCCAAGTCGAAGGCGCGTCGCTGCTGATGCAGGCCGGCCAGGACATCAACGTCGGCGGCCGCCTGGCGCGAACGCAGTACCAGTACACCATCACCGACGCCAACCTCGACGAGCTGAACGAGTGGGCGCCGAAGCTGCTGGCCCGCTTCACGCAGCTGCCACAACTCACCGACGTCGCCTCCGACATCCAGAACGCGGCGACGACGGCATCGCTGACCATCGATCGCGACCGCGCATCGAGCCTCGGCATCTCGCCGGCGACCATCGACTCGACGATCTACGACGCCATCGGCCAGCGCCAGGTGAGCCAGTACTTCACGCAGATCAACAGCTATCACGTCGTGCTCGAGGTGACGCCGCAGCTGCAATCCGACCCCTCCCTCTTCAGCAAGCTCTACATCACATCGCCGATCACCAACCAGCAGGTGCCGCTTTCGACGCTGGTCAAGATGGACACCAGCAAGACCGCGTATCTCTCGATCAGCCACCAGAGCCAGTTCCCGGCCGTCACGCTGTCGTTCAACCTCGCTCCGGACGTGGCGCTCGGCGAGGCGGTGGATGCAATCAACAAGGCGCAGGCGCAGATGGGCCTGCCGGCGGCGCTGACCGGCTCGTTTCAAGGTTCGGCCAAGGCCTTCGGCGATTCGCTGAAGTCGGAGCCCTACCTGATCGCGGCGGCGCTGATCGCGGTGTACATCGTGCTCGGCCTGCTCTACGAGAGCTACATTCACCCGCTGACAATCCTGTCCACCTTGCCGTCGGCGGGCGTCGGTGCGCTGCTGATCCTGATGGCCGGGGGCTACGACCTCACGGTGATCGCGCTGATCGGCATCATCCTGCTCATCGGCATCGTCAAGAAGAACGGCATCATGATGGTTGACTTCGCGCTCACTGCGGAGCGTGACCAGGGCATGAAGCCGCAGGAGGCGATCTACCAGGCCTGCCTGCTGCGTTTTCGCCCGATCATGATGACGACGATGTGCGCGCTGCTGAGCGGCCTGCCACTGATGCTCGGCCACGGCGCCGGCTCGGAGCTGCGCCGCCCGCTCGGCTACGCGATGGTCGGCGGCCTGATCCTGTCGCAGGCGCTGACGCTCTTCACGACGCCCGTCGTCTACCTCTACCTCGACCGCGCACACTACTGGTACATGAGCCGCAAGGAAGCGCGCCGCGCGAAGAAGGGTGGCGAAACCCCGCTGCTGCCGCCGCCCGCGGCCGCCGAGGCGAGCTGAGCGAGCCATGAAGCTGCTGATCGTCGACGACGAACTGAAGACGACCGACTACCTGAAGAAGGGGTTGACCGAGCAGGGTTGCGTCGTCGATCTGGCGCACGACGGCATCGAGGGTCGCCACCTCGCCCTCGAGCACGACTACGACGTCATCATCCTCGACGTCATGCTGCCAGCGCTCGATGGCTTCTCGCTGCTGCGCGAGCTGCGCAGCGTGCGCCAGACGCCGGTCATCATGCTCACCGCGCGCGACCGCATCGAAGACCGCGTCAAGGGCCTGCAGGACGGCGCCGACGACTACCTGGTCAAGCCCTTCTCGTTCCTCGAGCTGCTCGCCCGCGTCCAGGCGCTGGCCCGGCGCGGCCGCGTCCAGGAGCCGATGCAGCTCAGGATCGCCAACCTGCAGGTGGACCTGCTGGCGCGCAAGGCGGCGCGCGGCAACGTCCGCATCGACCTGACGGCCAAGGAGTTCTCGCTGCTCGCCGTGCTGGCGCGCCGGCAAGGCGAGATCCTCTCGAAGACGGCGATCGCCGAGCTGGTCTGGGATATGAATTTCGACAGCAACACCAACGTCGTCGAGGTCGCGATCAAGCGCCTGCGCGCCAAGATCGACAGCGGCTTCTCGCCGAAGCTGCTGCACACCATCCGCGGCATGGGCTACGTGATGGAAGTGCGCGAGGACGCGCCGACCTCGCGGAGCATCGACGGGCCCGAATGAAGCTCTCGATCACGGCGCGCCTCGTCGTCATGTTCGCGGCGGCGACCTGCGTGACCTTCGCCCTCATCGGCGCGGCGCTCTACGTCGTCCTCGAGCACGAGCTCATCCGCCACCAGGACGAGGAGCTGAGCACCAACCTGCAGAACATGCAGTACTCGATCCAGCGCGCCGGCACGCTCGAGCGATGGGCGCGCGTCCAGGCCAAGATGGACACGCTGACGCCACTCGACGGGCGCTTTCGCTTCTGGGTGCTGAGCGACGACCCGCGCTTCCAGTACGGCAAGGGCCTGGCGGCGATGGAGAACATGTTTCGCAACGACGACGGCACGGGCACGATCGCCTTGCCCAACGTGGTGGCGCCGCTGCGCACCATGTCGCGCGACATCGAGCCGCTGCAGGATCGGCCGGCCGTGCGGCTCATCGTCGGCAGCGATTCGGGGCCGATCCGGCGCACCCTGCACGCCTTCCTGAGCGCGCTCGCCGCGCTTTCGCTGACGACGATGCTCGCGGTCATGCTGATCGGCTACTGGATCGCACGCGTCGGCCTGCAGCCGTTGAAGCGCCTGTCCTTCGAAGCGCGGGCGCTGCGGCCGAAGGCGCAGGCGCAGCGTCTGCAGGCTTCGCGCCTGCCGGTCGAGCTGGCCGATTTCGCGGTCGCCTTCAATGGTGCGATCGGTCGCCTCGAAGACGCGTACGGGCAGCTGGAGGCCTTCAATGCCGACGTCGCGCACGAGCTTCGCACGCCGCTCGCCAACCTCATCGGCGGCACGCAGGTAGCGCTGTCGCGGCCGCGCACGGTCGCCGAGCTCGAGGAGATCTTGCAGTCCAACCTCGAGGAGCTCGAGCAGCTGCGCCTGATCATCAACGACATGCTCTTCCTCGCCCGCGCCGACCAGGGCGAAGTCGCGACCGGACTGGTCCGCACGCCAATCGCGCGGGAGGTCAGAAAGACGATCGATTTCTACGAGGTCCTGCTCGACGATCTGTCCGCCAGCGTCGACATCGCCGGCGACGTCGATGCCGAAGCGCCCATAGAGACGGCGCTCTTTCGCCGGGCCCTTTCGAACCTGCTGCAAAACGCGATCGAGCACTCGGCGCCCGGTGCCCGGATTTCGGTCGAGATCCGGCGC
>PLZH01000267.1 GCA_003152055.1 Burkholderiales bacterium
GAGCTCGCCGTGCAAGGCCTCGCCGCGGCCGCCGAAGGTCGTTTGTCGCCGCGCCAGCAACCCGAGGCTGGTGCCACCTATGCCGCCAAGATCGCCAAGGCCGAAGCGACGATCGACTGGCGCGAGCCGGCAGTCGTGATCGAGCGGCGTTTGCGCGCCTTCGATCCGTTTCCCGGTGCGCGCAGCACGCTCGACGGCGAATCGATCACCTGCTGGCGTGGCGAGGTGCGCCAGGGAGCCGGCGGCGCGCCCGGCGAGATCGTGAGCCTCGACGGTGGTGTCGTCGTTGCGTGCGGCGACGGCCACCTTGCCCTCACCGAACTGCAACGCGCCGGCGGCCGGCGCATGGCGGCGGCGGACTTCCTGCGCGGGCGGGGGCCGCGCCTCGGCGCGCGCTTCGATCTCCGGCCCGCAAGCGCTGCGCCGGCCGGCACAGCCGGCGTTTGAACTCGGCGCCATCGCGCCCATCTGGTGAGCTGGCGTCGCCGTGGCGCCCTTTCACCCGGACACCTCGATGTTCAACATGCTGAAGACTGCCGTCCTGATGGCGGCGATCACCGCCCTCTTCATGGCGATCGGATCGTTCGTCGGCGGCCAGCAGGGCATGGTGATCGCCTTGCTCGTCGCCGTCGGCCTCAACTTTTTCAGCTACTGGTTTTCCGACAAGCTGGTGCTGAAGATGTACAACGCGCGCCAGGTCGACGCGAGCTCGGCGCCGCAGTTCTATCGCCTGATCGAAGCGCTGGCGAACAAGGCCGGCCTGCCGATGCCGCGCGTCTACGTCATCGACGAAGAGGCGCCGAACGCGTTTGCGACCGGCCGCAANNTGACGCACGTCGCGCATCGCGACATCCTCATCTCGACGATCAGCGCGACCATGGCGGGCGCGATCGGCATGCTCGCGAACTTCGCGATGTTCTTCGGCGGTCGCGACAACGAAGGCCGGCCGGCGAACCCGATTGCCGGCCTCCTGGTCGCACTGCTTGCGCCGCTCGCCGCCGGTCTGATCCAGATGGCCATCAGCCGGGCCCGCGAGTTCGAGGCCGACCGCGGTGGCGCCGAGCTGTCCGGCGATCCGCAGGCGCTGGCTTCGGCCTTGCAGAAGATCCAGACCTATTCCCGCGGCACCTGGCTCGAGCCGGCGGAGCGCCACCCGGCGACGGCGCAGATGATGATCGTGAACCCCCTGCACGGCGGTCGCTTGGCGTCGCTCTTCTCGACGCATCCGCCGACCGAGGAGCGCGTCGATCGGCTGCTCGCGATGGCCGCCGGCGCAGCGCGCTGAAGCGCGCTGCGCGGCCTCAAGTCGTGCGCGGCCCGGCCGATATTCCGGGCGAACCCGCTTTTTCGCCATGCGCCGCCCTTTTCTGAATCTCGCCCTCGTCCTCGGCTCGACCCTCGTCGGCGGCTGCGACATGCTCGGCATCGAGTCGGCGGAAAAGGTCGCTGCGGCGCGCGACGCCGACGGCAAGGCGATCGGCGCCGCCTGCCGGCAATCCGCCCGCGCTCTCGAAGACTGCTACACGCTCTACAAGAAGGCCGATCGTGCCGCCGTCTACGCGGGCTGGCGCGACATGAACGACTACATGCGCGAGAACAAGATCGAGCCGGTGACACCGCAGATTGCGGCGCAGGCCGCAGAGCCCAAGGGCGGCGCCGAGACGCACTGAGCGGCGAGCGGCGCGGCGCTCAGCCGCCGACCTCGAATTCGCCCACTGCGACCCGCTCGCCGCCCTGGCTTTTCAGGCGCAGGGTCGTCCGCCGGTCCTGCTGCGCCGGCGTCGCGAAGCCGCTCGAGAGCCACAGCATGATGCCGGTGCTCGAGGTCAGCACCTGCTGGCGATGGCCGAAGAAGTTCGCCTCGATGCGGTACTTGCCCGGCTTCGCATGGCGAAGGGAGAACTCCTCGGGGCCATAGCCGTTGGTCGCATCGCGGCTGATCGTGCCGCCCTGGTAGGAGAGGTTGTGGCCGTAGAAGACCTCTTCGCCGTTCGGGTCGAAGACGTGCAGGTCGACGTCGGTCGCGTCGGCGTCCCACGCAAGCACGACGCGCACGTCGAGCGGCAGGTTCTTCAGCAGGCGCGGTTCGATCGCGGCGACGTCGACCGGCCGGCCTTCCTGCGCCGCCTTGGCGGCGATCGCGTTCAGCTCGCCGATCGCGATGAGGTCGATGTCGGCGAAGCGCGCATCCCAGCTGCCGGTGACGACTTCGTAGAGTCGATCGACGGCGCGCTGCGTCTGCCCGGCCTCGGCCAGCGCGAGGCCGAGATCGCGATGCGATTGCGGCTCGTGCGGCGCCAGCTCGAGCACGCGCTCGAAGACGGGCAGCGCGAAATCGATTTCGCCGGCCTGTTGCAGCCGGTAGGCGAGCAGGCGCAGCACCTGGCGGTTCTGCAGGTCCATCTCGGCAAGGTTGGACAGCACGCGCAGGCCCAGTTCGCGTTGTCCCTGCTGCAGGAAGAAATCGGCGCAGTCGAGAAAGAAGCCGACGCTCATCGCGTTGGCGCGCCGCTCGTCGAGGTAGACGGCGAGCCGCGCCGCGGGCGCGGCGGCTTCGAGGCGCTTCGTCCATGGCGCATTCGCCGCCGCCGGCTGCAGCGCGATCGAGATGCCCGGCGCGCCGGAAGTCGCACCGGCGTCCTTCTTCGCCGCAGCGGGCGCCCCGGCGAGCTTTGCCGCCAGGTTGGCGGGGGCGGACATCGGCAGCGGCTGCGTCTGCTGGGGCGCGGTGCGGGTGAGCGCATCGGCGACCCGGCGCTCGCGCGCGGCCCCCAATGCGGCACCGACGGCGCTGCGCGCTTCGCCCTGGGCGATCTCGAGCGGTGCTTTCGGCGTGTCCTTCGGGAAGTCGCGGTTCCACCAGGCGACGTGCGCTTCGAACCGCCGCACGACGTCGGCGAGGTGCGCCGCGTCGCTCCTGGCGCGATCCTTCTGCAGCGTCGCGGCCAGGCGGTCGTAGGCTTCGCGCAGGGCCGGCGGCGGATCGATGCCGTTGTTCACGTAGTCGTCGACGCGCTCGAGGACGAGAAGCGAGGTTTCGCGCGTGGCCATGCCGAAGCGGCGCCCGATCTCGCGGATGCGAACCTGGTTGTTTCGTGCCTCGCCTTCGAGCGAAGCAAGGCTCAGCCGTGCATATTGCAGCGCCGCGAGTCGCGAGGCGTTTTGCCGCGCGTCGATGCGAATCGTGCGCGTCGTCACGCTGCCGTCGCCGTGACGCAGGTGCAGCGTCAGCTCGGCATCGCGAGCGGTCATGACGCCGGCGATGGCCAAGCGACCCGCACTCGCGTGGCGCGACTCGACGACGAGATCCCTGGCACCGAGCGCCGATACGTCGACGAGCTGCGTGCCGCGCATGAGCAGCGCCGCCGCGGCCTGCCCGCGCGTCAGGGCCCCGAGGTCGATGCTGCGGCCGCCGCTTGCTTCGGCCAGGGCGCGCAGCGCGGCCGGGTCGCTGCTCGCGGCACTGTTGACGGTGTACACCGGCACGGGGAAGGCGAGCCGCCACGGCGCACCGTAGTTGGCCAGGCCGTCGCTGAACCAGATCGCTTCGCTCGACACGCCGTCGTGACGCACGGCCCCGAGGTTGCTCGCTCCGTCGTAGACCGTCTCCTGCAACGCACGGCGAAGATCGACCCACTCGCCGCCGCGCACGGCGAAGCGTTCGGGCGCGGCGGCGACGTCGGCGACGCGCACGAGCGTCACGTCGATCGTCTGCGCGCGCTTGAAATAGGCATCGAGCAGGGCGAGTTCGCGATCGATCTGCCGGTTCGCACCCGACCCTGACGCATCCCACACGATCTGTACGCGGCGCGGCAGCGGCCGCGGCGCGACGAGCTCCGAGACCGGCAGATCGAGCGCGAAGAAGGCTTCGCCGTCACGTTCTGCGGTCGTGACTTGTGCGCCGCCCGCGCTCGCCGTCTGAACGAGCAGCGGCTCTCGCGGCAAGACCGCGTCGGCAAGCGAGACGCGGGCGCTGAAGCCGCCGCGCGGATCGCGCTCGAACGCGAGGCCGAGGGCGCTGCCGCTTTCGACGGTCGGACGCCGCGCCGCGCTCGCATAGCGCAACGCCACCTCGAGATGCTCGACGCGATTCGCATAGCCGAGCGGCAAGGCGAGCCGCGCCGCCGCCGGCTCGACGAGCTTCAGCACGACGGTTCGCGTCTTCCCCGGCAGGAGCGGATAGACGCGCAGCTCGTAGTTGTTGCCGGCGGTCGTCTGCAGCAAGCCGGGGTCGACGCGGCGGCGCGCGATGTCTTCGAAGACCTGCTCGGCGCGTGCCTTCTCGACCGGCACGGCATCGCGCAACTGGCCGTCGATGTCGAGCGCGAAGCCGCTCACGACCTGGCCGGCGCCGAGCGGAAACTGCAGCTTGCCTTCGAGGATGCGCGGGTTGGGATTGAAGAACTCCATCTGCACGCGCGTCTCGGCGATGCCGGCGGCGACCTCGACCTCGATCTTCAGCGCCCGCAGGCGAACCGGCTGGTCGGCCCCTTGCACGGCGAGCGTCGGCGGCCGCCATGCCGGCGGCGCTTCGAGCTCCGCTCGCCGCTGCGCGAGCGATTCGGTCGAGACGGCGCACGCGGCGGCGAGAAGAAGAATGCGCAAGAGGGTGCGATCGAGCATGGTCGTGGCCCTGGCCTGAGGGTGGATCGAGCGAGGCGCGGTCGCCTCCCCGCATGAAACGGCCGACGCCGGCGTTCGGGGTGAAACCCGGCCCGCCGGCCCGGGCCGGCGCCTAAAATCAATGCTTTGCGCGCTGCCGAATGACATTTCTGCGTTTCACGGACCTTGCCGAAGGCGGCGCGCTTGCAGGCAAGCGAGTCTTCATCCGGTCCGATCTCAACGTGCCGCAGGACCATTCCCCGCAGGGCGGCGGCCGCATCACCGAAGACACGCGCATCCGCGCTTCGCTGCCGTGCATCGAGCAGGCGCTGGCTGCCGGCGCAGCGGTCATGGTGACCTCACATCTCGGCCGGCCGACCGAAGGCGAGCCCAAGCCCGAAGACTCGCTCGCGCCGATTGCCGAACGCCTCGGCGAGCTGCTCGGCCGTGTCGTGCCGCTGAAGAAGGACTGGGTCGGTGGCGTCGAGGTCGGGNNGTCTTCGTCAACGACGCGTTCGGCACCGCGCACCGCGCCGAAGCGACGACCTACGGCATCGCCGAATTCGCGACCATCGCCTGCGCCGGCCCGCTTCTGGCTGCCGAGATCGACGCCATCACGAGAGCGCTCGCGCGGCCGGCGCGGCCGCTCGTCGCCATCGTCGCCGGAAGCAAGGTCTCGACCAAGCTCGCCATCCTGCAAAGCCTGGCGAGGAATGTCGACCGGCTCATCGTCGGCGGCGGCATCGCGAACACTTTCCTGCTGGCGGTCGGGTTGCCGATCGGCAGGAGTCTGGCCGAACCTTCGCTCGTCGGCGAAGCGCGCGCCGTGATCGAGGCCATGCGCGCGCGGGGCGCCGAAGTGCCGATCCCTTGCGACGTGGTGACGGCGCGCGAGTTCAAGGCGGAGGCCACGGCGACGGTGAAGCGAGTTGCCGACGTCGGCGCCGACGAGCTCATTCTCGACATCGGGCCCGAGAGCGCTGCGGCGCTCGGCGCCATCCTGAAATCGGCCGGCACCATCGTCTGGAACGGCCCGGTCGGCGTTTTCGAATTCGACGCGTTTTCGCACGGCACCGAAGCGATCGCGCACGCCATCGCCGCGTCCGGGGCCTTTAGCATCGCCGGCGGCGGCGACACGCTCGCGGCGATCGCCAAGTTCGGCATCGAGAAAGACATCGGCTACATCTCGACCGGCGGCGGTGCGTTTCTCGAAATGCTCGAAGGCAGGACGCTGCCAGCCGTCGAGATCCTCGAGCGGCGCGCTCGCCCATCGACATGACGGACCCTTTCTGATGAACACGAACAGCCGACGCGCCACCAAGATCGTCGCCACCCTCGGTCCGGCGTCGAGCTCGCCCGAGGTGCTCGAGCGCATGATCCGCGCCGGCGTCGACGTGATGCGGCTCAACTTCTCGCACGGCCTGGCGCAGGATCACATCGACCGTGCTGCGCTCGTGCGCGACATCGCAAGGAAGGTCGGCAAGGAGGTCGCGATCATGGCCGACCTGCAAGGCCCGAAGATCCGTGTCGGCAAGATCGAAGGCGGCAAGACGATGCTCGAGCCGGGCGGCAAGCTCGTGCTCGACGCCGCCTATGCGGGCCTCGGTACGAACACGCGTGTCGGCCTCGACTACAAGGAACTGCCGCGCGACGTGCGTCCCGGCGACACGCTGCTTCTCAACGACGGCCTCTTGCGCCTCACGGTCGACGCGGTGCGCGGCGAGGAAGTGCACACGACGGTCGTCGTCGGCGGCGAGCTGTCGAACAACAAGGGCATCAACAAGGCGGGCGGCGGCCTGACGGCGCCGGCGCTGACGGCCAAGGACATGGAAGACATCAAGACGGCGATGAGCTTCCAGTGCGAGTACCTCGCCGTCAGCTTTCCGAAGAGCGCGACGGACATGGAGATGGCACGCCAGCTCGCCAACGTCGCCGGCGAGCCATGGCGGCACAAGCCGCAGCTCATCGCCAAGATCGAGCGCAGCGAGGCGATTCCGGTGCTCGAATCGATCCTGAAGGCGTCCGACGGGATCATGGTCGCGCGCGGCGACCTCGCCATCGAAGTCGGCAACGCGGCCGTGCCGGCACTGCAGAAACGCATGATCAGACTGGCGCGCGAGATGGATCGAGTCACCATCACGGCGACGCAGATGATGGAGTCGATGATCGTCAACCCGGTGCCGACGCGCGCCGAGGTCAGCGACGTCGCCAATGCCGTGCTCGACGGCACCGACGCGGTCATGCTTTCCGCCGAGACCGCGGCCGGCCGCTATCCGGTCGAGACGGTCGAGATGATGGCCTCGATCTGCGTCGAAGCCGAGCGCGCCGAGGAGATCTCGCTCGACGCCGGTTTCACCAACAAGACCTTCGGCCGGATCGACCAGTCGATCGCCATGGCCGCGCTCTTCACCGCGCACCACCTCGGCTGCAAGGCGATCCTGGCGCTCACCGAATCCGGATCGACGGCGCTGTGGATGAGCCGGCAAAGGATCCACGTGCCGATCTTCGGGATCACCTCGCAGATCAGGAGCCAGAGGCGCATGGCGATCTACCGCAACGTCACGCCGATGCTGATGCCCAATTTCGACGATCGCGACGAGGCCTTGAGGCACGCCGAGGAACTGCTCGTCGACGCCGGCGTCCTCAAGCCCGGCGACACCTACGGCATCACCTGCGGCGAGCCGATGGGCTATCCGGGCGGCACCAACATGCTCAAGGTGGTGCGCGTCGGATGAGCAATGCGATAGTCACGATCGACGACATCCGCGAAGCCGCGCAGCGTCTGCATGGCGAGGTGAGCGAGACGCCGTGCCTGCCTTCGCGCACGCTCTCGGCGATCTGTGGCTGCGAAATCTTTCTCAAGTTCGAGAACCTGCAGTTCACCGCGTCCTTCAAGGAGCGCGGGGCGCTGAACAAGATGGCGCAGCTGACGCCCGAGGAGCGCGCCAAGGGCGTGCTCGCCGTCTCGGCCGGCAATCACGCGCAAGCGGTCGCCTATCACGCCGAACGCATGGGCATCGCGGCGACCATCGTCATGCCGCGCTTCGCCTCGTCGGTGAAGGTCGAGAACACGCGCGGCTTCGGCGCCGAGGTCGTGCTCGAAGGCGATACCTTCGAGGACGCGCGCGTGGCCGGGCTGAAGCTCGCCGCCGAGCGCGGCTACACGCTCGTGCACCCCTACGACGATCCGGCCGTCATCGCCGGGCAGGGGACGATCGGGCTCGAGATGCTGGCCCAGCAGCCGGGCATCGACACGCTCGTCGTCGCCATCGGCGGCGGCGGCCTGATCGCCGGCATCGCGACGGCGGCGCGTTCGATACGGCCTGACATCCGAATCGTCGGCGTGCAGACCGAGCGCTTTCCCGCCGCATGGAACGCCAAGCACGGGCAAAGCCGCGAGAGCCGGCAGGCGACGATCGCCGACGGCATCGGCGTCAAGCATCCCGGCGCGCTGACGCTGCCGGTGATCCGCGAGCTCGTCGACGATGTCGTCCTCGTTTCCGAAGACGACATCGAGCAGGCGATCCTCATGCTGCTCGAGATCGAGAAGACGGTCGTCGAAGGGGCGGGCGCCGTCGGCCTCGCCGCGGTCGTGAAGGACAAGCCGCGCTACGCCGGCCGCAAGGTCGGGCTCGTGCTCTGCGGCGGCAATATCGAGCCGCTCGTGCTCGCCGAGATCATCGAGCGTGGCATGGTGAAGTCGGGCCGGCTGGCACGGCTGCGCGTCAACGTGCGCGACGTGCCAGGCGCCCTGGCCGACGTGGCGGCGCTGCTCGCGCGCCTGGGCGCCAACATCGACGAGGTGCAGCACCAGCGTGCGTTCACGTCGCTGTCGGTCGAGCGGGTGCAGATCGAGGTCGTGGTGCAGACCCGGGGGGCGGAGCACATCGAGCGCATATTGGCCGCGATGCGCGAGCAGGGGTACGAGGCGGATCGGGTCGGCTAGCTATTTCACCGCGGCGCGAAACGGACCGGCTGGCCCGCCGCCGATGATGAGGGCATCGTATTCAGGCAGGCGCGCGCTGNNGCAGGGCATCCGCCCAGGCGGCGACCGCGTTGGCCGAGTCGGGCGATACCCAGTCATGGATGATCTGGTTTCGGGAAAGAAAGCGGCGCAAGTCGTCGCACTCCGGTGAAGACGCGATCGCGAAATAGTGGTGCGGTTCCCACGCGCATCACGCGCGAAGGTTCCGCCGCGCGATAGCCGCCAGGAAATGGCGTCGCGAAGGCCAGAGGCACTTCACCGAAGAACGCGCCGGGCAGGCGCCAACCGAGCGTTCGCTCGATGCCGTCGAACTGCTTGACGACTTGCACCTTGCCCGACAACACGGCGAAGAGTGCGCGCTCGCCGCCCTCGTGAACAGCGAATTCCCCGGCGCGAAGCCGCAGGTCGGCGGCGGTCCGCACGAGGCGTTCGAGATCCGCGTCCGACAAGGTCGAAAACAGCGGTATCGCGCGGACTTCGTCGATCGTCGGCATGCATCTGGGCTGCCCGTCAGGTGGCAAAGGCCAGTGAACCGCGCCGGATTTGAAACAAGTCAAACCGACCGCCATGCGTGGACCGATGTGCTGCATTTCGAGTTTTCGCATTGACCGGCCTTCGGCCACAGTTGCCCCACGCCACCGACCGTCTTGCAGCGAGCGACGGAAACGGGGATGAGGGCGCCCGGCGCGCGATCAGTGGGCGGGCAAACGATGCCGCAACATCGCCACGAAGGCGTCGAAGGCCTTTTGCATGATCCTGGGCTTGTACGGAAACAGCTCGGTCGGATCGCTGGCGTGTATCCAGCCGCGGATGTCGGCCTCGAAAAGCAGCAATTGCCCGTCGCGGGATTCCGCGCAATCGATAACCACGTAGTCCAAGCCCAGGCCGTCGGCAATCGCACGCAGTGCGGCGGCGTGACGGAACGCGAAGTCGCGCTCGAAGGATCTCATCACGGCAGCTTCCTCGAGACGCTTCTCGCCGCTGTGCTGCATACCTGCGGACCGGTAGTGAACGATCCAGTGTTCGGAGACAGCCAAATGACAAACATAAGGGCGGCCATCGATCAGGGCGATCCTGTATTTGCGGAACAGACCGTCTCGTGATCGGTAGTCGATGAAGTCCGACAGGTAGTACGCAGCCTCCGAATGCTCGTCCAGGTAGGCTTCGAATTGCGCCTGTGTTTCGATCTTCTCCAGGCCCTTTCCGGCGTGGGTATCGACCGGCCGGATCGTCGCCGGAAAGCGCGGCGGGTGCCTCTGGTCCCGCGCAATCCTTCGCGTTGGAGGTATCAGCAGTCCGGGGGCGTGCGTCAACAGCTCGCAGGCGATGTCGCGGGCACAGCGCCCGATGCGTTCAGGCCGGTTCAATACCGGCCGCGGCCAATCCGCGAGCAGCCGCTCGAGCCGGGCCAGCAGCGGCTCGTCTCGAGCCGATTCGCCGATGGCGACGATGAGGACATCGTGGTCGGGGATCTCTTCGGGCAAGTCCTGGTCCAGCGTGACGAAGAGCAAGTCGAGCCGGACAGGGCTTCGATCGACCACGAAGTCCAACGGCGTGTTGTCTGTCATGGTTCCAGGCCCCATCAGGGCCAGCAACCGAACTGTGGGCGATGAATGCCCCGCGACTCGATATAGGCGCCTATGCATCAGCGCCCGGGTCTGCATCTCCAACGCGAATTCATCTTGACCCAGCGCCAATAGAACCTGGCACATCTGCATCAGGAGATTGCCCGGGTCCGGACCCGTATGGGTCTGGTTGATGAATTCGGGAAGTTGCGCCGTCGACAGGCGCCCGACTCCTGCCACGCCGAGGATGGGCGTCAGGTCCATGTCCATCAGCCGGAACCGACGATGGCGGTCGGGCAGGGTCGGTCGTCCAGGGTGCGGCATCGCGAAGCGTCGAACAGGTGGCCGGGAGCCTAGCAACGCCCGACCATGGCTTTGCCGCGCAAGAGGGCAGGATTTTCGGGTCATTTCTCCGCTTTGCGTTCGATGCGTCGACCCAAGAGGCCTGCGTCGCGCACCACCTGCAGACAGCCGACGGCGACATCGAGGCTTGTCGGTCGCGAAGAATCCGACGAAGAATCCTGCCGGACACTCAGGGGACGACGACCCGCGCAAAGTGATAGTAGCTATCGTTGAGGTAGCGCGTCACCTCGCCGATGTCATCCTCGTTCCATTGCAGCATGTTCGCAGCTTGCCAGCGCCGCACTTGCGCCTCGAGGCTGTTCCAGTCGGTCGCCATCTTGTTGTCGCGCCAATGCATCTGCGACGTATGGCAGGCGATGCAATGCGTTGAGTAAAGCAGTTCGCCGCGCGACTGGGCCTTCGCCGGTGCGGCGAAGGCCAGGGCGCTGACCAGCACGCTGGCGGCCAACAGCGAGGTGCCTGGATTTGTAGTCATCGTGAGCCTCCGAAATGGCGTGTGATCTGGCGAGGGTCTGGCGCTGCGAGCGACGCGTCAGACGCNNGGCCGGCGAGCAGCAAGCCTGGCAGCGGTGTGCGCATGTGCAGCACGGGGCTGGTCAAGCGGCATGTGACCGATGCCGACCGGCACAGGATAGGGCCGAGCGCAGCGCCAAGGATTGATCGGGGACAAGCCCCGGCACGCTTGAGGGCGCGAAGCCCGGCTGGGCAAACGGCTGAAAGCGGCGGCTACTTCATCTTCGATGGCAGTGCGATCGTCTCGCCTGCCACCATGAAAGCGCCCCGCCCTTTGTGATGGAGCGTTCGCGGATTCTTGCTGGCCGGGTCGATCCAGGCCTTCAGCACTTCAAGCACGAAGAAGTTGTAGCGGTTCATCAGTCGCGTATCGACCACGCGGCATTCCAGGCTGGCGTAGCACTCGGCAATCAGCGGCGGAGCGACCCGCGATGCCGGCACCGGCGTCAGGCCGAAGGCCTTGAATTTGTCCACCTGTCGGCCGGACGTGTTGCCGCAGCCCACCACGTTCGATGCAAGCTCCACCGTCGGGATGTTGAGGACGCATTGACGTGTCGACTTGAGCGCAGTGAAGCTGAAGTCGTTTCCGCTGACGACGCAGCCCACGAGCGGTGGGTCGAACTCCATCATGGTGTGCCACGACATCGTCATCACATTGGCGCTACCTCTGTGCGAAGTGGTGAGCAGCACCACGGGTCCCGGCTCGAGCAGACCGTAGACCTTGGACAACGGAAAAGAACGCTTGGCCATCGGGGCACCTCCGTTGGCCATATTGCGGCAAATCTGCCTGGCGGCCCGGACCTGGCGGTGATTTCTGAGCCGGGGGATTCGCCGGAGCTACCATGTTTGATTGTTCGTTGCCGCGGGGAAAGACACGGAGATGGCGATGCATGGCAGCTTGTCGAAACGCCTGCGACTTTTCAGCGGCGTCCTCTGCGTCGCGATCGCCGCGACAGTCCCGGCGCGAGCCGAGCCTGTGTTTCCCTCGGGCCCGGTGAAGATCATCAACGCCTTCCCGCCGGGCGGCCCCTCGGACATCATTTCACGCCTCGTCGCCGAGAACATGCATGCGGTACTGAAGCAGCCCTTCATCGTCGACAACCGGCCGGGGGCCGGCGGCGATGTCGCGGCCGACCAAGTCGCCAAGGCGCCGGCCGACGGCTACACCATCCTCACCGGCATCGACACCACCTTCACCGTCAATCCGAGCATCTATCGCTCGATGCCCTTCAAGCCGGAGGATTTGAAGCCGCTGATGATCATGGCGTCTTCCGGGCTCATGGTCGCGGTCAATCCGTCGCTCGGCGTGAAGACGCTCGCCGAACTGATCGCCAAGGGCAAGACGCAGACGCTCAGCTTCAGCTCCGGCAGCAACGGCAGCCCGGGCCATCTGGCGGCTGCGATTCTCGGAGACGCCGCAGGCATCAAGGTGCTGCACGTGCCGTACAAGGGCAACTCGCCCGCGGTCATGGCCCTGCTCACCGGCGAGGTGCAGGCGGGCATCCTCGCCACGCCCGGTCTGCTACCGCACGTGCAGGCCGGCAAGATCACGGCGCTGGCGGTGACCAGCCGCAAGCGCTCGCAGGTCGCGCCCGATCTGCCGACCGTCGCCGAGGCCGGCATGAAGGAGCTCGAGGTCGAGGTCCTGTACGTGGCGATGGTTCCCGCGGCGACACCCGAGCCGGTGATGGCCGTTCTGCAGAAGGCGATGGGCGATGCCCTCGAGCAGCCCGACGTGAAGGCGCAGCTCGCCAAGCTCGACCTGTTCGTCGAGGCCGAAACCGGGAAGGCGGCTGAGGATCGGATCAGCGCCCAGCGTTCGCACTACGCCCGAATCATCAAAAGCACTGGCATGAAGATCGAGTGAGCGGCTTCGTGTCCGCGCCGACGTTCGGCGCAGGGGTCAATTTCAAAGGCAAAAGGGTCGATTTCATGCGCATCAGTCTTGCAAGGCCCGTCACGGCGGCGGCCATTCTCGCCGCCCTCGCGTTGCCGGCGCTCGCTCTCGACGGGCCTCCGGTCGCGCCCGTGCGTCCGGTGACGAACACCTATTGGGGTCAGGCCGTCGTCGACCCCTATCAGTGGATGGAGAACGACAAGAACCCGGAATTCCAGTCGTGGCTGAAGGCCGAGGATGACTTCACCCGCAAGACGCTGGCCGACATCCCGGGCCGCGCCGCGCTGAAGAGCCGCATCGAGGCACTGTCGAACGCCGGCACCATCGTCTATCAGGTGACGACGGCCGGGCCGTACTACTTCTATCTGAAGCAGGGGCCCGCCGACAACAGCCCCAAGCTCTACGTGCGCAAGGGCCTGAAAGCTACCGAGCGGCTGCTCGTCGACCCGGAAAAACTCGGCAGCAAGGACGTTCACTATTCCATCGACTACTTCGTGCCGTCTCGTGACGGGGCGCTACTCGCCTATGGGACTTCGCCGGGCGGCAGCGAAGACAGCACCCTGGGCGTGCTCGAAGTCGCTACGGGCGCGTCGCAGGACGAGCACATTGCCCGCGCCCGGTTCGGCGTGACGGCTTGGGCGCCCGACGGAAAGAGTTTTTTCTACAGCCGTCTCGCGCCGCTGCCGGCGAGCGCGCCGCCGGGCGACAAGTACAAGAAGTCCATGATCTATCGCCACGTCGTCGGCGCGAACGCCGATGGCGACCGCGACGAGGCCGAACTCGGCTACGGCCTGTCCCCGGACGTGCGCGTCGCGCCCGACGAGCTTCCACTCCTGGCGTATTCGCCGGCCTCGCCTTATGCGATCGCCGTCGTTCAAAAGTTCGTGAAAAACGAGTTCACGCTGTATGCGGCACCTGTCGATTCCCTGCACGGCGCCACGACGCCGTGGCAAAAGATCGCGGATGAGTCGGACGACGTGACGTCCTTCACCCTGCACGGGCAGGCCATCTATCTCCTGACGCACAAGGACGCCTCGAACTTCAAGATTCTTCGCACCGACCTGGGCCGACCCGAAATCGCACGTGCGGAGGTTGTCGTCCCCGCCGGCGCGGCCGTGATCAAGGCGCTCGGCGCGGCGCACGATGCGCTCTACGTGCAAACGCTCGACGGCGGTATCGGCGGGGTCCTGCGCGTTCCGTTCGATGGCGGCGCAGCCCGACCTGTCGCCTTGCCTTACCCGGGCGCGGTCGCCGAATTCTCGATTGATCCCGATCGGCCTGGCGCGCTGCTCAAGCTGACCTCCTGGACTAAGCCGCAGCTGTGGTATGCGTACAACCCGAAAACAGGGCGGACCACGGACACGCATCTGCGTCCGAAATCCCCCGTCGACTACAGCCGGATCACTTCGGTCGAGGTCAAGGCCCGCTCGGCCGACGGCACGCTCGTGCCCTTGTCCATCGTCTACCGGCGCGACCTGAAGCGCGACGGCAGCAACCCGACGCTGCTCGACGGCTACGGCGCCTACGGCATCACCCAGGACCCGGGATTCAATCCGGCGGCGCTGGCCTGGCTCGAACGCGGCGGCGTCTATGCCGTGGCCCACGTGCGCGGCGGCGGCGAGTACGGCGAGGACTGGCACCTCGGCGGCCAGAAGCTGAAAAAGCAGAACACCATCGCCGACTTCATCGCCTGTGGCGAATACCTCGTCGCCGAGCACTACACGTCGCCGGCCCGCCTGGCAGGCCAGGGCGGCAGCGCGGGCGGCATCACCGTCGGCGGCGCGCTGACCCAGCGCCCCGATCTGTTTGCGGCGATCATCGACAACGTCGGTGCCTCGGACACCCTGCGCATCGAGCTGTCGCCGAACGGCCCGCCCAATGTGCCTGAGTTCGGCACCGTCACCACCGAGGAAGGCTTCAAGGGGCTTTATGCGATGAGCGCCTACCACCATGTCCGCGACAGCGTGCGCTATCCGGGCGTGTTGTTGACGACGGGCATTCACGATCCTCGCGTCGATTCCTGGCAGATGGCGAAGATGACGGCGCGCCTGCAGGCCGCCTCGACGAGCGGCAAGCCGATCCTGCTGCGGGTCGACTACGACGCCGGCCACGGTATCGGCTCGACCAAGTCGCAGGGCATCGACGAAATGGCCGACGAATGGTCGTTCCTGCTCTGGCAATTTGGCGACAAGGTCTTTCAGCCGAAGTGAAGCTGCACCGATGAAGATCGCCATCCTCGGCGGCGGCCACGGCTGCTATGCCGCAGCCGCCGATCTGGCCGAAGCGGGTCACGAGGTCGTGCTCTGGCGCCGCGACGCGGCAGCGCTCGCGTCGCTCGTGGCACATGGCAGCATCGTTCTGAAAGATGCGGCCGGCGTTCGCGACGTGCCGATCGCCGGCGCGACCGCGGATATCGGCGCTGCGGTCCGGCGTGCCGAGCTGATCGTGATCCCGTCGCCGGCGATCGCGCAGGACGACATCGCCCGGGCGCTCGCGCCGCATCTCGCCGATGGCCAGGTCGTCTTCCTGCCGCCCGGCACCTTCGGCAGCTACGTGATGGCGCAGACCGTGCGCCGGGGCGGCAGCACGGCTCGCGTTGCCTGGGCCGAAACCGGCACCCTGCCGTACCTCGCGAGGAAGCACGGCGAGCGCGAGGTCAACGTCACGGTGCGTGCCGTGCGGCTGCCGACCGGCGTCTACCCGGCGTGCGATGCGGCGCGCGCGATCGAAGTGATTCGCCGGGCCTATCCGAGCGTGCATCCGTGCGGCGACGCGCTTTCCGGCGCGCTGATGAACGCCGGCCCGGTGATCCACCCGCCGCTGATGGTGATGAACGCCGCGCCGCTGCAGCACTTCGAGCGCTGGGACATCCACAACGAAGGAACGCAGCCGGCGGTGCGCGCCGTCACCGACGCCCTGGACCGCGAGCGCATCGACGTGCGCGAAGCGCTCGGCTGGGGCGCGCCGCACTATCCGCTCGCCGACCATTACGCCAACGATCGCTGGATGTACGGCGACGCCCACAAGCAGCTGGTGAAGTCGGGCGACTGGCGCGAGCACATCGACCTGTACAGCCACCGCTACATCACCGAGGACACCGAACTCGGCCTCGCTTTGCTTGCGTCGGCCGCGCGCTATGCCGGCGTCGATGCGCCGATCGCGCACGGCCTGCTCGCGATCGTCGGCGGCTTCCTCGGCCGGGTGATGGCGCGGGAGGACACCTACCAGCACCTCAAGATCTTCGACGACGTGGTCAGCCTGATCTCGAGCAACTACGTCGAAGAAGCCGACATCGACAAGGTGATGCGCGGCGCGATGCACGGCCTAACCGACTCCCTGGATCCGGACAGCGCGTACCTCACGGCGGCGCAGGTGAAGCAGGTCGAGAGCGGCGCGGCGCTCGCGCCGGGCGGCGTCGGCCTCGAGCTCACGCGTCAGTACTATCTGCGCGTCATCGCGGCGCGCGACAATTCGCCCGCGTTCAAGGCCGGCCTGCGCACCGGCGACTACATCCGCGCGATCAACGACATGCCGACGC
>PLZH01000189.1:0-9794 GCA_003152055.1 Burkholderiales bacterium
GCATCTGGATCAGCAGGTGTTTGCCATAGGGCTTGACGCGCGCACTGTCGGGCCAAGCGAGTGCGCCAGTGCGACACGGTCTGCACAGAAACGCCCACCGCCTCTGAAATCGCTGTCGTCGACTCCCCTGCGTGGCACATCAGCGCGATCTGCGCTCGAACCCCACTTGGCGGTGCCTCGGCGCGTCAACAATTCAAGCGACTTGCGATCTTTTCGCGGCAGTTTGATCGCCTGCGCTTGTCGTCCTCGACTCATGCGCCGAGGCCTACCTCAAGCTACGCATTAATGAAAGCAATTTACAGGATGTCGTAATAATTCGAGGCCTCGCTGTGTCGACAAGACCCCTCACGGGGCCTTGTTGTTTTGTGGGCTACGCCGGTCGAAGACGGCAATGCTCTCGACGTGCGCCGTATGCGGGAACATGTTGACCACGCCCGCGGCCGTGCAGAGATACCCGGCGCGATGCACGAGGAGGCCGGCGTCGCGGGCCAGCGTCGCCGGGTTGCAGCTGACATAGACGATCCGCTTCGGCGGCCGCCATCCCGCCTCTGGCGACTCGGCGAGATCCGCGAGCGCCTTGATGATCGCGAAGGCACCTTCGCGCGGTGGATCGATCAGCCAGCGATGCGCCGCGCCGATCGCCGTCAGATCGTCCGGCGTCATCTCGAAGAGATTGCGTTCAGCGAAACGTGTTTTTGCGGCAAGGCCGTTCAACGCAGCCGCCGCTCGCGCGCGCTCGACGAGCGCCGCACTGCCCTCGATGCCGAGGACAGATCGCCCTCGGGTCGCGAGCGGCAGGCTGAAGTTGCCGAGGCCGCAGAACCAGTCGATCATCGAGTCGTCTGGCTCGGGGGCGAGCAAGCTGACGGCGCGCGCCACGAGCGTGCGGTTGACGTCGCGATTGACCTGGGTGAAATCGGTCGGCCGAAATGACATGCGGATGCCGAACTCGGGCAACGTGTACTCGAGCCGCGATTCGCCGGCGTCGAGCCGATGCGCCGATTCGGGACCCTTGGGTTGCAGCCACCATTCGACGTGATGCTGCAATGCGAACTCGCGCAACCGCTCGACGTCCTCATCCGGCAGCGGCTCCAGGTGGCGCAGCACCAGCACGGTCGCCGCGTCGCCGACGGCGAGTTCGATCTGTGGAACGCGGTCGCGCGAGCGCATCGCCGCCACGAGAGCGCGCAACGGTAGAAGCATCTCGCTAACATGGCGCGGCAGCACGTCGCAACTCGCGATCTCCGCGACGAAGCTCGACTTGCGCTCATGAAAACCGACGAGCACCGCGCCCTTCTTGGCGACATATCGCACCGAGAGACGTGCCCGCTGCCGATAGCCCCAGGCCGGCCCTTCGATCGGCCGCAAGATTCGCTCCGGACGGACCTTGCCCAAATGCCAGAGCCCGTCTTCAAGGGCGCGCTGCTTCGTCGCCACCTGCGCCGCGACGTGCAGATGTTGCATCTTGCAGCCGCCGCAGACGCCGAAGTGAGGGCAGCGCGGCACGACGCGCTGGGCGCTTTCGCGACGCAGGGCCAGCATCGTCGCCTGCTCCCAGTTGTTCTTGTGCCGGTGCACGGCGACCCGCACCTCCTCGCCGGGCAGGGCATCTTCGATGAAAACCACCTTGCCCTCGGCGTTGTGCGCCACGCCTTGCGCTTCGAGGTCGAGCGACTCGACCCGGAGCCACTCCTCGCTGCTCGTCATGCATCGATTATCCGAGCCCGCAAGGCCGGCGCTGCTACACTGCTGGCTGCCAGGAGAGCGCTTCTTCATCGAAGCCGCCGAAGGCGCAGACCGGGTTTCGGCCAGGTCGAACGCTCAGGCAACAAGGACTGGCAGACGCCTGCTCGCAGGCGTTCCTCGCTGGAGAGAGGCCCGTTTCGAGCGGGCCCACCGAAGGGGCAAGCGGAGCCGGTCACGGCGCCGCCAATCTCTCAGGTAAAGCGGACAGCAAGGGCAATTGTTCCGGCGCGGCTTCGGCCTCGCCGGTGTGCAAGTTGCTCCGGAGCTGCCGATGCCAGACCCTGGCCCATCCGACTCGCCTGCAGCGCTGCTGAAGACGCCGCTCTTCGCGCTGCACGTCGAGCTCGGCGCCAAGATGGTGCCCTTCGCGGGCTATTCGATGCCCGTGTCTTATCCGCAGGGCATTCTCGCCGAGCATCGGCAATGCCGCGATTCGGCCGTGCTCTTCGACGTCTCGCACATGGGGCAGGTGCGCCTGATCGGCGCCGACGCTGACGCCGCTCTCGAGACGCTCGTGCCGCAGGACGTGATCGACCTGCCGCCTGGCAAGCAACGCTACGCGCTCTTGACCAACGACATCGGCGGCATCCTCGACGACCTGATGGTGACGCGCCGCGACGATCATCTCTTTCTCGTCGTCAACGCGGCCTGCAAGCAAGCCGATATCGCGCACATGTCGGCACGCATCGGTTTGCGCTGTGCCGTCGAGCCGCAACCGGATCGGGCGCTGCTGGCGCTGCAGGGGCCGAGCGCGGTTGCCGTCATGACGAGACTCGCGCCGGCACTCGACCGGCTCGGCTTCATGAGTGGCGCCGAGGCCGTGCTCGCCGGCGCTCCGTGCTTTGCGACGCGCTCGGGCTACACCGGCGAAGACGGATTCGAGATCTCCGTCGCCGCAGAACAGGCCGAGGTCGTGGCCCGCGCCCTGCTGGCCGAGCCCGAAGTCGCCGCCGCCGGCCTCGGCGCGCGCGACACGCTGCGTCTGGAAGCGGGCCTTTGCCTTTACGGTCACGACATCGACACGACGACCACGCCCATCGAAGCCGCGCTCACCTGGACGATCCAGAAAGTGCGCCGCGCCAGCGGGGCGCGGGCCGGCGGCTACCCGGGCGCGGCGACGATCGAGCGCCAGTTGGCCGCTGGGGCGGCGCGGAGGCGCGTCGGCCTGCTCGGCCTCGAGCGTATCCCGGTGCGCGAGGGCGCGAGCCTCGTCGACGCTGCGGGCGCATCGATCGGCCGCGTCACGAGCGGCACGATCGGACCGAGCGTCGGCCACCCGATCGCGCTCGCCTACGTCGCCGCAGCGCACGCGGCGGCCGGAACGCTCGTCCATGCCGATATCCGCGGCAAGCGACAGCCGATGCGCATCGTGCCGCTGCCGTTCACGCCACATCACTATTTCCGCGGCTGAACGCTTGCATCTTTCGCCATTCCCCAGGAGCCCGCGATGGCCGTCAAGTACACCCCCGACCACGAATGGATCGACATGAGCTCCGCTTCGACCGCAACAGTCGGCATCACCGTCCATGCGCAGGACGCGCTGGGCGATGTCGTCTTCGTCGACCTGCCCGCCGTCGGCACGAGCTTCA
Organism: Burkholderiales bacterium; assembly: GCA_003152055.1. GTDB lineage: Bacteria > Pseudomonadota > Gammaproteobacteria > Burkholderiales > Burkholderiaceae_C > Schlegelella_A. Next base: position 3,336 of record PLZH01000189.1, read on the forward strand.
AGAAAGGCGAGGTCGCCGGAGTCGTCGAATCGGTGAAGGCGGCCGCCGATCTCTTCATGCCGATCGGCGGCGAGGTCGTCGAAGTCAACGAAGCGCTGCGTGCCGATCCGTCGCTGGCCAACAGCGATCCGCTCGGCGCCGGCTGGTTCTTCAAGATGAAGCTCGCCGACCCGGCCGAGGCAAGCGACCTGCTCGACCAGACCGCCTACGACGAGCTCGTCAAGAACGCCTGATTCGCCGCAAGGATTTGTCGATGCTCATGTCTGCCAGCAAGCCACTCGCCGAACTCGAGAACGCGTCCGAGTTCGTCGCCCGCCACGTCGGCATCGATGCCGAAGCCGAGAAGGCCATGCTATCGGTGATCGGCGCCAAGTCGCGGCGCGCCCTCGTCGAAGCCATCGTCCCCGCTTCGATCGCGCGCGCCGCGGCGATGCGCCTTCCCGCGGTCGTGAGCGAAGCCGAAGCGCTCGCCGAGTTGCGCGCCATCGCCGCGAAGAATCGCGTCCTCAAGAGCTGCATCGGCCAGGGCTATCACGGCACGTACACGCCGGGCGTCATCCTGCGCAACGTGCTCGAAAGCCCGGCCTGGTACACGGCGTACACGCCCTACCAGGCCGAGATCTCGCAGGGCAGGCTCGAGGCCCTCGTCAACTTCCAGACCATGGTGTGCGACCTCACCGGCATGGCGATCGCCGGCGCCTCGATGCTCGACGAAGCGACGGCCGCCGCCGAAGCGATGACGCTGGCGCTGCGCGTCGGCGGTGCCGGGAAGACGCCGCGCTCGACGACCTTCTTCGTCGCCGACGACGTGTTGCCGCAAACGCTCGAAGTCGTGCAGACGCGCGCCGCAGCGCTCGGCATCGCCGTGACGAGCGGACCTGCGGAGTCGGCCAACGACGCCGATGCATTCGCGGTGCTGCTGCAGTACCCCGGTGTGAACGGCGCGATCCGCGACCTGAAGCCGATCGTCGATGCGATCCACGGCAAAGGCGGCATCGCCATCGTCGCCGCCGACCTGCTCGCCCTGACGCTGCTCGTGCCGCCCGGCGAGCTCGGCGCCGACGTCTGCGTCGGCAATACGCAGCGCTTCGGCATGCCTTTGGGCAACGGCGGCCCGCACGCGGCGTATCTCGCAACCAAGGACGAATTCAAGCGATCGATGCCGGGCCGCCTCGTCGGGGTCAGCGTCGACGCGCATGGGCGGCCCGCCTATCGCCTCGCCTTGCAGACGCGCGAGCAGCACATCCGGCGCGAGAAGGCGACGAGCAACATCTGCACGGCACAGGTGCTGCCCGCCGTCGTCGCCAGCATGTACGCCGTCTATCACGGCCCCGAAGGACTGACGCGGATCGCCCGCCGCGCCGCGAGCTACACGGCGGTTCTCGCCGCAGGCCTCGAAGCGATGGGCGCGGCGCGGCGCAACGCGTATGCCTTCGACACGATCGAAATCGCCACCGGCGCGAAGACCGGCGCCGTGCTTGCGGAAGCCGAACGCGTCGGCATGAACCTGCGCCGGTCCTCGGCGGCGAGCGTCGGCATCAGCCTCGACGAGACGACGACGCGCGGCGACGTCGAATCGCTCTGGGCCGCTTTCGCAAGCGCCGGGTTCGGCGCCGTGCCGAAAGACGCGTGGACGCGCGCCGAAAAGGGCGTCGCGTCGCTGATCCCGGCCGACCTGCAGCGCACGAGCGCGTTCCTCACGCACCCGACTTTTCATCGCCACCGTTCCGAAACCGCGATGCTGCGCTATCTGCGCCAGCTCGCCGACAAGGATCTGGCCCTCGACCGCTCGATGATCCCGCTCGGCTCATGCACGATGAAGCTAAACGCAACGAGCGAGATGCTTCCGATCACCTGGCCCGAGTTCGCCGACATCCATCCCTTCGCACCGGCCGATCAGCGCGCCGGCTACGAGGCCTTGCGCGCGCAGCTCGAAGCCTGGCTCTGCGAGGCGACGGGCTATGCCGGCGTCAGCCTGCAGCCCAACGCCGGCTCGCAGGGTGAATACGCCGGGCTGCTCGCGATCCGTGCCTGGCACGTGTCGAGCGGCCAAGCGCATCGAACCGTCTGCCTCATTCCCGAATCGGCGCATGGCACCAACCCGGCGAGCGCAAAGATGGCCGGCATGCAGGTCGTGGTGACGAAGTGCGACGCCGAAGGCAACGTCGACCTCACCGACCTCGAAGCCAAGTGCGTCCAGCACCGCGCCAAGCTGGCCGCTGTGATGATCACCTACCCTTCGACCTACGGCGTCTTCGAGCGCAAGGTGAAGGAGCTTTGCGCGATCGTGCACGCCCATGGCGGCCGCGTCTATGTCGACGGCGCCAACATGAACGCGCTGGTCGGTATTGCTGCGCCCGGAGAGTTCGGGGGCGACGTGAGCCACCTCAACCTGCACAAGACCTTCTGCATCCCGCACGGCGGCGGCGGGCCCGGCGTCGGGCCGGTCTGTGTGGTCGCTGACCTGCTGCCGTTCCTGCCAGGCCACCATGCGGGCGGCGTGGAAGGTCACGGCGTCGGCGCCGTCTCGGCAGCGCCGCTCGGCAACGCCGCCGTCCTGCCGATCAGCTGGATGTACATGCGCATGATGGGCGCAGAGGGCCTGACGCTCGCGACCGAGACCGCGATCCTTTCGGCCAACTACATTGCGGCGCGACTCGCCGACCACTACGAGCTGCACTTCAGCGGCAACGTCGCCGGCATCAAGGGTGGTGGCGTCGCCCACGAGTGCATCCTCGACCTTCGACCGCTGAAGGAATCGACCGGCGGAGCGAACGGCGTCAGCGCCGAAGACGTCGCCAAGCGCCTCATCGACTACGGCTTTCACGCGCCGACGCTGAGCTTTCCGGTCGCCGGCACGTTGATGGTCGAGCCGACGGAGAGCGAACCACTCGAGGAGCTCGATCGCTTCTGCGAGGCGATGATCGCGATCCGCGACGAGATCGCGAAGGTCGAGCGCGGCATCTGGCCGCGCCACGACAACCCCCTGAAAGGCGCTCCGCACACGGCCGAATCGCTGCTCTCCGCCGACTGGCCGCACGCCTACTCCCGCGAGGAGGCGGCCTACCCGCTGACAACTCTGCGGCGGGGCAAGTACTGGTCGCCGGTCGGGCGCGTCGACAATGTCTGGGGCGACCGCAATCTATCCTGCGCCTGCCCACCCCTTTTGGCCTACGAGGACTGAGCCAGGCGCCACACGCGGTGGAACGGCTTATGCGTGCTTGAGGGACATCGCAACCGGCCGCAAGGAGCGCCCATGTCGACCGCCGCGCCCGAAAAAACCACCTTCTCCCACGTCAAGCCCGAAGACACGCCCTGGCGCAGCGATGGTCTGCGCGATTTCTTTCTCTACAAGGACCTCGGCATCGAGAAGGCGACCGGCGGGCGCGTCATCGCCCAGCTGGTCAAGGCCAACATGGCACCGGAGAAGGGCACCGGCTGGCACCGGCACGGAGCCGAGTTCCACATCGTGCTCATGCTCAAGGGCTGGGCGCGCTTCATGTACGAGGACAAGGAAACGCTCGTCGCCGCCGGCGATTGCGTCCACCAGCGGCCGGGAATCATCCACTTCCTCTTCGACTACTCACCCGACATGGAGTACCTCGAGGTGGTCAGCCCGGCCGATTTCAGCAGCGTCGACATGCCGGCATCCTGCGCGGTGCCGGAGCCCGCCTCTTGGTAGGAAGTGGCCTCAGAAGTCCATGTCGAGCTCTTCGATGTCGTCGGGCTCGCGCTTGGCCGCGGCGACCCATTCCTGCGTCTCGGGCATCGCCATGATCGTCTGGCAATAGCCGATGCACGGCTTGTTGAGCTTGACGTCGTAGGTGAGGAAGCGGGTGACGACCGGCGCGAACATCGCATCGGCCATCGTGCGGTGCGCACCAAAGAGGTACGGGCCCCCGTACATCGCCAGGCATTCGTTCCAGATTTCGACGATGCGGTCGATGTCGGGCTGGGCACCGGCCCAGATCTTGTAGCCCGGATGCCGGGCCTTCAGGTTCATCGGCAGGGCCGAGCGCAGGTTGGCGAAACCGGAGTTCATCTCGCCGCTGACGGAGCGGCAGTGCGCCCGGGCGACGCGGTCTTTCGGCATCAGGCCGGCGTCGGGCCGCACCTCGTCGAGATACTGGGCGATCGCCAGCGTGTTCCAGACCTTGGCGCCCTCGTGCGTGAGACAGGGCACCCGGATCGAGGGTGCCAGGAGGAGCAACTCCTTCCGCGCATCGGCATCGTCGGGCGAAACCATGACCTCGTCAAAGTCGAGCTCTACGAAACGCGCCAGAAGCCAGCCGCGCAAAGACCACGATGAATAGTTCTTGCTGCTGATCGTCAATGCCGGCTTGATGGCGGCAGCCTTGGCCGAAGCCCGCGCCGGCGTCTTCGCCGGTGCGGATTTCCGCGTCGCTTTCGCTCGGCTCGGGGCTGCGGCTTCGCTCATGCACCGACGTGACGCAAGCGGTGTGCCACCGCCGAAGCGCGGCTGGCGCACAAGTTGCTCGCCTTAGCGCACAACAGTGAAGCAGCGCACCCCATGATGTATCACGCGTACCAGGCCCATTCCGACTGGACGTGGCCGCTGCGCACGTTCTCCAGGCTCTCCGCTCCCTTCCTCGAGGACGACCGCTTCGCTCTGCCGACGCGGCCGGCGCAACGCCAGTTCGCCGCCACCTGCCGGGTGATGGAGCTCGCCGAAGTGACGCACAAGCGGCCGGCCTGGGGCATCGCCAGCGTCTCGATCGGCGGCGAGGCTGTACCCGTCGTCGAAGAGGCACTGCACGTGACGCCGTTCGCGACGCTGCTCCGCTTTCGCAAGGAATCCTCCGCCGCTCAGCCGAAGGTGCTCGTGGTCGCACCCATGTCGGGCCATTTCGCGACGCTGCTGCGCGACACCGTTCGCGCCCTGCTCGTCGACCACGACGTCCACGTCACCGACTGGCACAACGTGCGCGACGTGCCGCTCTCGGCCGGCCGCTTCGGCCTCGACGAATACACCGACCACATTGTCGACTTTCTCGCCGCGATGGGCCCCGGCTCGCACGTCATCGCCGTCTGCCAGCCGTGCGTCTCGGCGCTCGCGGCGACGGCACTGATGTCACAAGACGGCCATCCTGCGACGCCGGCGAGCCTGACGCTGATGGCCGGTCCGATCGATTGCCGGATCAGCCCGACGGCTGTCAATGCGCTGGCGACGTCGAAGCCGATCTCATGGTTCGAGAAGAACCTCATCAGCCGCGTGCCCATGCGTCACGCCGGAGCGGGGCGCCGCGTGTATCCGGGGTTCATGCAACTCTCGGCCTTCATGAGCATGAACAAGGAACGCCACGCAACGGCGTTTCGCGAGTACTGGCGCAATCTTGTCGCCGAAGAACTCGAAAAGGCCGAAACGACGCGCAGCTTCTACGCCGAGTACATGGCGGTCTGCGATCTCTCGGCCGACTTCTACCTCGAGACGGTCAAGCAGGTGTTCCAGGACTACGCGCTGCCGCGCGGCGAGCTCACAGTCCATGGCCGGCGCGTCGACCCGGCAGCGATCCGCCGCACGGCGCTCGTCACGATCGAAGGCGAGAAGGACGACATCTGTTCGGTCGGCCAGACCCTCGCGGCGCAGGATCTCTGCAAGAGCCTGCGCCCTTACATGCGCACGCACTACGTGCAACCGGGCGTCGGCCACTATGGCGTATTCAGCGGCCGGCGTTGGCAGAACCAGATCTATCCCGTCGTGCGCGGCGCCATTCACGTCTCGCAGTAGCGCTCACCCGGTCAGTCCTTGGCCGCCGGCATGAACGCGCCGGCGGAGCCGCCGGCCGTGGCTTCGGACGGAGCAGCAGTCGTCGACGCTTTCGGCTTGCGCTCCCGGACGAGGTACGAGTAGAGGACCGGAACGACGACGAGCGTGAGCAGGGTCGAAGTGATGACGCCGCCGATGATGGCGCGGCCCATCGGCGCCTGGATTTCGCCGCCTTCGTTCAGCGCCAACGCCAGCGGCAGCATGCCGAAGACCATCGCCGCCGTCGTCATGATGATCGGCCGCATCCGCACGAGGCCGGCTTGCAGCAAGGCTTCAGGCACCGAAAGCCCAGCCCGCCGGCCGTGATTCGCGAAGTCGACGAGCAGGATCGCGTTCTTGGTGACGAGGCCCATCAGCATGACGAGGCCGATCATCGAGAACAGGTTCAAGGTCGACCGCGTCACGAGCAAGGCGAGCATGACGCCGATCAGCGCCAGCGGCAGCGACGCCATGATGGCCAGCGGCTGCACGAAGCTGCCGAACTGCGAGGCGAGCACGATGTAGATGAAGATGACGGCAGCGCCGAGTGCGAGCAGCGCGCCCTGGAAGGCTTCCTGCTGATCCTTGGTCTGGCCGGCGACATCAAAGCGATAGCCGGGCGGCAATTGCGTCTCCTTGACGATCTTCTGCACGTCGGCGCCGACGTCGCCGCTCGGCCGGCCCTGCGTGCC
>PLZH01000189.1:9825-20057 GCA_003152055.1 Burkholderiales bacterium
CGGGCGAGGTCCACCAGGTCGCGACATCGCCGTTGACGAAGCTGCGCAGGCTGGCTGCGAGCTGCGTCGTCGTCAGGCCCAGCTCGCGCACCGCGTCGGGCTTGAGCCGCACCGCGTACGCGGGCAGGCCCGGCAGCACCGAGGTCGTCAGGTCGGCGATGCCGCGAACCTTGGCGACCTTGTCGCGCAGGCGCAGGATCTCGGTCTCGAGCACACTCGGATCGGGGCCGAGCAGAGAAACGAAGATCGGCTGGTCGCCAAGCGTCACCTCGATGCCGGGGATCGGCTTCAATGCGGCACGCAAAGCAGCCTCGACGTCGCGCTGCGTGCGCTTGCGCTCGTGCGGCTTGACGAGCTGGATGCCGAGGCTGGCCGAATTGCGGCTGCCGTTGCCGGTATCGCCCACCGTCGTCGAGACCATGCGGATCTCGGGAAACTTCTTCATGCTCTCTTCGACCTGAAGCAGCTTGTCACTGCCGCGCTCGAGGCTGGTGCCGACGGGCAACGTCACATTCATCTGGATGTAGCTGTTGTCGCTTTCCGGAATGAACTCGGTACCGACGAGCGGCGCGAGCAGCATCGCGCCGACGAAGCTGCCGATACCGGCGAGCATGACCAGCCCACGCGGCGTGATCGTCGCGAAGCGCAGGCTGCGGGCCGCTGCCTTGTCGCGATGGCCGTCCGCGGCGAAGGGCCGGCCCCAGGCCGGTAGCGGCGGCACGAAGACGCGATAGCGGCGGCCGGAAAAAATCCAGTGGATCGAGCGCTCGTAGACGCGGTGCAGCAGCTCGAGGAAGCGGTCGGTCCAGCGCACCAGGTGGCCGAGGACCGGCACGTTCAGGAGCCGGTTCGACGGCGGATCGCGCCACACGCTCGACAGCATCGGATCGAGAGTGAAACTCACGAACAACGAGACGAGCACGGCGACGGCGACCGTCACGCCGAATGGGAAGAAGAACTTGCCGATGATGCCCTTCATGAAGGCGACCGGAACGAACACGGCGCAGATCGCGAACGTCGTCGCCATCACCGCCAGGCCGATCTCCTCGGTCCCTTCGCTCGCCGCGACGCGATGGCTCTTGCCCATGTGGACATGGCGGACGATGTTCTCGCGCACGACGATGGCGTCGTCGATGAGCAGGCCGATGCACAGGCTGAGCGCCATCATCGTCATGAAGTTGAGCGTGAAGCCGAACAGGTAGACGGCGATGAACGACGAGATCACCGCGATCGGCAATGTCAGCCCGGTGATGATCGTGCTGCGCCAGCTGTGCAGGAACAGGAAGACGATAGCCACCGTCAGCAGCGCGCCTTCGATCAGGGTGTTCTTGACGCCGTCGAGCGAACGGGCGACCCAATCGCTGTCGGCATAGACCAGGCGCAGCTCGACGCCGGGCGGCAGGCTCTGGCGCAGCTCCGCGGCGGCGGCCTTGATCGCATTACCGGTGTCGACGATGTTGGCGTCCTGCTGCTTGAAGACCTGNNAGGCGCACGACCATGCCGTCGCGGCTGGCGACGACGATGTCGGCGAAGGCCTTGGCGTCGCGGACGCGGCCCTCGACGCGGACGATCGCGTCTTCCTTCGACCCGGAAAGCAGGCCCACCGGCATGTCGGCATTGACGCGCTGCAGCGCCACAGAGACGTCGCCCGGCGTCAGCTGGTAGGCGCGCAGGCGTTGCGGGTCGAGGTCGATGCGGACCTGACGCACCGTCATGCCACCGACGTCGACGCGGGCCACGCCGCTCGCCCGCTCGAGACGCTTCCTCACGACTTGGTCGGCGAGCAGCGAGAGTTCGCGCGAGCTGCGGTCGGGGCCGAGCAGCGAGAGATACACGGTCGGCTGCGCGTTGTCGCCGTCGAAGCGCGAGACGAAGGGCTGCTTCGCATCGCGCGGGAAGTTGGGCTGCACCGAGGCGATCTTGTCGCGCACGTCCTGAACGGCGCGGTTCATGTCGGCGTCGACGTGGAACTCGACCGCCGTTTCACTGCGCCCTTCGAGGCTGTTCGAGCGGATCATCTTGACGCCGGCGATGCCGTTCAGGGCCAGCTCGATCGGCCGGGTCAATTCGCTTTCCGTGGCGTCGGGGGAAGCGCCCGGATAGGCGACGCTGACGAAGACGTACGGCGGCGTGATGTCGGGCAATCGCTCGACGCGCAACTGGCTGTACGAGAACAGGCCGAGGACGCACAGCGCGGCCATCACCATGGTCGCGAAGACCGGGTTGTTGATCGAGACGCGGGTGAACCACATGCCCTGCTCCCGGCTTCAGGAAGATGTCGACGGTGTCGACGAAGCGAGCGCGCGAGCCGGCGCCGAAGCCCCGGCGCCGCTGCGCTGCGCGACGATGCGCGCCTGCGTGCCTTCCTTCAGGTTGTCGAAGCGTGCCGCGAGAATCTGCGCTTCGCTGTCCAGGCCCTTGCTCACCTCGACGCGGCCCGCCGCCGCGTCCTTTCGCCCGGTGATGACGATGCGGCGCACGAGCGCGCCCTTCTCGATCGTCCAGACGTAGTCCTGGCCCGAGGCCTGGCCGACGGCGCCGCTCGGCACGGTGAGACGGGTCGCGTCGTCGGCGAGCACCACATGCGCTTCGGCATACTGCCCGGCACGAAACTTCTCGCCCTTGTTCTCGAGGACGACGACGACGCCGATCGCCCGCGTTCCCGCCTCTGCGGAAGGCGCGATGCGGTCGATGCGGCCGGACACCGGTGTGCTCCGGCCCTCGACTCGCACCTCGACGGCAAGGCCCGGCCGGAGCAGGGAGATCTCGTGCGTTCCGACCGATCCGGCAAGCTCGAGCGTCGACAGGTCGACGACGGTCACGACCTGCTGCTCGGCGCTCACCTTCTCGCCCGGAACGACGAAGCGCTTGCCGACGATGCCGGCAATCGGCGACGCCAGCGTCGCCTCCGTGACGCCGATGCGCGAGACGGCGAGCTGCGCCTGCGCCGACTTGAGCTGGGCGCGGGCGGCGTCGAGACGGGCCTGCGACGATTGCAGCGCCGTCGAGGAGATGAAGTTCTGCGCCGCGAGGCCGACGTTGGCGGTGTGCTGGCGCTCGGCTTCAGCCAGGCTTGCCTGCGCCGATTCGACCAGGGCGGCCCGGTCGCTGACCTTGGTTTGCAGGTCGGAGAGATCGATCTGGCCGATCACCTGCCCGGCGCGGACCCGGCTGCCCTCGGCAACGTCGAGCGTGAGCAGCGTGCCGGCGGCCTTGGCGCGGACGATCGCCGTCCGCGGCGCGACCAGCGGCCCGGAGAACTCGACGACCATCGGCATCTTCGCCAGGATCGGCCGCGCCACCTCGGCCGGCGTGAACTCGAGCGGTACCTCCGCCTTGCCCTTGGCCGCGGACGGCTGCGCACTGCCGCCAGCGCGCTGTGCCAGCGCCAGGCCGAGCGCCACGACGGCAAGCACCGCGACGGCGCTTCCCACCCAGAGGCCGCGCCGCGTGTTCCTCGACGAAATTTGCATGGCCGCGAGTGTAGAACCGCTGCCCGGCACCGCCGCGCCGCGTGCGACCAACTGCGGATTCGCGGTGCCGGGCGGCAGGAACCCGCGGACCAAGCGAGGCGGCGGGCGCGAATCGCCTCAGGATGCCCGGCGCTCGAGCCCGCGAGCTCGCCAGCACACGAGCGCCGCGGCAATCGAAACGAGACTGGCCGCCCAGAAGACCGCGGCGAACCCGAAGGCCTCGCTCAAGGCCCCGCCGGCGACGCCGCCGACGACGCCCGACACGCCATAGCCGAGCACTGTGTACAAAGCCTGGCCGCGGCCGCGAAGACGGCCTGGAAAATAGCGTGCGATCAGCGCGATGCACGCCGAGTGCTGCGCCGCGAAGCTCAGGGCATGGAGCAGTTGGGCTCCGACAAGCAGCACGCCGCTGCCGGCGAACGCCGCGATCAGGGCGAAGCGGACGGCCGAAGCCAGTGCGGCGACGCCGAGCCAGGTGTGCATCGAGAGCCGGTGCACCCAGCGGCCCTGGAACATGAACCAGCCCACCTCGGCGAGCACGCCGACCGCCCAGAGCAGCCCGATCGCGCCTTTGCCGTAGCCGAGCGACGCCAAGTCGAGCGAGTAGAACGCATAGAGCGCGGTGTGCGCGAGCACGGTGAGAAAGACGCCGGCGAAGAACCAGGCGACGACAGGCTCGCGCAATACGGCCAGCGCGCCTGGCGCCGAAGCATTCGCCTGGCCCGCCTCACGATGGGCGGGCAAGCGAAAGACGGCCACGAGCAGCATCGCGAGCAACGCCGTGCAGAGCAGCGGAAAATGCCCGACCCCAGCCGCCTGCAGCACGAAGCCGCTAGCCGCGACGGCGCCGATGAAGCCGAGCGAGCCCCACAGGCGGACGCGCCCGTAGCGCGCGATATCGACCCGGCCTTCGACCGTGACGCGATGCGCGAGCGCCGCTTCGCTGATCGGAATGACGCCCGCGGTGCAAAGGAAGAGCACGGTACAGACGACGGCGACCCACGCATAGCTGGCCGCGGCGAAGAAACCGAGCGAGGCGGCCAGCGAACCGCCCACGGCCAGCCGGAGCAGCGCTTCGCGCCGGCCCGTGTGATCGGCCCACCAGCCCCAGGCATAGGGCGCGAAGATTCGCGTCGCGCTCTGCACCGAGGTGAGCGTGCCGATGGCCAGCGTCGTGTAGCCGAGGCTCTGATACCAGAGCGGCGCGTACGTACCGAACAGGCCGGCGAAAGCGAAGTAGGCGAGCGAGACAAGCGCGAAGGGGCGAACGCCCGGCGCCGCCGTGGCCACAGGCACGTCCGCGCTCAAGGCGCTCGCGCGGCAATCGGTGTCGAAGGGACGCGAACGTCGCCGCACTGCGCGCGATGCAGCAGCGCGTGGTCCATCAGCACGAGAGCGAGCAGCGCCTCGGCGATCGGCGCGGCGCGGATGCCGACGCAGGGGTCGTGCCGGCCGAAGGTTTCGACCGTCGTCGCTCGCCCTTCGAGATCGATCGAGCGGCGCGGGCTGCGGATCGAGCTGGTCGGCTTGATCGCGATGGAAACAGTGATGTCCTGCCCCGTCGAGATGCCGCCGAGGACGCCGCCGGCGTTGTTGCTGGCGAAGCCTTCGGGCGTCAGCTCGTCACCGTGGGTCGTGCCGCGCTGGGCGATCGAACGAAAGCCGGCGCCGATCTCCACGCCTTTCACGGCGTTGATTCCCATCATCGCGTAGGCGATGTCGGCATCGAGCTTGTCGTAGAGAGGATCGCCCCAGCCGACCGGCACGCCCTTGGCGACGACATCGATGCGCGCGCCGCAGCTGTCGCCGGCCTTGCGCAGCTCGTCGACGTAAGCCTCGAGACGTGCGATGTCGCTCGCGTTGGCGGCGAAGAAGGGATTCGCACCGACATGCTCGAAGCCTTCGAACGGAATCGAGATGTCGCCCATCTGGGCCAGGTGCGCGACGAAACGCGTGCCGTGCTTGAGCGCGAGCCACTTTTTGGCGATCGCCCCGGCGGCAACCGAGGGGGCGGTCAGCCGTGCCGACGAGCGACCGCCGCCGCGCGGGTCGCGGATGCCGTACTTGTGCCAGTAGGTGTAGTCGGCGTGGCCGGGACGAAACGTCTTCAGCAAATTGGCGTAGTCCTTGCTGCGCTGGTCGGTGTTGCGGATCAGGAGCGCGACGGGCGTTCCCGTCGTCTTGCCCTCGAACACGCCGGACAGGATCTCGACCTTGTCTGCCTCGTTGCGCTGCGTCACGTGACGCGAGGTGCCAGGGCGCCGGCGATCGAGCTCGGGCTGGATGTCCCCGGCGCAAAGCTCGAGTCCGGGGGGGCAGCCGTCGACCACGCAGCCGATCGCCGGGCCGTGGCTCTCGCCGAAATTGGTGACGCGGAAAAGCGATCCGAACGTACTGCCGGGCATGAACGCGAGGCGTCTTCAGCTCGGCCGGTTCGACGAAGGCGGCTCGTCGCGGCTCTCGACCGGCCAGTCGCGGATGTAGGCCTTGAGCATGCGGTTCTCGAAGTCCTGGCTGTCGACGACGGCACGCGCCACGTCGTAGAACGAGATCACGCCCATCAGCGTGCGCTCGGTCAGCACCGGCATGTAGCGGGCATGGCGGCCGAGCATCATGCGGCGCACTTCGTCGAGCTCGGTGGCCGGCATGCAGGTCAGCGGATGATCGTCCATGACGCTTTGCACCTGCGACGTGCCGAGGCTACCGCCGTTCTCGACGATGGCCTGGATCACTTCGCGAAACGTCAGCATGCCGACGAGTTCGCCGTGATCCATGACGACGAGCGAGCCGATGTCGTACTGCGACATGACTCCGAGCGCGGCGCTGAGCGCCTCGTCCGGCGCCACGGTGTAAAGCGTGCCTCCCTTAACGCGCAGGATGTCGCTGACTTTCATGCTTGTCTCCAAAGGTCGTTTGCGAATCAATATAGCCCACAATCGCCTCGAGAGGATGCTCTTTCCCATGCCCGGATACGCCAACCCCGGCTTCGACACCTTGGCCCTGCATGCCGGCGCCGCGCCCGATCCGGCGACCGGCGCCCGCGCCGTGCCGATCCACCTGACGACTTCGTTCGTCTTCGAGTCGAGCGAGCACGCCGCGTCGCTCTTCAACATGGAGCGCTCCGGGCACGTCTACAGCCGGATCTCGAACCCGACCAACGCCGTGCTCGAGGAGCGCGTCGCCGCGCTCGAGGGCGGCTCCGGGGCGATTGCGACGGCAAGCGGCCAAGCCGCGTTGCACCTGGCCATCGCCACGCTGGCCGGCGCCGGATCGCACATCGTCGCCTCGAGCGCTCTCTATGGCGGCTCGCACAACCTCCTGCACTTCACGCTGGCGCGCTTCGGTATCGAAACGACCTTCGTCAAACCGGGCGACATCGATGCCTGGCGCGCCGCGATCCGTCCGCAGACGAAACTTCTTTTCGGGGAAACGCTCGGCAACCCCGGCCTCGACGTCCTCGACATCCCGACGCTGGCCGCCCTCGCCCACGACCACGCGTTGCCCCTGCTCGTCGATTCGACCTTCACGACGCCGTGGCTGATGAAGCCGTTCGAGCACGGGGCCGACCTGCTCTATCACTCGGCGACCAAGTTTCTCTCCGGCCACGGCACGGTGATCGGCGGCGTCCTCGTCGACAGTGGCCGCTTCGACTGGGAAGCCGCGACTGCCGCTTCGGGCCGCTTCACCGAGCTGACGCGCGCCTACGAAGGCTTCCACGGCATGGTCTTCAGCGAGGAGAGTACCGTCGGCGCCTTCCTCCTGCGGGCGCGCCGCGAAGGCCTGCGCGACTTCGGCGCGAGCATGAGCCCGCACACGGCCTGGCTCATCCTCCAGGGGCTCGAGACGTTGCCGCTGCGCATGGCCCGGCACGTCGAGAACGCGAGGAAGATCGTCGCCTTTCTCGCGGGGCACGAGATGATCGCGGGCGTTGGCTATCCCGAGCTCGAATCGCATCCCGACCACGCGCTCGCCAAACGGCTGCTGCCGCGCGGCTGCGGCTCGGTCTTCAGCTTCGACCTGCGCGGCTCGCGGCAGCAAGGGCAGGCCTTCATCGAGTCGTTGAAGATCTTCTCGCACCTCGCCAACGTCGGCGACTGCCGCTCGCTCGTCATCCATCCGGCATCGACGACGCATTTCCGCATGGACGATGCGGCGCTCGCCCGCGCCGGCATCGGCCCGGGCACCATCCGCCTCTCGATCGGCCTCGAAGACGCCGACGATTTGATCGACGATCTGAAGCGCGCCCTGAAAGCCGCCGCAAGACGATGAGACTGAGCGTCGACGGGCCGGCCGGCGCGCACGAGGCCTTCGTCTACACCGGCGGCAACGCCTTCGACGCGGCGCTGCCGACCCTCGTCTTCGTGCACGGCGCGACGCTGGTTCGCGCACCACGGCTTCGGGGTGCTCGCGCCGGACCTGCCCGGTCATTCGCAAAGCGCCGGCCCGCCGCTCGAAAGCATCGAGGCGATCGCCGGCTGGTTGCTGGCGCTGATGAGCGCGGCCGGCGTCGACGAGGCGAGCTTCGTCGGTCACAGCATGGGCTCGCTCATCGCCCTCGAAGCGGCAGGGCAAGCGCCGCAGCGCGCCAGGCAACTGGTGATGGTCGGCACCGCCTACCCGATGACCGTCTCGCCGGCCTTGCTCGAGACTGCGCGCACCGACCCATTCGCGGCCATCGACAGCGTCAACGCCTTATCGCATTCGACGCTCGCCGCAAAGCCGTCGTATCCCGGACCGGGCATGTGGCTGCACGGCGCCAACCGCATCCTGATGCGGCGCACGCAGATGGGGCAACGCGACGCCAACCTCTTCCTCACCGACTTCGAGGTCTGCAATCGCTACGCCGGCGGTCTCGCGGCGGCGGAACGGGTTGCCTGCCCGGCGACGCTCGTCCTCGGCGAGCGCGACCAGATGACCGGGCCGAAGCAGACGGCCGGAATCGCCGGTGCCCTGCGCGCGCGGACGATCACCTTGCCGGCCGGCCACGCCTTGATGACCGAAGCGCCCGACGCCTTGCTCGCGGCGCTGCGCGGCGCACTCGACGTCGTTGCGTCCTAGAACTCACGCCGGGCGGCCCGGCGCTCGAGCTCGGCGCCGAGAATGAGCGTCGCCTCGAGCGTGAAGGCACCGGCGGCGAGGCACCCGACAAGCTCGCCTTTGTCCACGCACGCGAAGCGCTCGACCTCGCCGTCGCGATTCACGGGTTCGAAACTTACGGGAACCAGTGCGCGATAGACCTCGATGTGCTCGACCATGTAGCCGTCGGTGGTCGGGCGGCGGATGGCGATCGGGTCGCCACGGGCCAGCTCGAGAAGGTCGGCAATGGCGAGGCCGGCCTCTTCCATGGTCTCGCGCTCGAGCGTCGCTGCCATCGATTCGCCGGCCGCGACCTGACCGCCCATCAGCGTGTCCCAGCGGCCCGGATCGGTGACCTTGTCGAAGGCGCGCTGCTGGACCCAGATCCGGCCTTCGATCGTGTGTCCCACCAGATGCACCGTCCAGGTCGTGAGGCCGAGGACGCGAACGACGCCGCGCTCGATCGCGCCGACGCTGCGACCGTTGTCGGCGTCGACAACGGCGAGCAACTCGCCACGCCGGTGCGCAACGATGCCTTCCTCGTGCAGCCAGCGCGCGATGGCGGCGAGCGAGGCGTCGCCCGGGCCTTCGATTCGGTAGCCGGCTTCGGCCGCCCGCACCGGCAGGCCGGCGCCGATCATCCGCTCGGCGATGCCCGGTTCGACGCTTCCGACCCGATGCGAAGCATCCGCTACGACAAGAAAGATCGGCACACGCGGCACGAGCGGCTGCGCCAGCGCTGTCTGCCGGGCCCGGCGCAGCCAGTCGCTCACACGATGCTGGCCTTCTTCAGCGCCTGCAGCATGTCCTTGCCCTTGGTCTTCAGGCCGAGCTGCTTGGCCAGCACATCGAGCCCCTGTTCCCACTTGGCGGCCGCTCCGTTCACGACCTTCGCGAGCTGCGCTTCGCCCTTGCGCTCGATCGACAACACCTTCGCCGCCTTGGCGATGTCGATGGGCGCGATGGCGAGGGCGGGAACGCGATCCTTCAGCTTGCCAAGCTGTTCAACATAGGCGCTCACGCCGACCTCGCGCGCCAGCAGATCCTTGACTCCGGCCAGCATTTCGGCGCGAACGTCCGGGCCGTAGACCGGCGCCTTGGACTGCTCGGCGAACGACTTGATGAGATCGATCAGCTCGTCGTGCATGAGGAGCTCGGTGCCGACGTCGAGCGCGTCGAAGGCCGACTGCGCATCCTTCAGTGCCTTCGCGTCGCGTTCGTCCACGGCCTCACTCGCCTTGGTGTTCAGATCTTCCGCCTTGCGGTACAGGGCGGAGAGCTTCTTCTTCTCCTCGTCGACCTGCCGGTCGATACGCGCCAGCGTCTGCGCTGCCTCCTCGCCGACGTCGCGCGCCGCATCGGCGGCCTTCTCCGCTTCCGCGTCGAGCTTCTCGAGGGCGCGAAACTTCGCCGTCAACGACTTCTTGGCGGCATCGACGATATTCATCAGCTTCTCGATGTCGGCAAGGCGCGTCGCGACGAAATCGTCGTCGGTTTCCACCTGGCGAAGGTTGCCGAGCGCCATGTCGACAGCCTTCATCGCCGCCGTGATCGCATTCCTCTCGACCTCGAGCGACTTCATGTACAGCTCGATCTTCGGCTGGTCCTTGTCTTTCATCGCCGACACGAGCTTGCCCGCGATTTCGCGGAACTTTGGCTCGATCGCCTTGTTGGCCTTGACGA
>PLZH01000210.1:0-27857 GCA_003152055.1 Burkholderiales bacterium
GTAGCGCAGCGTCGCGATGCCGCGCCGCGCGAGCCCGGTGGCGAAGGCGGCCATGAAGGCGTGCTGCATGCCGGCGCCGGCGCCGTGCGCGAACACGTAGCAGGCGCGCGCATCGTCGGGCCGAAGCAGTATCGAGCTCATGGTAAAAGCGCCCGGATTCTCTTCCAGAGCATGGCCTTCGGCAGCGTCGTCATCCGCATCGCTTCCATGCATCGATCGAGGCGACGCGGTGCGGTGCCGGGTGCGAACGCCCGGCCTACTTTCGCCGGTCGAGCAGACGCTTGACCTTGGAACTCTGCGACGTCATGGTGAACTCGTCCAGCTCGCCCTTCGCGACGGGCGTGACCTGAACCTTGACGCCCAGCACTTCCTTCATGCGCCGCTCTAGGTCGGTGCGCACGTGCTCGCGGTCGGCCGCCGCGTCCGTCACTTCGACCCAGACGTCCATCCGGTCGGTGCCGGCCTCGCCGACGCGGTCGACGAAGCAGAAGTACTCGCCGTTCGTGCGCCGGTCTTCGACCACCGCCGCGCCGACCGCTTCGGGAAAGACGTTGACGCCGCGCAACTTCACCATGTTGTCGTTGCGGCCGAAGATGCGCTTGAGGCGCCGCATCGTGTTGCCGCAGGGGCAGGCATCGGTGTGCCAGGCGGAGATGTCGTTGACGTTGAAGCGGATCTGCGGCGCGCCGTACTTGTAGAGCGTGGTGATGTAGAGCGTGCCCTTCTCGCCGTCGGGCATCGGCTGGCCCGTCTCCGGGTTGGCCACTTCGAGGATGAAGGCGTCTTCCATGGCGTGCATGCCGGTCTGCTGCGTGCACTCGGCAGCGAGCATGCCGCTCTCGTGCGTGCCGTACATGTCGAAGGCCCTGGCGCCCCAGAGATCTTCGAGCTGCTCGCGGTTCTCCATGCCGAGGTGCGTGCCCACGAGGCGGATGCCGAGCGAGCGCGGGTCGATGCCGAACTCGTCGCGGGCGACCAGCGCCATGTGCCGCAGGTAAGCCGGAAAACCCAGCAGCACGCTGATACCCCAGGCCTTGACGATCTCGATCTGCCGGCGCGTCGGCGTGTTGGCGCCGCTGCCGGTCATCACCGGCACGGCGCCGCTGTAGCGCCACATCGCTTCGCGCGGCGCCATGCCGCCGTTACCGAGGCCGAGCGAGAGCGTCACCAGCACCATGTCTCCGGGCCGCACGCCGTGCATCGCCAGGCGGCGGCCGCCGAGGATTGCCATCGTCTCGCGGTCCTGGGGCGCGTAGAGCATCGGCCGCGGCAGGCCGGTGGTGCCGCCGCTGGTTTGCAGCACCAGCGGCATACGCTTGCCGTCGGCCGGCGAGATCCCCATGAAATCGCCGAAGGGCGGATTGCGCTCGATGCTTTTGCGGATGTGGCCGACGTCGTAGACGGGGATCTTCGCCAGGTCGTCGAGGCCGCAGATGTCGCCGGGCTCGAGGCCGTGCTCGCTCCAGTGGCGCTTGAAGAACTCGATCTCCCAGCCGCGCGCCACGGTCGCGAGGAAGCGCTTTTCCTGCAGTGCGCGAAGCTCGTCGCGCGACAGCCGGGCGGTGGTCTGGAAGTAGGTCGGCGGCGGCGGGTAGTCGCGCCATAGCTGCTCGAAATCGAGCGAGCGGAAATACCAGGGAATGAAATCGGCTGAGTCCGGGCTGTTGGTCATAGCAGGCTGGCGCCACGGCCACCATCGACGTGGTGCACGGCACCCGTGATGTAGGCCGCCCACGAAGAGCACAAGAAGGCGACGAGACCGGCGATCTCGTCGGGCTGGCCGACGCGGCCCATCGGTATCTGGCGCAGCAGCTGCGCCCGCTGTTCGTCGTCGACCTGGCCGGGCTTGCCGGAGCCGAACACCGTACCGAGCCGGCCGGTCTCGATGCGGCCGGGGCAGATCGTGTTCACCGTGATGCCGGCGTTCGCCGTTTCGAGCGAGAGCGTCTTCGCGTAGCCGATGACGCCGGCCCAGGTGGCGATCGACAGGCCGAAGCGAGCGATCGGCTGGATTGCCGAGAGCGCCGTGATGTTGACGATGCGGCCCCAGCCGTGCGTGCGCATCGAGGGCAGCGCGCCGCGCGACAAGCGCACCACGCTCATCAGGTTCTGCTCGACGGCGCGGCTCCAGGCCACGTCGTCGAAAGACTCGAGCTCGCCGAGCGGCGGCGCGCCGTCGTTGTTGACGAGCACGTCGATGCGACCGAAGCGCTCCATGGCCCGTTGCACGATCGCTTCGCAGTCCGCCGCCTTGCGGATATCGGCGGGTATGGCGAACGTCGTGGCGCCCGTTGCTTCGGCGATGCGAGCGCAGGCTTCGGCCAGCGGCTCGGCCTTGCGCGCCACCATCGCCACCGTGGCGCCTTCGGCGGCGAGCAGCCGCGCGATGGCCTGGCCGATGCCCTGGCTGGCGCCGCCGACGACCGCGATCCGCCCTTCGAGCCCGAGCTTCATCGCGCGGGCGGGTCGAGGCCGAAGAGACGCTCGGCGTTGGCGTGAAAGACCTTTTCGAGGATGGCGTCGCTGTAGCCCAGCTCCTTCCAGTCGGCCACGAGCCGCTCGTAGCGAAAGAGCGGGTAGTCGGCGCCGAACATCACACGGTCCTTGAGACGAGACCGGATCTCCTTCTTGAAGGGATCGGTCAGATACTTCGGCGACCAGCCGTGCAGCTCGCTCCAGACGTTGGGCTTGTGGATCATGATGGAGATCATCTCGTCCTGCCACGGCCAGGCGGGCCGGCCGGTGACGATCTGCAGATCGGGAAAAGCGATCGCCAGCTCGTCGACGTAACGTGGGTGGCAGAGGTCGAGCTTGATGCCGCCGCCGCCCGGCAGGCCGGCGCCCGCACCGGTGTGCCCGACCAGCACCAGCACCGGGCGGCCGTGTGCCTGTGCGACTTCGTAGAACCGGTGGTAGATCGGATCGCTCGCGGCGTAGCCCGTGCCCGACGCCGAGACGCACAGGCTGACGAAGCCGTCGCTGGCACGGATGCAGCGCTCGAGCTCGGCGGCGCCGGCTTCGCCCAGGCGCGGATCGATCTGCAGCCAGCTGCCGAAGATGCAGTCGCTGTAACGCGACTGCGTCTCGATCGCGTAGTCATGCAGCGGCACGACCTCTTCCAGGGGCAGGCTCTTGGTGAAGCCGAAATCGAGGATCGTCCTGACCTCGTTGGCGCGCAGGTAGGTTGCCATCTCGTCCTCGGTGTCGTAGCGCGGGGTCGAGTTCCACGTCTTCTTCTGCTGCGCCAGCGCGTCGGCGGATCGCAGCACGTAGCCGCGCTCGGTTCCCCAGTGCGAGTGAAGATCGAAGAGGCGCACCGCTCACTCGGCTTTGATGCCGGCGGCCTTGATCACGGTGCCCCAGCGGCTGATCTCGCTGTTCAGGAAAGCATCGGCCTGCGCCAGGCTGCCGCCGACGAGGACGACACCCTGCGCCGCCATCTGCTTCGCGAATTCGGGATCAGCGAGCGCGGTGTCGATCGCGTGGTTGAGCTTGTCGAGCACCTCGGGCGGAGTCTTCCTCGGCGCGAAGACCATGTACCAGGCGCTGATCTCGAATCCGGGAACGCCGGCTTCGATCATCGTCGGCAGCTCGGGGGCCAGCGGCGAGCGCTTCGGCCCCGTCGTCGCCAGCGCCTTGAGTTTGCCTGCCCTGACCAGAGGCAGCGACGTCGTGATGGTGTCGAACATGATCGGCACGTGGCCGCCGACCACGTCGGTGAGTGCCGGCGCGTTGCCCTTGTAGGGCACGTGCTGCATCGTCGTTCCTGTCATCGACTTGAACATCTCGGCCGCGAGATGGGCTCCGGCGCCGGCGCCCCCCGAGGCGAAGAAGTACTTGTTGGGATTGGCCTTCAGCAAGGCGATGAGCTCGCCGACGCTGTTCGGCGGAAAGCTCGGCGGCGTGACGAGGATGAGCGGGATGTAGCCGATGTAGGCCACCGGGACAAGATCGCGCTCCAGGTCGTAAGGAAGGTTGTTGACGAGAAACGTGTTGGTGGCAAGCACCGAGTAGCCCATCAGCAAGGTGTTGCCGTCGGCCGGCGCCTTGGCCACGAAGTCGGTACCGACCAGGGCGCTGGCTCCGGCCTTGTTCTCGACGATGACGGGAACGTCGAAGGCGATCTGCAGCTTTCGCGCGATGGCACGCGACAGGAAATCGACGCCGCCGCCCGGCGGCACGGGCGCGACGATCCTGATCGGTTTCGAGGGCCACCCCTGGGCGTGGCTCAGGGCACAGCAAGCCAGAAGCGCGACGGTCACGGCGCGCTTCAGCGACGGCTGAATCCATTGTTTCATCGGTTGTCTCCTGTCCGCGGCGACCTTAGCCAGTCGCTCACGGCGTGTCAAACGCGGCCGCATCGAGGCGCCGCAACCATGGCCGGGTCGCAGAGCGGCCATGACATCGGAGGTCACGCTTTCAGGTCGCCGGCGTCTGAGCTTCCGCAGGCGCGCTGCGCCAGACGCTCGCCAGCCAGGGCTGCTGCTCGCATGGCAAGCCTTCGGGCCGGAAGAAGTGTTCGAGCTCCGTGAAGCCGGCCGTTGTCATGTAGCCGCGCCACGCCTCCAGGTCGTGGAAGGCGCCGTATCGGCCGCTGTGCCAGCCCTCCTGCCCTTGGCCGCGCGGGTTGGAGCAAAAGAGCACGCCACCTGCCTTGAGCGTGTCGTGCAGCTGGCGCAGCACGCGCGGCAGCTCGGTTGCCGGCACGTGAAACAGCACGGCATTGGCGAACACGCCGTCGAACTTCGCCTCGGGCAGGTGCATGTCGAACAGGTTCTGCTCCCAGACCTCGCAGCCGCTGTAGGCGCGCGCCATCGCCGCGAACCTGGGCTCGCCCTCTAGGCCGATGCAGGTGTGGCCGAGCTCGGCGAAGGTTCTGAGATCGCGCCCCGGGCCGCAGCCGAGGTCGAGAAGGGTGTACGGCGCCAACCCGCGAATGTGCCGCAGCAGCGCGGCGATGTTCTGGCTCACGTCGTGGTGGCGGGTGCCTGCCCAGAAATCGTCGGCACGCCCGCCGTAGTGCGCCAGCGTCAGGGCAGAGATGCGCTCGAGTTCGTCGCGCGTGAGGTGCATGGCCGCATCGTGCCTCATCGTCTCGCGCCCCGCCGACGCCCACGCCGCACTGCGCGACAGCCGGCTTGCCGGGATACCGCAAACGGGCGCCTTTCGCAGCGATGGTGTGGCACGATCATGATGGTGGGAAGCGCCTGACAGGCGGCCGGCCGCGAGGCCGACAGACGCCGCGAGGCCCGGCATCTATCGTTCCCGGGAGATCGAAGGAGACGCCATGACGCACGATGAGAGGGAGGCAGCGGATTTCGAGGCGTGGTGCGAGCGCTGCGCGCTGCGCATCGGCGAGCTCGACAACCAGATCACCCTGGCCGAGGCCAAGCGGCTGGCCAGAGACGTCTACGCCTTCGAGCGCACACGTGCCATGGGCCCGGTGAGCGCGGCCGAGTTCGTTGCCGTGGAGATGAACCGGCCCGATCGCGGGCCTTTCGAGCGGCGCTCGGTGGCCCGTTAAGGGCTCCCGCGGAGCCGGTGCCGCCCCTCACTTCCCGCGCGCCGCGAGAATTTCCGCGTCCTTCTTCGCTGCGCGCNNTGAAGCGCTCGCCGAGCAGATACGGGCCTTGCTCGAACTGGTCGAACAGGGTCTTCAGCATCGTGTCGTAGTCGCCGTACGGCGAGGTCGAAGGCGGCGCCGGCTCGCGCTTCATCGAGCGATCAATCAGCGCCGGCTCGTACGACGAGCCGTAGAAGAAGAGCCAGCGCAGGTACGGGCCGCGCAGCGCATCGCCGATGGCCGGCGTGATGCCGGCTTCGGGATGGAGATCGGCGAGATAGGTGTAGACGGCGCCCTGCTCGGTGATGAGCGCACCCGGTGCACGATCGCCGGCACCTTGCCCATCGGATTGATGGCGAGGTACCCGGCCTGCCGCTGCTCGTCTTTTTGCAGGTCGAGCGTGCCCAGCTCGTAGTCGGCGCCGAGCTCCTCGAGCAAGATGAGCGTGCCGACCGAGCGCGAATTGGGCGAGTGGAAGAAGGTGACCTTGCAATCGCTGTTCATCGGCGGATCTCCATGCGTGAGAGCCCGTTCAGGGCTGGGCCGGATCGTCGGCGTAGGCCGACTCGAGCTGCGCCGGCTTCTTCGAGCGCTTGCGCATGCGGATGTTGAGCATCTCGACGCAGACCGAGAATGCCATCGCGAAGTAGATGTAGCCCTTGGGCACGTGCTGGCCGAAGCCCTCGACGAGGAGCATGACGCCGACGACGACGAGGAAGGCCAGGGCCAGCATCTTGATCGTCGGATGGGTGTTGACGAAGCGGCCGATCGCAGCCGAAAACAGCATCATCAGGGCGACCGAAGCGACGATGGCGGCGATCATCACCGCGAGCTGGTCGACCATGCCGACCGCCGTGATGATCGAGTCGAGCGAGAACACCATGTCGACGACGATGACCTGCGCGATCACGGCGTAGAACTTCGCCTTCACCACCGCCGCGTGCTCTTCGTCGCCTTCGAAGGACTGGTGGATCTCGCCCGTGCTCTTCCAGATGAGGAAGAGGCCACCGCCGATGAGGACGAGGTCGCGCCCCGAGATCTCCTTGCCGAGCACGGAAAGAAGCGGCGCCGTCAGGCCGATGACCAACGACAGTACGAAGAGCAGGCCGACGCGCAGGAACATCGCCAGGAACAGGCCGATCAATCGCGCCCGCTTCTGCTCTTCGGCGGGCAGCTTGTCGACGAGGATCGAGATGAAGACGATGTTGTCGATGCCGAGCACGAGCTCGAGCGCCGTCAGCGTGGCGAGCGCGATCCACGTCTGGGGATCGGAGAGCAGGTGCAGCATCAGCGAAAGCGCGCGAAGGCGGCATCGAGCTGCGCTGTCATCGAACGCTTCGCGGCGGCGTCGACGAAGCTGGCATCGAAGCTGTTCCTGGCGAGCGCATAGGCCTCTGCGGCGCCGAGCTGCGGCAGCGCTTCGAAGATGGCGACGAAGTTGTCATTGACGTAGCCGCCGAAGTAGGCCGGGTCGTCGGAATTGACGGTGGCCTTCAGGCCTGCGTGCAGGAGCTCGGCGAGGTTGTGATCGGCGAGCTTGTCGAAGACGCGCAGCTTCAGGTTGGAGAGCGGGCAGACGGTGAGCGCGATGCCTTCGGCCGCGAGCCGCTTCACGAGCGCCGGGCTTTCGACGCAGCGAACGCCATGGTCGATGCGCTCGACGTGCAGCAGCTCGAGCGCCTGCTCGATGTAAGCCGGCGGCCCTTCTTCGCCGGCGTGGGCGACGCGGTGCAGGCCGAGCTTGCCGGCCTCGGCGAAGACGCGGGTGAATTTTTCCGGCGGATGGCCGCGCTCGCTGCTGTCGAGGCCGACGCCGATGAAGTGCTCGCGATACGACAAGGCGTCGTGCAGGGTGGCGATCGCTTCTTCTTCGCTCAGGTGGCGCAAGAAGCAGAGGATGAGCGCGCTCGTCACGCCCAGCTCGCGCTTCGCGCGCTCGCAGGCGCGGGCCAGGCCACGGATCACCGTGCCCATCGCCACGCCGCGCGCCGTGTGCGTCTGCGGATCGAAGAAGATCTCGGCGTGGACGACGTGGTCGGCAGCGACGCGGCAGAAGTACGCCATCGCCATCGCCTCGAAGTCGCTCTCGTGCAGGAGGACGCTGGCGCCGGCGTAGTAGATGTCGAGAAAGCTCTGCAGGTCGGTGAAGGCGTAGGCCGCGCGCAATGCCTCGACACTCGGCCAGGCGAGCGCGACTCCGTTCTTCCTGGCCAGCGCAAAGATCAGCTCGGGCTCGAGCGAGCCCTCGATGTGGATGTGCAGCTCGGCCTTCGGCATCGCGCGCAGCAGCTCGGGCAGCCGCTGGCGCGAGATCGTGCCGAAGTCCATCGCCGCGTGCGCCTTACTTCTTGTCGCCGCCGGGGACCTTTCCTTCCACGCCCTTGACGAAGAAGTTGATGCCGCCGAGGAACTTGTCGTCGGCCGTCGTGCCCGCTGCAACTTCGGTCTTGCCGTCATTGCTCGTGATCGGGCCCTTCCAAATGACGAAGCTGCCGTCCTTGAGGCCGGCCTTGACGGTGTCGAGCTTGGCTTTCAGGTCGGCGGGCACCTTGTCGGAGATGGAGACGATGTCGATCGCGCCTTCCTTGACGCCCCACCACGCGCGCGAGTCGCCCTTCCAGGTGCCGTCGAGCACGGACTTCGTCGTCTTGATGTAGTACGGCGCCCAGTTGATGATCGAGGAGGCAAGGTGCGCGTCGGGCGCGTAGGCCTTCATGTCGGAATCCCAGCCGAAGGCGTACTTGCCGGCCTTGCCGGCCGTCTGCAGCACGGCCGAGGAGTCGGTGTTCTGCATCAGCACGTCGGCGCCGCCATTGATGAGCGATTGCGCCGCGTCGGTTTCCTTCGGCGGGTTGAACCACTCGTTGACCCAGACGACCTTGGTCTTGATCTTCGGATTGACCGACTGCGCGCCCAGCGTGAAGCTGTCGATGTTGCGGATCACCTCGGGAATCGGCACCGAGCCGACGACACCGAGCACGTTGGTCTTGGTCATGCCGCCGGCGATGACGCCGGCCATGTACGCGCCTTCGTAGGTGCGGCTGTCGTAGGTGTTCATGTTCGGCGCCGTCTTGTAGCCGGTGGCGTGCTCGAACTTCACGTCGGGCAGGTCGGCCGCGGCCTTGAGCATCGGCTCCATGTAGCCGAAGGTCGCGCCAAAGATGAGCTTGTTGCCCTGGCTCGCCATGTCGCGAAAGACGCGCTCTGCGTCGGCGCCCTCGGGCACCTTCTCGACGAACGAGGTCTGGATCTTGTCGCCAAGTTCCTGCTCGAGCGCCTTCCTCGCGTTGTCGTGAGCGAAGGTCCAGCCGCCGTCGCCGACCGGGCCGACGTAGGCGAAGGCGATCTTGAGCGGGGCGCTCGCCGCCGCCGAGGCCATCGGCGCGGAAGCGGGCAACGTGAGGACCGTGGTCGCCGTCTCCTCCTTCTTGCTGCACCCGCCGAGCGCGGCGATCGCCGCAAGCGAACCCCAGCACGCGAGTTGGACGAAAGACCGTTTCGAAAGTCGAGTCATGGTGGCTCCAGTGAGTGGGTCGTAAGGAAATTGGAGGATCGCGCCGGGGCAAGGCGGCAATTATCGAGGAACGCTAGCCGGGGGAAAACGGCTTGCCGATCGACGCCGGCATGTTGACGCGGATGAACGAGGCGTTCCTCGAGATGAGCACGAGAACGACGATGGTCGCGAGGTAAGGCAGCATGGTCAGGAACTGGCTCGATATCTGCACGCCTTCGCCCTGCAGCTGGAACTGCAGCATCGTCACGCCGCCGAAAAGGTAGGCGCCGAGCAGCACGCGAGCCGGCCGCCACGTCGCGAAGGTGGTGAGCGCAAGCGCGATCCAGCCCTTGCCGGCGATCATGCCTTCGACCCACAGGTGCGTGTAGACGACCGAGATGTACGCCCCGGCGACGCCGCAGAGCGCGCCGCCGAAGATCACCGCGGCCAGCCTGATCCGGCGCACCGGATAGCCGAGCGCATGCGCCGACTCCGGCGATTCGCCGACCGCGCGCAGTACGAGGCCGGCGCGCGAGCGGTAGAGGAACCAGGCGATGAAGAGGGTGAGCGCGATCGCGATGTAGACCATCGGATGCTGGCGGAAGAACGCCGGGCCGATGAAGGGCACGTCGGCGAGAACGGGAATGTGGAAGCTGGCGCGCTCGCCGAGCTTTTCCTGCGTATAGCGGATGCCGGCGAAGGCCGAGAAGCCCGTGCCGAAAAGGCTGAGGGCGAGGCCGGTCGCGTACTGGTTGGTGTTGAGCCAGATGACGAGCACGCCGAAGGCGGCGGCGAGAACGCCGCCGGCCAGGGCGCCGGCGCCGAAGGCGATCCATTCGTTGCCCGTGTGCACGGCGGTCGCGAAGCCGGCGACGGCGGCGACCAGCATCATCCCCTCAGCGCCGAGGTTGACGATGCCGGCGCGCTCGTTGATGAGCAGGCCCAGCGCCGCGAAGGCGAGCACGGTGCCGGAGTTGAGTGTCGCGGCGATGAGGAGCGCGGCCTGGTCCATCAGGCGCCCTTTCGCGCCGGCAGCGTCGCCGAGGCAACGACCGGGTTGAGCGGTTCGTCGTCGAGCGTCGGCGCCGCGGCGGGCGATGTAGGCTCCGCCGCGCCGCGCGCCGGCTTCCAGCGGATGCGATAGGCGATCAGCGTGTCGCAGGCGAGCAGCGTGAAGAGCAGCAGCCCCTGGAAGACGCCGGTCAGCGACTGCGGCAGGCCGAGACGGGACTGCGCCAGCTCGCCGCCGATGTAGAACATGCTCATCAGGATGGCCGAGAAGACGATGCCGACCGGATGCAGCCGGCCGACGAAGGCAACGATGATGGCTGCGAAGCCGTAGCCCGCCGGCACGTGTGGCGTCAGCTGGCCGAGCGGCCCGGCGACCTCGAGGCCGCCGGCCAGGCCAGCCATACCGCCGGAGAGCAGCAGCGCCGTCCACAAGGCCTTGCGCGAAGAAAACCCCGCGTAGCGCGCCGCGGCCGGTGCCAGGCCGCCGACCTGCAGCTGAAACCCCGCATAGGTGCGAAAGAGCAGGACCCAGAAGGCAGCGACGGCGACGAGCCCGCCGATCGCGCCGATGTTGATGCGGTAGCCGGCGAAAAGGCGCGGCACCAGCGTCGATTTCAGGAAGGTGATCGTCTGCGGAAAGTTGTAGCCGTTCGGATCCTTCCAGGGCCCGTAGACGAAATAGTTGAGCAGCTGCTCGGCGACGTAGACGAGCATCAGGCTGACGAGGATCTCGCTGGCGTTGAAGCGGTCGCGCAGGAGCGCCACGATCGCCGCCCAGAGCATCCCGCCGAGGACGCTGGCGACGAGCACGGGAATGAAGATCCAGTGGCCGGTATCTTTCGTCGCCATCATGGCGATGCCGCTCGCCGCGATGGCGCCGAGGATGAATTGGCCCTCGGCGCCGATGTTCCAGACGTTCGAGCGAAAGCACACCGCGAGGCCGAGGGCGATGATGAGCAAGGGCGTCGCCTTCATCGCCAGCTCGGTGAGCGCGTAGACGCTTTTCACCGGCTCGACGAAGAAGACGGCGAGGCCGCGCAGCGGGTCTGTGCCGAGCAGCACGAAAAGCGCCGTGCCGATGACGACCGTGATCGCGAGCGCGATCAGCGGCGAGGCGATCGACATCGCCCGCGAGGGCTCCGGGCGCGCTTCAAGACGAAGCATGCGGCCGCTCCTTCGCGTCTCGCCAGAGGCCGCTCATCCACTCGCCGATCATCTCGATCGACGCTTGCGCCGTTGGCACGCTCGGCGAGACGCGGCCCTGAGCGATGACGACGAGCCGGTCGCAGATCTCGAACAGCTCGTCGAGCTCCTCGCTGACGACGAGCACGGCGCAGCCGTTGTCGCGCAACGCCAGCAGCTCGCCCCTGATCTGCGCCGCGGCGCCGACGTCGACGCCCCAGGTCGGCTGCGAAACGATGAGGAGCTTCGGATCGGCGTCGATCTCGCGGCCGACGATGAACTTCTGCAGGTTGCCGCCGGACAGGCTCTTCGCCGCCGAGCCGGGGCCGCCGGCCTTGACGTTGAAGCGGCGGATCAGCGCATCGGCGAGCGAGACGACGTCGCCGACGCGAATCCAGCCCGAGCCGCCGACGGCGCGGGTTCGCGTCAGGAGCGTGTTCTGCGCCAGCGAAAGCGTCGGCACGGCACCGCGGCCGAGGCGTTCCTCGGGAACGAAGTGCAGGCCCTGGCGGCGCCTCTTGCTCGGACGCTGGCGCGCGATGTCGCGCTCGAAGAGGCGGATCGATCCTTTCGGCGCGCGCACGTCTTCGCCGGAGAGCGCGCGCATCAGCTCCTGCTGGCCGTTGCCAGAGACGCCGGCGATGCCGAGCACTTCGCCGGCCCTCACCTCGAACGAGATGGCGTCGAGCGTAGTGCCGAACGGGTCTTCCTTGGCGAGCGAGAGGCTCCTCACCGCGAGCACGACGGCGCCCGCCCTCGCCTCACGATGCTGCAGTTGCGGCGGCTCGGCGCCGATCATGAGGCGCGACAGGCTGGCGTTCGTTTCCTTCGTCGGGTCGACCTCGCCCGTGACCTTGCCGCCGCGCAGCACGGTGCAGTGGTGGCAGAGGGCGCGGATCTCGTCGAGCTTGTGCGAGATGTAGAGGATGGAGCAGCCTTGCGCAGCGAGCTTTCTGAGCGTCACGAAGAGCGTCTGCACCGCCTGCGGCGTCAGCACCGAGGTCGGCTCGTCGAGNNCATCAGCGCGCGCACGATCTCGACGCGCTGACGCTCGCCGACCGAAAGCGTGTGCACGGGCCTGAGCGGATCGACCTCGAGCCCGTAGACGCTCGCGACTTCCCTGATGCGCGTCGTCACCGCGGCGAGCGAGAGCGACTTGTCGAGGCCGAGCCAGACGTTCTCGGCCGCCGTCAGCGTGTCGAACAGGCTGAAGTGCTGGNNATCAGCGTCGACTTGCCGGCGCCGTTCTCGCCGAGCACGGCGTGGATCTCGCCCGGCTTGACGCGCAGGCCGACGCGGTCGTTCGCCTTCACCGCCGGGTACTGCTTGCTGATATCGACGAGCTCGAGGCGAAGCATGGGTCCAAAAGCGTGCTAGGTGCGATCGTAGTGCTTGCGGCCGGCGATGAAAGCGGCGGCGAGGTTGCGTTCGTCGCCGAGCGTCATCCAGGCGAAGACGCGCTCATGCAATGTGCGGGCCACCTCGGCGCGCCGGCTCGCCACCTGGCCGTGCGCCCAGTCCCAGACGCAGACGTCGGCCGCGGCGCCGGGCTCGAACGAGCCGATCTCGGCGCCGAGGCCGAGCGCCTGTGCCGCGCCGCGCGTCGCCGCGTGCAGCGCCTTCCAGGCCGTGAGGCGCTCGCCGCCGAGGGCCTGGATCTTGTAGGCATCGGCCATGTTGCGCAGCATCGACAGGCTGGTGCCGCCACCGACGTCGCTGGCCAGGCTGACACGAACGCCGGCGGCTTCGGCGGCGCGCCAGCCGAACAGGCCACTGCCGAGAAAGAGGTTCGACGACGGCGAGTGCGCGATCTGCGCCCCGGCGGCGGCGAGCGCTGCGCGGTCGGCGTCGTCGAGCCAGATGCCGTGCGCGAAGACGCTTTTCGCATGCAGAAGGCCGAAGCCGTGGTAGACGTCGAGATAGCTGCGCGCCGCGGGAAAGAGCTCCCGCACCCAGCGCACCTCGGCCCGGTTCTCGGCCAGGTGCGTCTGCAGGTAGAGGCTGGTATCGGCAGCGCAGAAGCGCCCGGCAAGCGCCAGCTGCCCGGGTGAGCTCGTCGCCGCGAAACGCACCGTCACCGCATAGGCGAGGCGGGCGCGGCCGTGCCAGCGGGCGATGAGCTCTTTCATGTCGCGCTCGGCGCTTGCCACGTCGTCGCGCAGGTTCTCCGGCGCGTTGCGGTCCATCAGCACCTTGCCCGCGATGAGGCGCATGCCGCGCGCCTCGGCGCCAGCAAAGAGCGCGTCGACCGACTGCTTGTGCACGGTCGGAAAGACGACCGCCGAAGTCGTGCCGTGGGCGACCAGCGCATCGAGAAAGAGCGCTGCGGCCGCCTCGGTATGCGCAACGTCGGCGTGGCGCGCTTCGGCCGGAAAGGTATGCGTCGTCAGCCAGTCGAGCAGCTCGGTGCCGTAGCTGGCGATGACGTCGATCTGCGGGCTGTGCACGTGCGTGTCGATGAAGCCGGGCAGCACGAGCCGGCCGCCGTGGTCGTGCCGTTCCCAGCCCTCGCCGGGCGATTCGGCCTCGACGCCGGCGATGCGGCCGGCATCGACCAGCAGCCAGTGATCCGGGCGAAAGCGCACCGCGATGGAATCGCTATCGCCCCAGGCCGGCTCGCCGGTGAAATCGAGCAGATCGCCGCGGATGGCGATGCGCGGCGGTGCGCTCATGCCGCGCGCCTCGGCATGGCGTGCCCGGCGAGGTTGCGGGCCACCCCGCGCACCTGCTCGCGCAGCCACTTCGCCGATGCCGACGCGTGCGTCACCTCGTGCCAGAGCTGGTAATAGGTGAGCGGCGGAAAGGCGATCGGGCAGCGCACGATCTTCACCGGCAACGCCTCGACGAAGCGCGAGCAAAAAAGCCGCCCGGTCGTCAGCACGAGCCGGCTTTGCGCCACCATGAGCGGGATCAGGCTGAAGTGCGCGCTCTTCACGGCGACGCTGCGCGCCAGGCCGAGCGAGGCGAGATGGTCGTCGACGACGCCGGGCGCATTGGCATGGAAAGGCATGGGCGCGATGTGCTCGGCGGCAAGGTAGCGCTCGCTCGACCAGGAGCGGCCGCCGGCCGGATGGTCGGCGGCGACGAGGCAGACGACCTCGTCGGTGATGAGGCGGCCGAGGTGCAGCTCGCCCGGCGGCCGCAGCCAGTTGCCGACGACGAGATCGACTTCGCCGGCGGCCAGGCGCTGGCGATAGTCGTACTCGCCGGTCAGCGGCAGCAACTCGAGCTTGACCGCGGGCGAGAGCCGCTTCACGTGGCCGACGATCCCGGGCAGGAAGAGCGGATCGAGGTAGTCGCTCGCGGCGATGCGAAAAGTCGCCTCGCTCGTGGCAGGATCGAAGCTGCGCTGCCTCGAGCGCGCCCCGAAGAGATGATTCGCCTCGCGCAGAACCGTCGTCGCCGGGCCCAGCAATTGCATCGCCGTCTCGGTCGGCGTCATGCCGTTGCCGGCGCGGACGAGCAGCGCATCGCCGGTGAGCGCACGCAGGCGGCGCAGCTGGGCGCTGACGGCGGGTTGGCTGCTGCCCAGACGCATGGCGGCGCGCGAGACGCTTCGTTCGCTGATCAAGGTCTGCAACACCCGGATGAGATGAAGCTCGATCTTCCCGAAAGCAGCTTCCGGCATCATATGAACTTCATCATAGGTACCATGGGAGATGTTGTATATCGGTGCGGCTCCGAAGGGTTACCTTCCGCCAGCTCTCCGAGTTCCTGACGCCCCATGCCGAGCCGCCCGATCCGCTTCTTCCACCGTGGCGCCGTCGTCGAGGTCGACGACGTTGCGCCGACGCGCACCGTGCTCGACTGGCTGCGCGAACAGGCGCGCTGCACCGGCACCAAGGAAGGCTGCAACGAAGGCGATTGCGGTGCCTGTACCGTCGTCATCGGCGAGCTGCCCGGGAAAGCGACGGCAGGCACGTCGGAGGTCGTCGGCGGTCTGCGCCTGACGACGGCGAATGCCTGCATTCAGTTCCTGCCGGCGCTCGACGGCAAGGTGCTTTTCACGGTCGAGGACCTGAAGCGCGGCGACGACGCACTGCATCCGGTTCAACAGGCAATGGTCGACTGCCACGCCTCGCAGTGCGGCTTCTGCACGCCGGGCTTCGTGATGTCGCTCTGGGCCGTCTACGAGCACTACGCGGCGAGCGGCGAGCGGCCGACGCGGCAGGAGCTGGCCGACGAGCTCTCCGGCAATCTCTGCCGCTGCACCGGCTACCGGCCGATCCTCGACGCCGGCGAACGCATGCTCGACCTTCCCGCCGACAGGCTCGACACCGCGCCGGCCGTCGCCGCGCTCGAAGCGATGGCGTCTCGCGAGACCTTCCGCTACGCGCCGGCAGGCGGCGGCGAATTCGTCGCACCGCGCACGCTGGAGGCCTTCGCCGCCGAGCGGCTCGCCCGGCCCGAGGCACGCATACTCGCCGGCGCGACGGACATCGGCCTGTGGGTCAACAAGATGTTTCGCAATCTGCCGTCGCTCCTGTACATCGGCGGCGTCGACGAGCTGAAGCGCATCGAGGAGCGCGAAGGCAGGCTCTCGATCGGCGCCGCCGCGTCGCTCGAAGAAGGCTGGCGCGCGCTTGTGGCGCGCTGGCCTTCCCTCGTCGACGTCTGGCTGCGCTTTGCCGGCGTGCCGTTGCGCCACACCGGAACGATGGGTGGCAACGTCGCCAACGGCTCGCCGATCGGCGATTCGGCACCGGTCCTGATGGCACTCGAGGCGAGCCTCGTACTGCGCCGCGGCGAGCGCGTGCGCCGCCTGGCGCTCGCTGACTTCTACACCGGCTACATGCAGAACCGCCTCGGGCCCGGCGAGTTCGTGCAGGCGATCGAGGTGCCGCTCGATGCGCGCGCGGCGGTGCGCGCCTACAAGATCTCGAAGCGCTTCGACTGCGACATTTCGGCCCTCTGCGCCGGCCTTGCCATCGAACTCGATGGCGCCGGCATCGTTCTCGCCGCACGCTTTGCCTTCGGCGGCATGGCGGCGACGGTGAAGCGCGCCTCGGCAGCCGAGGCGGCGGTTGTCGGCACGCCATGGGACGAAGCCGCCGTCGCCACCGCGCAGCACGCGCTCGCCGGCGAATTCGCACCTCTCAGCGACATGCGGGCAAGCGCCGGCTATCGCACGCAGGTGGCAATGAATCTCCTACGCCGCCTCTGGCTCGAGACGCGGCGCGAGGCGCCGCTCGCCGAACGCGAGACGAGCGTGTGGAGCGCGATGCAGCACGTCGCGCCTCGCCTCGTCGCGGCGCGGGAGGCACCATGAACCGCGCCCCCGATCCGGCCTGGCTGCAGCCGCATGCGGCCGAAGAAGACGTCGCGGCGCGGGGCGGCGCGCGCGTCGGCATCTCACGACCGCACGAATCGGCGCACCTGCACGTCGCCGGCAGCGCTCCCTACATCGACGACCTGCCCGAGCTCGCCGGCACACTGCATGCGGCGCTCGGCCTGTCGCCCGTCGCGCACGGCCGCATCGTCGCCATCGACCTGGCGCGCATCCAGGCGATGCCCGGCGTCGTCGCCGTGCTGACGGCGAGCGACATTCCCGGGCCGAACGACTGCGGTCCGGTGCTACACGACGATCCGATCCTCGCCGACGGCACGGTGCACTACGTCGGCCAGCCGGTGTTCGCGGTGATCGCCGAAACTCGCAACGCGGCGCGGCTCGCCGCGGCAGGGGCGAAAGCGGCGCTGCGCATCGAGCCCTTGCCGGCCCTGCTCACGCCGGTCGAAGCGCATGCGGCCAAGAGCTACGTGCTGTCGCCGATGCACCTGGCGCGCGGCGACGCGCGCGCCGCCATCGCCGCTGCGCCGCACCGCCTCGAAGGCAGGCTCGAGGTCGGCGGCCAGGAACAGTTCTATCTCGAAGGCCAGATCTCGTACGCGGTGCCGCGCGAGGACCGCGGCATGCTCGTCCACTGCTCGACCCAGCATCCGAGCGAGATGCAGCACCTGGTCGCGCATTGTCTGGGGCTGCATTCGCATCGTGTCCAGGTCGAGTGCCGGCGCATGGGCGGCGGCTTCGGCGGCAAGGAATCGCAATCGGCGCTCTTTGCCTGCGTCGCCGCCGTCGCGGCGCACAAGCTCGGCCGGCCCGTGAAGCTGCGCCTCGACCGCGACGACGATTTCATGATCACGGGGCGACGCCACTGCTTCCACTACGAGTACGAGGTCGGCTACGACGACGCCGGCCGCATCCTCGGCGCCGAGCTGACGATGGTCTCGCGCGCCGGCTTCTCCGCCGATCTCTCCGGCCCGGTGATGACGCGCGCCGTCTGCCACTTCGACAACGCCTACTGGCTTCCCGACGTCGCGATCCACGGCTATTCTGGACGCACGAACACGCAGAGCAACACGGCGTTTCGCGGCTTCGGCGGCCCGCAGGGCGCGATCGCGATCGAGAACATCGTCGACGGGGTCGCGCGCCGGCTCGGCAAGGATGCCCTCGACGTGCGCCGCCTCAACTTCTACGGCACGGCGGAAAACAACGTCACGCCTTACGGCCAGCGTGTCGACGACAACATCATCCACGAGATCGTCGCCGAGCTCGAGGCCTCGAGCCGCTACCACGCCCGGCGCGCGGCGATCGCCGCGTTCAACGCGAAGAGCGAAGTGCTCAAGCGCGGCCTGGCGCTGACGCCGGTGAAGTTCGGCATCTCGTTCAACCTCGTCCACCTCAACCAGGCCGGCGCCCTGGTCCACGTCTACGGCGACGGCTCGGTCCTCGTCAATCACGGCGGCACGGAGATGGGTCAGGGCCTGAACACGAAGGTCGCGCAGGTCGTCGCGCACGAGCTGGGCATCGACTTCGATGCGGTGCGCGTCACCGCGACCGATACGCAGAAGATCGCCAACACCTCGGCGACGGCGGCATCGACCGGCAGCGACCTCAACGGCAAGGCGGCGCAGGACGCAGCGCGACAGATCAAGGCGCGCCTCGTCGCCTTCGCCGCCGAGCGCTACGCGGTCGACGCCGACGCGGTCCGCTTCGCCAACGGCTCGGTCGAGATCGGCAGCAGGCGGACATTGACGTTCCGCGAGCTCGTCGTCGAAGCGTACATGGCGCGCGTCCAGCTCTGGTCCGACGGCTTCTACGCGACGCCTGGCCTGTCGTGGAACAAGGACACGATGCAGGGGCGGCCGTTCTTCTACTTCGCCTACGGCGCGGCGGTGAGCGAGGTCGTGGTCGACACGCTAACCGGCGAATGGAAGCTGCTCGCCGCGCACGTGCTGCACGATGCCGGCCGCTCGCTGAATCCGGCCATCGACATCGGCCAGGTCGAAGGCGGCTTCATCCAGGGCATGGGCTGGCTGACGATGGAAGAGCTGGTCTGGCACCCGAACGACGGCACGAGCAAGGCCGGCCTGCTCCTCACGCACGCGCCGAGCACCTACAAGATCCCGACCGCCAACGATTGCCCGCCGGTCTTTGACGTGCGCCTCTGGAAGGACGGCCTCGGCAGCGACAACGTGGCCGACACGATCCATCGCAGCAAGGCGACCGGCGAGCCGCCGCTGCTCCTGCCCTTCTCCGTGTTTTTCGCGATCCGCGACGCGGTCTCGGCCGTCGGCGGGCATCGCGTCGATCCGCCGCTGGCGGCGCCGGCGACGAGCGAAGCGATCCTGCGCGCGATCACCGCCGTGCAGGCGGCCGGAGGCACGGCATGATCGAGTCGATGCTTCGCGATACCGCTGCGACGTGGCTTGCCGCCGGCCGCGCCGCCATCGTCGTCGAGGTGATCGACACGCGCGGCTCGGTGCCGCGCGGCAACGGTACGCGCATGCTCGTCGCTGCCGGCGAGACAGCCGCAACGATCGGCGGCGGCCATCTCGAGCTGAAGGCGATCCATGCGGCGCGCGCGATGCTTGGCCGGGGCGACGCGACGCGGCGCGAAGAGCGCTACGCCCTCGGCCCTTCGCTCGGCCAGTGCTGCGGAGGCGGGGTGACGATCGCCATGGCGCCGCTCGAGCCCGCCTCGGTCGCACAGTGGCCGGCGAGCGAACCGCTCTTTCATCTGCAGCTGCACGGCGCCGGGCACGTCGGTCGTGCGATCGCGACGCTGCTCGCCACGCTCGATGTCGAGGTCAACTGGTTCGACGAGCGCGACGACGAGTTCCCGGCAACGACGAACCTCGGCTCGCCCTGGCCCTTGCGCATCCGCCGCGTCTCGGCCGGCACGGTCGAGCGGGAAGTGGTCAACGCGCCGCCCGGCGCGTTCTACCTCGTGCTCACCCACGAGCACCCGCTCGACCTGCGCATCTGCGAAGCGATCCTGCGCCGCGGCGATTTCGCCTTCCTCGGCCTGATCGGCTCGAAGACCAAGCACGCGAATTTCGTTCGCCGCTTCGCGGAGCGCGGTATCTCCGCGTCGGCGATCGAGCGCATGACCTGCCCGATCGGCATTCCCGGTATCGAGGGCAACGCGCCGGAAGTCATTGCCGCCGCCGTCGTCGCGCAGCTGCTGCAAGTCGCGGCGCGAAGGCCGTTGCCCGCGCCTCTTCGCGTCGCTGGAGACGCGGCCTGAGGGCTTCGCTCAGAAGCTGCCGCGTCCGCCGTCGACCAGCAGCTCGACGCCGGTCATGTACGAGGCCGCGTCGGAGGCCAGGAAGAGAACGGCCGCGGCGACCTCGTCGGGCGTCCCGAAGCGCTTCATCGGGTTGCGCTCGGTCCAGGCGCTCTTCAGGTTCGCCTCGGCTTCGGCGCTCATCCCCGCACGCTTGAAGATCGGCGTCTCGATCGGCCCGGGG
This sequence comes from Burkholderiales bacterium, assembly GCA_003152055.1. Classification (GTDB taxonomy): domain Bacteria; phylum Pseudomonadota; class Gammaproteobacteria; order Burkholderiales; family Burkholderiaceae_C; genus Schlegelella_A. Next base: position 20,001 of record PLZH01000210.1, read on the forward strand.
CTGACGACATTGACGCGGATGCCACGCCCGACCAGCTCCGCGCCAAGGCTGCGGCCGAGCGATCGCACACCCGCCTTGCTCGCCGCGTACAGCGAGCCCCCCGGGTCGCCCTTGCTCGCGGCCACCGACGCGTTGAGGACGATCGCGCCACCCTGACCCATCAGCGTCAGAGATTTCTGTACCGTGAAGTAGACACCCTTGAGGTTGACGCCCATCAGCTCGTCCCACTTCGCCTCGCTGATCGAGGCGATCGGGCCGTAGGTGGCGACGCCGGCGTTCGCGAAGAGGACATCGAGCCGGCCGCCGCCGAACTCCCGGGTCGCCGCGACGATACGGTCGATCCCGTCGAGCCGGCCGGCGTCGGCGGCGACGCCCAGCGCCGCCTTGCCGATGCCGGCTGCCACGGCTGCCACGGTCTCGGCGTTGCGTCCGGCGACGACGACGCGCGCCCCTTCGTCGGCCAGCGCCCTTGCGACCGCGAGGCCGATACCGCTATTGCCGCCGGTGACCAGAGCGACCTTGCCCTGAAAGCGTGGAGCGTTCATGTGCGTGTGGAAAAGTGATCGGACGATTTTGCTCCGCAGCGCCGGAGCATGCATCGCCAAGGCAGAGAATGGCGGCACCCGGACGAGCCTTCGCGATGAACCTGACACCGATCCTCGCCTCGCAACTCGGGCGCATCCGCAGCCAGGTGCTCGGGGCTCGCCTGGAGTGGCAGGACACGAGCGATGCGGTGACGCACATCCCGGTCGGGAACTACGCCAGCCCGGCCGTGCGCGACGCCGAGATCGAGCGCCTGTTCCGGCCGCTGCCGCTCATCGCCGGCCACGCCAGCGAGCTGAAGCCCAGCCAGGTGCTCGCCAACGACGACTACGGCGTGCCGATGCTGCTCGCCCGCGATGCCGACGGGCGCTTTNNAGGCACGGCGCAATCGCGGGCCAGCGTCGTCTGCCCCTACCACGGCTGGACCTACAAGCTCGACGGCGCCCTGCGCCACCGGCTGCACGCCGAGGCCTTCGATCGCGACTGCGGCGCCGCGGCCGAAGACCTGGTCCCGCTTCCCGGCGAAGAGCGACACGGGCTGCTCTGGGTCGTGGCGACGCCGGGCGCGACGATCGACGTCGCGGCGCATCTCGGCGACCTCGACGCCGAGATGCCGTTCTTCGGCATCGAGCGGCTCTCGCATTTCCGCAGCGTTTCGGCCGAATACCCGGCGAACTGGAAGCTGATCGTCGACGCCTTCCTTGAGGCGTATCACATCCGCGTTCTGCACAAGGACACGATCTATCCCTTCTTCGCCGACGGCATGACCGCGACCGTGCGCTTCGGGCCGCACATCCAGTCGCTCGTCGCCCGCCGCTCCGGCGAGGATTGGGCACGGCAGCCGGACGAAGCGGCCGGCCCGCCGTCCGACGTGGAAGCGCTCTGCCAGCTCGTCACGCCCAGCCAGGTGATCTTTCCGAACACGATCACCATCTTTCACCCCGACTACCTGAGCCTCGTCACGCTCTATCCGGTGGCCGCGGGCACGCTGCGCTGGACGCATCGCATGCTGATCCCGGCCGATCGCGCCACGCCCGACTGGGCACCGCACTGGGAAAAGACCTTTCGCCTGATCGAAGAAGGCGTGTTCCAGAAGGAAGACATCGCCTGCGCCGTCGGCATCCAGAAGGGCCTGGCGAGCGGCGCCAACCGCTTCCTCACCGCCGGCCGCGCCGAGCAGGCGCTCGGCTGGTTCCACGAGGCCATTGCGGCGAGGATTGCAACGAACCCGCGGTAAGCGGCCTGGCCGGCGAGGCGTTGCCATGGCGAAGGGCAGATGCAATACTTAAGCATATGCCTAACCAAAGCGAAAGCCTCGACCGTGTCTTCCAGGCGCTCGGCGACGCGACCCGGCGCAGCATCGTGCAGCGGCTGGCGCGCGGCCCGGCGACGGTGAGCGAGCTCGCAGCGCCGCACGAGATGTCGCTGCCCGCGGTGCTTCAGCACCTGCAGGTGCTCGAGGCGAGCGGGCTCGTGCGCTCGGAGAAATCCGGGCGCGTTCGCACCTGCCGCGTCCAGCCCGCGGCGCTGAAGAGCGCCGAGCGGTGGATCGCTGGTCGGCGCGCGCTCTGGGAACGGCGTCTCGATCGCCTGGCCGAGGTTCTGGCCAAGGGCGAAGACCTCTCGGATTGAAACGGAACGGAGACCTTTATGAGCGAACGCACCGTCAGTCATGACACCTTCGTCATCGAGCGCCGCTTCGACGCCGCCCCGGCCCGCGTCTTCAACGCCTGGGCCGACCTCGAGCTGAAGTCGCGCTGGTTCGGCGGCGGCGATGAATGGAAGCTCGAGGCGCGCGAATTCGACTTCCGGCCCGGCGGTCGCGAGCTGCTGCGCGGACGCTGGCAATCGGGCATGGTGACCGAGTTCCAAAGCCGCTACGACGACATCGTGCCCGATAGCCGCATCGTCTACACCTACGAGATGCGCCTCGACGGCAAGCGCATCTCGATCTCGCTGGCGACGATCGAGATCCAGCCCGAGGGCAGCGGCACGCGCATGATCGTCACCGAGCAGGGCGCCTTCCTCGACGGCTACGACGACGCCGGCTCGCGGCAGCGCGGCACCGCCTCGCTGATGGACCGATTCGCCGCTGCGCTGGAAGCGCCCACCGGCTGAGACCCGGCCCGCGAAGAAGAAGCGCCAGGGCTTTCGCAGGCCCGCGGCGCCCCTCAAGTATTCTCCGCACCCATGTACATGCGGTTCTTCGGCCTGAAGCAGGAGCCGTTCTCGCTCGCCCCCGACCCGCGCTACCTCTACATGAGCAAGCGCCACCGCGAAGCGCTGGCGCATCTGCTCTACGGCGTCGGCGGCGGCGGCGGCTTCGTTCTGCTCTCGGGCGAGATCGGCGCCGGCAAGACGACCGTCTGCCGCTGCTTTCTCGAGCAGATCCCGAAGCGCTGCAACGTCGCCTACATCTTCAACCCGAAGCTCACGGTCATCGAGCTGGTGAAGTCGATCTGCGACGAGTTCCGGATTCCGCTTGACTTGCAGCCGGGCGCCCCGGCGACCGTGAAAACCTACGTCGACGCGCTCAACGACTTCCTGCTTCGAACGCACGCGGTCGGCCAGAACAACGTGCTCATCATCGACGAGGCGCAGCTCCTCGCGGTCGACGTGCTCGAGCAGCTGCGCCTGCTCACCAACCTCGAGACGAACGAGAAAAAGCTCCTGCAGATCGTCCTGATCGGCCAGCCCGAGCTGCGCACCATGCTCGAGAAGCCCGAGCTCGAGCAGCTGGCGCAGCGCGTCGTCGCGCGCTTTCACCTGAAGGCGCTGTCGGCCAAGGAAACCGAGCACTACATCCGGCACCGGCTCTCCGTCGCCGGCATGACGAGGGCGATTCCATTCGATCGCAAGGCGCTGCAGCGCGTCTTCGAGATCTCGCGCGGCGTGCCGCGCCGTATCAACCTGCTGTGCGACCGGGCGATGCTCGGCGCCTACGCGCACGGGCGGCAGCAGATCGACACGGAGATGGTCGAGAAGTCGGCGCGCGAAGTGTTCGGCAGCTCGGAGTCTTCAGCGCCGGACCGATCCCTCCTCGGTGCCACTGCCGGCCTTGGGCTGATCGCCGCGACGGGGCTGGCGCTGGTCACCTTGTTCGCCTTCGCCGTTTACGGCGGCTATCGCTACTTCGCAGCGCCGGAGGGCGCGGCTTCGGCGACGCGAGCGGCAAAGCCGGCTGTGGCCGTGGCATCCGCAGCGTCGGCGGCACCGAGGGCGGCGGCTGCGATGTCTGCGGCGGGCACGGCCCGCAGCCTCGGCGCGTCAGCGCCGACATCGGCAGCGTGGCTCGCGCTACCGGCAGCGCCCCGTGCGGCCGCGGCCTCGGCCGCTGCGAGCACGCCGGCAAAGGCTGCGTCCGCGACGTCCACGGCTTCGTCCGCTGCGGATGCGCAGGCCGCCGCGAGCGCCGCAACGGCGGCGGCAGCGCCGCTGGTCGAGACGGTGGCCGAACTCAAGACGCAGCTAAAGACGCTCGGCCTCGACGAGAAAGCGGCATGGCGCGAACTCGCGCCGCTGTGGAAGGTGAGCGTCGATGCCGGCGACCCGTGCGCCGCCGCGGCGCGCCAGCAGGTGCGCTGCTTCAAGTTCGCGAGCACGCTGTCGACGCTGAAGAACCTCGATAGGCCGGGCTTCATGACCTTGCGCGAAGACGGCGGCAAGACCGTCTCGGTCATCCTCGTTGGGCTGAACGACGACAAGGCCACGCTGCTGGCGGGCGGGCAGACTCGCGAGGTGTCGCTCGACACGTTGACGAAACTCTGGCCGGGCGAGTTCGGCACGCTCTGGCGCCCGCCGCCCGGCTACACGAAAGCGCTCGTCGAAGGCGACTCGGGGCCGCTGGTCGATCGCCTCGCGGCGCAGCTCGCAAGCCTCGCCGGCGAGGCGCCGCCTAGCGGCGAGCAGACGATGGACGCGGCACTGCGCGCCAGGCTCGTGCGCTTCCAGAACGGCCACGGCCTGAGCGGCGTCGGCAAGGCGGGTCCGACCACTTTCATGCAACTCAATCGCGTGACGAACGTCGACGAGCCGACGCTGCTCGCCGGCGCGCCCCGGCGCTGACCGCAACCACGAACCGAAGCGAGCGAGTGCATGTCATACATCCTCGATGCCCTGCGCCGCGCCGATGCCGAGCGCGAACGCGGCGAAGTGCCCAGCCTGCACTCGCAGCAGTACGGCGCCCTGCCCGGCGACGACGACACGCCCGAGCCGCCGCGCCTGCTCATCGGCACGATCGTCGTGCTCGTGCTGGCCCTCGGCGGCGCTTTGGCCTGGAACTTCTGGGGACGCAGCGACAGGGCGTCGCACGTCACGACGCCGGGCACCGTGTCGGCACTGCCGCCTGCCGCCCCGACAGCGCCTTCGGCGCCGACGATCGCGGCCTTGCCACCCTCATCGACGGCGCCCGCGACGATGCCTGCCGCCACCGCTTCGACGCCGGCCATCGCCACTGCGCGCGTCGCTCCCGACGCGAGGCGCCGCCTGAACGCCGCTGCGGCGCCAGACCGCCGGCGCGCGACACACACGGCACCGGCTTCGGCTTCGCCGCCGGAAACAGCCAGCGGCTCAGGCAAGCTCCCCGATGCCCTGCGCCGCGAATTGCCGACGCTCGCCTTCGGCGGCGCCAGCTACAGCAAGGACGCGGCAAGCCGCATGGTCATCTTCAACGGCCGCGTCTTCCACGAAGGCGACACGATCGCGCCGCAGCTCGTCCTGGAGCAGATCAAGCTCAAGGCGGCGGTGTTCACCTACAAGGGATATCGCTACGAGATCGACTACTGATCGAAGCGGCGTCTTCACTGTCGCAGTGGCAACCAACATCGTCAAGCCATGAAACCCGCCCGAATTCCCGGTCTTCGCCTGCTGCATTCTCCCGGCCCCACCCGCGTTCCCGACGAAGTGGTCAGTGCCATGGCACGCCAGCCCATGGACTTGGCCGACCCGCGCGTATCTGTCCTGATCGCCGCTTGCGAGACGGGCATGAAGGAACTCCTGAAGACCGACCGTGCCGAGATCTTCTTCTACGCCGCCAACGGCCACGGGGGTTGGGAGGCCGTCATATCCAACCTGGTGGCTCCGGGAACATCGATCCTGGTGCCGGGCACGGGGCATTTTTCGGATGGCTGGGCCGAGCAGGTCGAAGCGTTCGGCGGGCGGGCGCTGCGCACGCCTTACACCGAAGGGCTCCCGATCGATCCCGCTGCGTTGCAAGCAGCGCTGCGCGAGGACACAGAGCATCGAATCAGCGCCGTCTTCGTGGTGCACACCGACACCGCCAGCGGCACCAGTTCTGATCTGCCAGCGCTGCGCCGCGCCATCGATGCCGCTGCGCACCCGGCGCTGTTCGTGGTCGACGTGGTCGCCTCGCTCGGCGCGGCGCCATTCGCGATGGATGAGCTGGGCGTGAATGTGGCGGTCGGTGCCTCGCAGAAGGGCTTGATGCTTCAGCCGGGCATGGCCTTCGTGGCCGTCGACGAGCGCGCGCTGGAGGCCGCCCTGCGCAACCCCGCGCCGCGCTTCTACTGGGACTGGCTGCGCCGCCGGAGTGAGCAGTCCTACCGCAAGTTCTGCGGCACGCCGCCGCTGGCCCACCTGGCCGGGCTGGAAGCCGCGCTTGATCTGATCGCTGCCGAAGGGCTTGATAACGTGCATGCCCGTCACGCGCGCCTGGCAAGGGCTGTGCATGCGGCCGTGGCCTGCTGGGCCGAAGGCGGCGCGCTTCGCCTCTTCACGAAAGCGCCGCTGGCGCGCTCGGTCTCGGTGACGGCGATCGAGGTGTCGCCCGGCATCGACCCGGAGGCGCTACGCGCGGTGGCGCGCGAGCGTTTTCAGGTAGCGATCGCCGGCGGCCTGGGCCCGCTGCACGGCCGCGTGTTTCGCATCGGCCATCTGGGCGACATGAACGAAGCGATGATCCTGGGTTGCCTGGCCGGGGTGCAAGCCGCGATGCAGGTGCAGAACATCGCCTATGGCCGCCACGGCGTCGAAGCCGCCATCGCGTCGCTCCTGGCCGTGGGCGGCCGCTGATTCGCTCAGAAACAACCCGATCCGGAGTTCGCCCTTCGCACCGACGCGAGCGCCGCGCGGCACATCATTGTCACAGGCGTCCCAACAACAGCAGCACGATGATGACGATCACCACCAAGCCCAGAACGCCACTAGGCGCATAGCCCCAACTCCTGCTATGCGGCCAGGTCGGAATAGCGCCGATCAGTATCAGAATCAGAACTATCAGCAGTATGGTTCCCAAGCTCATGCACTTCTCCTACGGAGTCAATGAAATTGGATCGCCGACGCTGAAGCCCTGCGGGTTGAAAGCACAGGAACTGTTTCAGTTTAGGCGCAACGCCGATCGCATGTGTGCACTATCGAACATACAAACGCGGGTATTTGACCTGCGTCAATGGAACGCTGTGCCGGACCGCTACAAAGGTCGTCTGCGAACTCGTCCCCTTATGGAATCCCGACATGGACCAGCCCACCGACCCCGGAAGCAATCACCTGCTTGCCGCGCTGAGTGATGCCGATTGGCAGCGCGGGCGGTCGCAGCTCGAATGCGTCAACTTGAAGCTGGGGCAAGTGCTGTACGAGTCGGGCCTGACTCAGAGCCACGTGTACTTTCCTACAAGTGCGATCGTCTCGCTGCTGTACGTATCGCAAAGCGGCGCGTCAGCCGAGATCGCCGTCGTGGGCAACGAGGGCATCGTGGGCGTTTCATTGTTTCTGGGCGGTGGATTCACGGTCAGCCGTGGCGTGGTGCAAAGCGCCGGTCTGGGATTTCGGGTCAGCGCGCAGGCGATCAAGAACGAGTTCGAACGCTCCGGCGTGGTGATGCACCTGCTGTTGCGCTATACGCAAGCACTGATCACGCAGATGGCGCAGACGGCCGTGTGCAACCGGCACCACTCGCTGGACCAGCAACTTTGTCGCTCGCTGCTGTTGCGGCTAGACCGATCGCAGGGCAGCGAACTCGCGATGACGCAGGAGCTGATCGCCAACATGCTGGGCGTGCGCCGCGAAAGCGTGACCGAGGCCGCGCTCCGGCTGCAGAAGGCTGGCTTGATCCGCTATGCGCGCGGCCACATCTCCGTGCTCGACCGCGAGGGACTGGAGCAACGCGCCTGCGAATGCTATGCCGTGGTCAAGAAGGAATTCGACCGCCTACTGCCCGAGGAACAGGTGGCACTGCCCGGCAACGCGGGCCTGTGGGCGTTGCGGGCTGGGCGTGGCAGAGCGACTCGGCGACCGGGGCTGGCGCGCCCCTAGTACAACATCCCTTAAATAGATTTAAGTATTAGGTTCGAAGTAAGG
>PLZH01000210.1:27898-30261 GCA_003152055.1 Burkholderiales bacterium
GCGTGCTTGCGTTCGATGGCCTGGATTTCGGTCTTCTCATCGATCGACAGCACGACCGAGCCCTTGGGCGCCTGAGGGTACAGCGCACAGATCGCGTTGACCTTCTGACGGAACTGTGGGTCCGGGCTATGCAGCCACTGACGAACACGGTGCGGGCGCATGTCGCCTGCTTGCAGGATGCGTTGCAGGTGGCTGCGGCTGATCTGCGTGACCACGCCGCGCTCGACAGCGCGATCGACCAATTCGTCCAGCGTCGGTGTGGCGCGCCCCTGTGCTTCGGCGGGCTCGCACGCCAGCGACAGCAACTCCAGGCGCTGCGCCGGGCCGATCCGCCGGGGCCGACCCGAACGCGCCACCTCTTCCAAGCCCTTCACTCCGTGTCGGGCCAAGCGAGTGCGCCAGTGCGACACGGTCTGCACAGAAACGCCCACCGCCTCTGAAATCGCTGTCGTCGACTCCCCTGCGTGGCACATCAGCGCGATCTGCGCTCGAACCACTTGGCGGTGCTCAGCGGTGCCTCGGCGGGTCAACAATTCAAGCGACTTGCGATCTTTTCGCGGCAGTTTGATCGCCTGCGCTTGTCGTCCTCGGCTCATGCGCCGAAGCTTACCTCAAGCTACGCATTAGCCGACGATGCGCGCATCCGTACAGATGACTGCCGTCTACGGCTCACAACCCCGCTTGCGATACGAACTTCGGGTTCATGTACGACTCGATCGCTTCGCTGCCGCCTTCCGAGCCGTAGCCCGAATCCTTGACGCCGCCGAACGGCGTCTCGGGTATGCCGAGGCCCATGTGGTTGATCGAGATCATGCCGGTCTCGACCGAAGCCGCGATCGCGTTGGCGGTCTTCGCCGACTTCGTCCACGCGTAGGCGGCGAGGCCGAAGGGCAGGCGATTGGCTTCCTTCACCGCGTCGTCGAAGGTGCGGAACGGGTTGATGATGGCAAGCGGCCCGAACGGCTCCTCGTTCATCGCCTTGGCGTCGTTGGGCAGCTCGGTGACCACCGTCGGCTCCCAGAAGTTTCCTTTCTCGCCGATGGCATGGCCGCCGGTGCGCAGCCTGGCGCCGTGCTTGCCGGCATCTTCGAGGTTGGCCTCCATCGCCTTCGAGCGGCGAGGATTGGCCAGCGCGCCCATGTTGACGCCGCTTTCGAGGCCATCGCCGACCTTGAGCCGCTTCGTGTTGGCGACGAACTGCTCGACAAAGCTGTCGTAGATCCCTTCCTGCACGAGAAAGCGCGTCGGCGAGATGCAGACCTGGCCGGCGTTGCGAAACTTGCTCGCGGCCATGACCTTGGCCGCGATCGCTACATCGGCGTCGTCGAAGACGATCACCGGCGCGTGGCCACCCAGCTCCATCGTCACGCGTTTCATGTGCTGGCCGGCGAGCGCCGCCAGCTGCTTGCCGACGACGGTCGAGCCGGTAAACGAGATCTTGCGGATGACCGGATGCGGAATCAGGTACGACGAGATCGCGGCCGGATCGCCGTAGACGAGATTGACCGCGCCCGGCGGCACGCCGGCATCGGCGAAGACGCGGATCAGCTCGGCCGGCGAGGCCGGCGTTTCTTCGGGCGCCTTGACGATGATCGAGCAGCCGGCGGCGAGCGCCGCCGAGAGCTTGCGCACGATCTGGTTGATCGGAAAGTTCCACGGCGTGAAGGCCGCGACCGGGCCAACGGGCTCCTTCACGACGAGCTGGTAGACGCCTTCGGCGCGCGCCGGAATGACGCGGCCATACGTGCGGCGGCCCTCCTCGGCGAACCAGTCGATCGTGTCGGCGCCGTTCATGATCTCGGCCTTGGCTTCGGCCAGCGTCTTGCCCTGCTCCATGGTCATGTAGGTCGCGATCGTGTCGATGCGCTCGCGCATCAGGTTCGCGGCCTTCCTCATGATCTTCGAGCGCTCGTAGGCCGAGACCTTGCGCCAGGTCGCGAAGCCTTTCTCGGCCGCCGCGAGGGCGCGGTCGAGATCGGGGCGATCGGCCCAGGCGAAGTGGCCGATGACGGCACCGGTGGCCGGGTTGACGACCGGGTGCTTGCGACCGGCCACGCTGGCGCACCAGGCGCCGTCGATGTAGAGCTGGGTGTCGGGATACATGAGGTGTTCTCGGGTGAGTCGACAAAGATAGGCCGGCAAACCGGCCGCCCGCACGGATCACGACTTGAGGTCGATTCCCACGTGCACGAAATCGCCACGATACGTGACTTCGCCAAGATAGATGGCGCGCCGCTTCGGGCCGGTGAAGACGCGCCGCACGTCAGCCCCGGCGCGTTGACGTTGACGCCGAGATGACGCGCCACCTCGGTCGAGATCGTCAGCACCTGGCGCGCCGTGACAATCTTCACCGAGGGCATTTC
>PLZH01000085.1 GCA_003152055.1 Burkholderiales bacterium
GTATCACTTTTCCTTTCCTCTACGGCACGGGCTCGTGATCCGCGAAGCGACTTCACATGGCCTTCAAATTTCAAGTGCTGAGCGGCCCATCTCTCTAGCATTGACTCCTGACGTCGAAGATATACTTCAAGCAGCGCTGGGAGATTGAGATGTTCAACACCTATATTCCTGTAGCGAAGCCTCCCACATTCGGGGCCTCACTGCGAGAGGTCGCCGACCTCGCGGACAAGATTCGAGGTCCGGTTTCTCCGCAACAGGATGTCCTGCCGCAAGCGCAAGATAACCACCTTGCTCAAGACGCCGAGCCGGCAGCGCCACAGACGAATATTTTGGTGACCCACTGGGAATAGTCGGCCTGAGAAGGGGCTTCCGAGAGCCTCCCGTTTTTGCGGCGAGCGTCGTAGTGCTTGGCCCGCCCGCCGGTCAGCCCGACCCCTGCAAATGCTCCTGGGTCTCCGACTCCTCGGGCCGCGAGAGCCGTCTCGATACCATGAGCGGGTACGTTTGAGCTGGAAGCCGTCGTCTCGCGTAGAGGAAAGCAAGACCCACTATTGCCTTCCCCTACGTCTACGACAGGGCCGCCCTGTCCTCGCATGATGGCCTGAAAACGCCAGGTCCATCACATTTGGCGAAACAGGTGGGCATGCGCATCGCTCACTACGAGCTTGTCATCACGCTGCTTGATCCGCACTAGCACACGCCCGCGAAGATCTCGAGTCACACCGCTGATCGCGTTCGCGTTGACGATGGTCGATCGATGGATCGGCCAGAACGTCGCCGGGTCGAGTTCGTCCTGCAGATCCTTGAGCGGTTTGCGGATCAGGGCCTCGATGTCGGCAGTGACGACGCGCGTGTACCTCGCATCTGCCTGAAAATACAGCACCTCGTCCACCGTGATCACCCGCAGGTTGCGCCCCACCGAGGCATTGATCCAGCGAAGGTATTCCCGGGGCACCGCGCCGCGTACTAGTTGGCGCAGCAAATTCTCGAGCTGAGGCGGCGTCGTATCGATGCGCTGCTTGATCCGCGCCACCGAGGTCGCCAGCCGCGACATTTCGATCGGCTTGAGCACATAGTCCAGCGCACCAGCGTCGAAGGCAGACACCGCGTAGGCATCGTAGGCAGTGACGAAGACGACATGGCAGCGGCCCTGCACGTGCTGAGCTACATCGATGCCGGTCAAGCCGGGCATCTGGATGTCGAGAAACATCAGTTCGGGTCGCTCACGCTCGAAGAGTCGGATCGCCTCCAGGCCATTGGCTGCCTCGGCGACGATCCGCAGTTCAGGCCACAAATTGCTCAGGTGCTGGCGAAGTTCGCCGCGCAGCACCAACTCGTCCTCTGCCAGGATGGCGGTGTGGGCACTCATCGCATACCTCAGGCCTTGTGGTCCTTCAGCTCGATGATCAGGGCGCGCGCACTTCGGCCCGTCACGTTCTCGGTCGTGTGGGTCTGTGCCTCGCTCCAGAACACGTCGCCGGGCTTGTTCTCGGCAATGAAGGTCTTGCCGTCGGGTGTGGTGACGCGTACCTTGGCTGCGGTCAGCGCGACAGTGAGGTGCGCCGGGTGCGAATGCATGCCGACGCCGCACATGCCCATGCCGGGCCGGCTCACGAATTCCAGCACGCGAAGCCTGTCGTTCTCGAGCGCGACCCGGTAGCTGTCCGGCTGGACCTTGACCGCGTCCTGCGCCGACGCGGAATCGCCCAGTGCCAGCGCGGGAAGCAGCGCCAGCAGCGTGCGGCGCAGTCGGTCGGCATCGTCATCATGTTTCATGGAGTTCTCCTGTGGGTACGGCCAGCCCCAGCGTCAGTGCCAGTTGGGGGTTCCGCTCGGCGTCGATGTGCAGCGCAAACGTTTCGCCGAGCAGGGATTGCAGGCTCATGCGCGCCTGCTGCGCAAATTCTTCCGGCACCGGCCTGCCGAGATCGTGGAGCTCGATCTGCACCCCGCCCGAGGGGCGTCGCACCCGCAGGCGCGGCTCGGCGCCCGGCGCTGCCAACGCGAGCATTGGCAGCACCAGCTGGCTAGGGAAGACAAGGCTGGGCAGATCCGCTGGCTCGTCGATGATCCAACCCGCGCCTTCGCCCCGGCCGACCGCGCGTGTGGATTGCAGCTTGACGTACGCGCAGGCCAGCTGCAACTCTGCTGCGAGCGTCGACGTCCGGTCTTTGAGTCCTGGCATCGCGCAGCGCAGAAACTCGACGAGCCGGCCGAGAAGGTCGTCAGCCTGCTCGGGAGCGTTGCGGTAGCGGCGCTCGACGTCGCCCATCACGTCCAACAGCAAGTCCGGATCGACATGCCGTTGCAAGTCCGCCAGCTCCGCTTCGCCGCGCAGCGCCGTGGTCCGACTTCGCGCGATCGCCGCGTCCTGGAGCAATGAACGGGTGCGCTCGGTGCGCAAGGCCAACGCATAAGCACCGACAAGGATCCCACCGAAGAACAGACAGGGCCAGAGGTTGTAGACCATCCTCTCGCCTAACGTCCCATTCGGAGTGGTTCCGAGCCAAGTGTTAGACACCGTGTTGATCCAGGGCTGCAGGATCCCCCACGACAGCGAAACCGCCAGCCAGCCCAGCACCACAGGCCAGCCGTTGCCGCGCCGCACAGCCATGCGCGTCACGACCAGATACAGGCACCCGACGGCGCACCACGCTGGTAGCAGCCACTGCAGCAGCCAGAAACGCAGTGCCTGCCCGAGACCGGCATCGGGGTCCTGGATGACGACGCCTTCGGCCGCTGTCACCACGATCCCCCACAATGTTCCCCAGACCAGGATCTGCCGCGTCTGGGCCGACAAGGCTCTCCAACGCCAGCTCATCGTCGCCTCCCCGTCGGCCTGGGCAGATTCACGATCGCCCGCACGCCGCTCGGATCGTTGGTCTCCAGCCGCAGCGACGAGGCGGCGCCGTAAAGTGTTCGCAGCCTGGCGCGCGCATTCGCCAGGCCGATGCCGCTGCCGCCGGTGCTGCCGGCCCCGAAGCCGATCCCGGTGTCCTCAACGACGATCTCGATATGGCGCCCCTTCGACTGCCCGGCGATGCGCAGCAGACCACCTTCAGGCGCCGGGGTGAGCCCATGCTTGACCGCGTTTTCGACCAGTGTTGCCAGCACGAGCGGGGGTATCAGCACCTGCATCAGCTCGACAGGCACGTCGACCTCAATTCGCAGTCTGCCTGACATGCGCACGGCGATCACCGCCAGATAGGCGCGCAGCAGCGCCAACTCCTGGGCCAGCGGCACCTGCGGGCGGTCCAGCATCTGCATCGCGCGTCGCAGATAGTCGATGAAGTCGGCCAGCAGGACGGCGCCGGCGGACGGCTCGGTGCGATGCAATTGACGCACCGTGGCCAGCGTATTGAACAGGAAGTGAGGCTCGATCTGGTTCTTCAGCGCAACCAGCTGAGCGTTAGCCAGCTGTTGCTGACCGCGCAGGCGGTCAAGCGTCTCGGCCTGCCAGCGCGCATGGACCTCGATCGAATTGCGCCACAGGTAGAACATCGCTGCGATGGACAGCGCCACAAGCGACCAGCGTGCCGCAATCTCGCCCAATTCGCGGCGCGGCTCGTCGACGAGCAGGCGCAGCGCGATCTCGCCAACCAGCGCGCCGAACACGATCGTGCCGGCCAACAGCACTGCGCGCCAACGCAGAGATGCCACCGGCAGCAGGCCGGCGGACCAGACCAGCAACGTGATCGCCAGACCTACGACGAGACGGTCGCGCAGGAGGTACAACCAGGCCAGCAGCACCTCGTCAACCGGCCAATTGGCCCAGACCCAGTCTTGCGTCAGGAACTGCAGCGACAACAGGAACGACACGCCCATCGCGCAGCCCAGAGCAGCGCCGATCGGCACGCGCCAAGGCACCGCAGCAAGTGGGCTGTCTCGGGGCAATGACAGCAAGCTGGACATGGTGGTTCGGACGTTCGCACTGTGCGCGAAGGCTCTGGATGCTGCAAGAAGAGCTTGCTCCCGTGTTGACGTCGAGGCGGCGGGTTCGATCGGTCTTGCGACGAACACGGCGCAATTGACGTCGAGCGCGGCAATTTCGGGGACAAACGCCCGGACCGGGATCAAGCGGATTCCCAACTTCAGCGCGGCTGGAAGTTGTTCGACAGCGCCCAATTTGCGACGCGCTTTCCCAGGGCGGCCCCGTCGACGGTCGACGAGCGGAAATGCATACCGCCTGCGATGCGGGCGATCTGGATCTCATCGATCAGCCCATCGACCGACGTGTAGTGGCGAGTGCTGCCGGTCACCGTGCTGGTGAAATCGAAGATGACGTCGGACGTGCCGTAGTATTGGCGCAGGGTCTCGGCCAACGCACCGGCCACGCAGCTGTGCGCCGCGGGATATTCCGGGTGCGGGGGCGTCGGCACGAACGGCGTCCACGCCGGGTCCGCCGCGGTCGCGTCGTTGCCGTCGGTTCCGGCCAGCGGGATGGCGCTCAGCGGCCGCCAGGACTGGAAGTGATATTTCGATTCGAAGCATGCGATCGTGGCGTCCGCGTGCGTCACCCAGAGCATCGCCATCAGGCGTGCCTGCTCGGCAACGCTGTTGCTTGTCATCGCGAAGCTGCGCAGGTTGCGCGGCCAGAAATCGGACGGCAGCTCGGTGTGGAAGCGGGCAATCTCGGACTGTTCGGCAGTGCGAGTAGTGCTCGCCGTCGCACCGAGCAGCCGCGTCTCGTTGAAGTCGGCCGCATAGGCTGCGCCGCTCAGCTCCGGCGGGCCAGGGGCGCGGAACTGCGAACTTGACGTCAGCGCAAAGGGCTTGGTGTACGGGAACATCCTGCCGACCGGGTCCGCGCCGCGGTATTGCCCAGGCGCGCTACCCGGCGCGTACGGCGCCAGAGCAACCGAGCGCCCGTCGGAGGCGCGCAAAGCAAGAACGCCGGCCGCGACTTCGGCACCCACCTCCAGCCCCTGGGTCTTGGCGGGACTGTCGGGAATGGATTCGACAAAGCGTTCGTAGGCTGTCTGAGCCCTTCCGATGCGGCTCGGGAACAGACCGCGCAGCACGCGATACGCGGCCTCGCCGGCCGCGGCTTGCTCAGACGCGCCAGCGCCGGCTGCCGCTGGTGTGATCGCAAATGGGCGATGGGTGCGAGCAATGGCCATGACCGCGTCATAGACCGCCACCTGGACGGTCGCCAGGTCGACCGCGTAGTTCGGCCGCCGTTCCTCGGACGTGCCAACGGCGTCGGGAGGCAGGTTGATGACCGCGGTGGCGACCTCGTTCCAATTCGTGACGACGTTCGGCCCGGCGTTGGTGATCGTCACCGGCCCCGGCGGTCCGACTTTGTCGTTGTTGCCCGCGCCGAACGCGTCCGGCAGGTGGCAGATGCAGGCGACAGCGCCGGCCGTCAGCAGAGTGCGCGCTAATCCCATGCCACTTGCTCCTTGTCGGGCCGGTGAGTCAAGCGAGCGAGGCGCCCGTCCGTCAGGCCCGGGTGCGCATGTTGACGAGTGTCCGAGCGCGATGCAATGGCGATCGGACGAAAACGGAAAAGCGCAGGCTGAAGCTCGGAAAGCGCGGGTCTGATCCGATCGTGGGAGCCGGCCGGCGTCCGCGAACTCCGGACCGCCTGCTCAAGCTTCGCGAGTCAACCATGGGCTTGCGGGTTTCAACGGCAATCAATCGCCTCAGAGCGAGCCGGCGTTGTGTGCCGACTCCTACAGCCAGCCAAATCGACCTCCAGCTTCTGCGCTCGCTTGAATCTTCGCGCGACCTGAAGCGCGCTGGTCACACGAACGCCTTTGCGGCAGCCGATTTCATGCGCCCCAGGAGCCGATTCATCCGCTCCTCGCCCGCATTCGCCGGAACGCGCTGGTGTGCGTACTGCTCGCTTCGTATGCTGAGCACGCCAAAACCAAATGCGCGTCGCCCATGACCAGCCTCGAGGATGAATTCGAAGACGTCAGTTCGGTGCGGCCCCCTGGACGCCGACGACGAGTTATTTCCCCGCCGTCAAGACCAGCCGACAGTGAGGACCACCTGGCGTATTGCAACGCCATCGTTCCGAGAACTGGGGCGCCATTCACGCGTTGCGTTCCGGGGGGCCGCCCGGAACGACGACTCAAGCAGGTCCGGCCCAAACTAAAAGGATTCGACATGAAGCGTTTCCAAGACCATGTCCGCGTTGCCGCCATGATGCTCGCAGGCGCCCTCGGGATGTCGACTGCCGTGCGGGCAGATACCCCAGAACCGGTCGCTGCCGTTGCCAGCATTAATGCTCCCGTATCTGTCTTCGCGACCGGCCTCAACAACCCCCGTGGCTTGAAGTTTGGCCCCGATCGTCACCTCTATGTCGCCGAAGGTGGAACCGGTGGCCAGTATTCGACTGTCGGGCAGTGCACCCAGGTTCCGACGGTCGGCCCCTACACCGGCAGTCCGACTGGATCACGCATCTCCCGTATCAACGCGCACGGTTATCGCGAGACGGTGGCCGACAACATCCCTTCGAGCCAGACGATCGCGAGCCAGGGTAGTCTGACGTCAGGGGTTGCCGACATTGCGTTCGTCGACGGCACGCTCTATGGAGTGCTCGCCGGTGCGGGCTGTTCGCATGGCGTGCCGAGTCTGCCGAACGGGGTCATTCGGGTCGGCAAACACGGACACTGGGAGTTGATCGCCAATCTGAGCGCGTTTTACATGGCCAATCCGACCAAGGTCATCGAGCCGGATGACTTCGAGCCGGACGGCACGCCGTACAGCATGATCGCCGTGGACGACGAGCTTTACGTGGTCGAGCCCAATCACGGCGAACTCGACCGCGTCACCACGGGAGGCCGCATCGGCCGCGTCGCCGACATCTCTGCGAGCCAAGGGCACATCGTGCCCACGGCCATGGCATTCCACGACGGAGCCTTCTACGTCGGCAATCTCAACCGGTTTCCGATCGTTGACGGAAGCTCGAAGATCCTGAAAATCACTCGAGGTGGTCATGTCGAAGTATTCGCCACCGGCTTCACCACGGTCCTCGGAGTGGCCCTCGACGAGCGCGGGCGTCTGTACGTGCTCGAGAACACGACGGGCAACCCGTTTCCCACACTGGGAACTGGGCGAGTTATCCGTGTAAATCGATCGGGGACACGCGAGGTGATCGCATCACAGCTGGTATTGCCGACAGCCATGACATTCGGGCCGGACGGGAACCTCTATGTGTCGGTCTACGGCTTCGGATTTCCTCCACAGGACCTGGGCCAGATCCTGAAGATCGAGATGCCGCGGGATCTAAATTGAACCGGCGACTGCTTTTCGCGCTGGGGCAGAACGTTGCCCTGCACTACCCGAAGGCCAAGAAGGGACTGCCGCCGTTCGGCATCGAGACGATGCTGCACACCCGCAGCAGGAGTTTGCCCTGTTGGACCCGGCGATGGAAGAACGTTGCCCCTACTTGCTCGAGCCAACCATTTCTGGAGCCCGACTCAGTTGGGGGTTAGGTGATGCTGCTGCTTGAACTCCAAGGGCGACAAGTGGTTCAGGCTGCTGTGCGGTCGGATGGAGTTGAAGTGGCGGCGCCAGTTTTCGATGGGGACCTCGTGGGTCTGTAAGCCGGGTTCGACCCATCGGAGCCGCTCGTGAAAAGGGAGAAGCAGTCGTCCTCCAACCTTGGCGATTGAGTTCAGGGCTCTGCAGTCCTGGGTCCCGTCTCGGGGCGGAAGGGATCACGACATGCCTCTGCAGCGGATGACTAGAACGTGCTCGAGGAGCAGGGGCGGGAACAATGCTTCTCGCTCGTGTCGGAACTGCTCTCGAAGGTTGCTTCTCGGAAATGAGCGCACGGCGAACTGCGCCAGGGCTTGGCGCGCCGAAGGCCTGCACGGCCTCATTTGGACTTCCCAGCGCAACATCGAAGGCGCGAGCCGCCGGTTCGGGTTCCGCGGTGACGAGGGCCGCACGGTCGCGATCGAGGCCTACATGCCCGGCGCGGCACCGGGACGATACCGTTATATCGCGATCAATCGTCGCTTTCTGTCTATCAAGACGTTTGCATTGTGGAAGCTGAGGCCGCCGGAGGACGCCGATGATGAACACCATCTGTGCCGCCTGTAAGGCGGAATACGAGCGGGGCAGGAAATTCTGCGGCGAATGCGGTGCGAAGCTGCCGGTCGTCGTCGAGTCGGCTGCGACCGCGCCGCTCGGTCCGGGCGGCAAACCGCGCATGACGCGACGTCAAATGACGGTGCTGTTCTGTGATTTGGTCGGCTCGACCGAACTGGCCGAACGGATCGATCCCGAGGATCTGCTCGATGTTTTGTCGTCGTATGGCGAGCTGGTCAAGCGGGTGGCCGCACGCTTCGGGGGGTTTGTAGCGAAAATCGTAGGCGACGGGGTCGACGTCTACTTCGGCTATCCACTGGCCGGTGAAGACGATGCGGTGCGCGCCGTGTACGCGGGCCTTGCAATCATCGAGCAGGCAAAGCATCTTCAGGAAGACGCCGGCATCGTGACCGCAGTGCAGCTTCGCGTCGGCATTGCCACGGGGTTGGTCGCGGTCGGTGGGCAGGAGGCGCTTGCGATCGCTGGAGGCACCCCCAATCTGGCGGCACGCATTCAGGCCGTGGCACGACCGGGGCAGGTCGTGATCTCGCCCAGCACGCGCCGCATCGCAGGCGGCCAGTTCGAGTATCAGGATCTGGGCAGTTTCGAGCTGAAGGGATTTGATGAGCCCGTTCGCCTAACCGCCGTTACCGGATCCGGCGCGCTCGACAGCCGCTCGGCCTGGCGGGGCCGCGACGCGACATTCCCACTGATCGGTCGCGACGTGGAACTGGCAGCCCTTTTGGAGTGCTGGAAACTCGCAACCTCGATGCAAGCCTCGGGTGCGCTGGTCATCGCCGAACCCGGATTGGGAAAATCGCGGCTTGCCTCTGCACTCGACCAGCGACTGGGTTCGAGCGCGCACACGACACTGCGACTGCAGTGCTCGCCGTTCCACGCCAACAGTTTGCTGCAGCCAATGATCCAGCACCTGGCACACGCGGCAGGCTTTGCACGTGAGGATACGTCGCTGTCCCAGCTCGAAAAGCTGGAAGCGCAGCTGGCGATCGCGGGTATCGAGACAGACCAGGATCTGAGCCTCGTCGCCTCGTTGGTTGGTATTCGCAGCGCGGACCGCTATCCCCCGATCAATATGCCGCCTCCGGTGCAGCTGCAAATGACCAAAGATGCGTTGCGGCGGTACTTCATGGGACTCGCCTCCAGGCCGTCCGCGATGGCTGGCATCACCCCGTCGTCTCGACCCGGCGACGGCGAGCCTACGCCGCTACTGCTGATCGTCGAGGATCTGCACTGGATCGATCCGACGTCGCTGGAGCTCATCGATCAGATCCTGGCCGGCCCGCAGACAGTGCCGATCCTGCTCTTGATGACCACTCGACCAGAATTGAAACCGAATTTCACTACAGAGCCAAAGATCATCCGGCTTGGCAGACTCGACGAGCAGGCCTCGCGCGCGATCGCGACGCACGTGGCCGCCGAGATTGCACTGTCAGCTTCAGCGATCGACACGATCATCCAGCGCAGCGACGGCGTGCCGCTGTACATCGAAGAAATGACGCGGATGGTGATGGATTCGCATGGCATCCGTGCCCGCGGTGCGGAGATGCGCCAAACTGACATCCCCGATACGCTGATAGATCTGCTGATGGAGCGGCTAGATCGCCTGGGTCCGGGAAAGTGGCTGGCGCAGGTGGGCTCGGTGATCGGTCACGAGTTCGGCCGGCGCCTGCTATATACCGCCGCGGACATGGATCGGATCGCATTCGACGAGGCGTTGAGCGCGATGCTGGGTGCGAGTCTCGTGCTGCCGGTAGACAGCACCGGTGAGCGGTTCGCCTTCAAGCACGCGTTGATCGAAGACGCCGCCTACGGCTCGATCATTCCGAAAACTCGCATCATGTTGCACGGTCGCCTCGCGGACGTACTGATGAGCGAATTCGCCGAAGCCATCGA
Organism: Burkholderiales bacterium; assembly: GCA_003152055.1. Taxonomy (GTDB): domain Bacteria; phylum Pseudomonadota; class Gammaproteobacteria; order Burkholderiales; family Burkholderiaceae_C; genus Schlegelella_A. The sequence continues at coordinate 9,961 of PLZH01000085.1, forward strand.
GCGCCAGCCCGAGCTTGCTGCGCGCCACCTGTCGCGGGCCCACAGGCACCTCGAGGCGAGCCGATATTTCCTGCAAGCCGGCAGGCAGGCGCTCGGCCGTGGCGCGCCACGCGAGGCCGCGGCGCACCTTTCTGATGGAGTGGCCATTCTCTCTGGCGTGCCGCCCGGTCGCGAACGTAGCGAGTCCGAACTGGCGCTGCTCTCGGTGCTTGGTCCGACCACCATGGTGCTGAGAGGGCCGGGCAGCCAAGCGTTCCGGGACGTTCAAAGGCGCGCGCTCGCGCTATGCCATGAGCTGCCCGGTGCGCCGCGGCAGTTTTCGATCACCTATGGGCTGTGTCTCTATCACTGGGGCCGCGCGGAACTCGAGACCGCACGTGGGCTCGCTGAGGATCTGCTCAAAGTGGCCGAATCGAGGGGCGACGATGCCGAGGCGGTGATTGCGGCCAACAACATGAATGGGATGATCAAGTTGAGCTTGGGCGACGCGCAGGCGGCGCGCACACATCTGGAGCGCTCGGTGGCACGCTATGACCCGCAGCGCGACGCCGCACTCTACCCGGTCTATCTGATGGATTTCGGCGTCTTCGGTCGCTTCTATCTGGCGCTGGCCACCTTGATCACGGGCGACGAGGAGCGGGCGAGTCAGCATGCGCAGGATGCCTACGAACTGGCTGGCCGGCTGAACCAGCCGCACACGCTGGGGTTTTCGATGCTGGCCATTTGTACGGTTGCATTGCTGCGTGATCAGCCGACGGTGGCTCGCCAGTTTGCCGAACAATGCATCGAATTCTCCTCGCAAATGGGCTTTTCGGAATTTGTCGGGATGGCCCGCATCGCGCGGGGCTGGGCAACAGCACGCCATGGCCAACTCGCCGTCGGGTTGGATGACATGGAGGCCGGCATCCGATTGTGGCAGGCGACCGGCTTCGAGAACTGGCAATCCTGGTTCGGCAGCCTCAGGGCCGAACTGCTGGCAGAGCTCGGTCGCAGCGAGGAGGCGCTGCGCGGAATCGAGCTTCAGCTTTATCGGATCAATCGTAGTGGCGAGAATCTGTTCCGCAGTCTGCTATTGGCCCAGAAGGCTACGCTCTTGAGTACCGATCCTGCCACCGCAGAAACGGTTGAGCAGCTTTTGGAGGAAGCGACTGAAACCGCGTTGGCGCAGCACGCTGTCGCCTGGATACGGCGCATAGAGACCATGCGTACTGCGATTCGCGGCGCGGCGATGAAGCGAATGAGCGAACGGCGAGATGGCCATTGCAAGAAACTGGAGGAAGGAAGTCGGATCCTTCCGATTGAGTGAGGCCAATGTAGGTTCTGTCGCAGTAAGCCTGGGCGGCGTCAACTATCTTGTCCGTCGTGTTGCCTCACGAAGGAATGGGCGGTTTCAAGTCCGAAGCGCAACGCCTAGTCAATGAATTGAAGTTGAGGCCTCGTGAGAATTTGCCAAGGTTCGAGCGAACACGGTTCTGTCGCAGTAAGCGGTTCGGCTAGGATTTGCCCATGGTACCGCTGCACGTCCAACTGGTGAACTCGACCCTGCGCCGTGTGATCCAGCGGCTGCACTTCCCGCTGGAGAT
>PLZH01000147.1 GCA_003152055.1 Burkholderiales bacterium
CCCCTGCGCCAGCAACTTCTCGCGCGGGCGCGCCGAAGCGGGAATGTCCTTGAACATGCGGGGTCGGGCTCGCGGCAGGGCGAGCGCCGGCTCGTAAAATCTGCGCCAGTCTAGTCCCTCGAAAGCTGCGTGCTTTGAACTGTGTCGAGCCCGGGTCGTTTCTCACCTTGCACTACCGATTGAGCGGGCCCGACGGCATTGCGTTCATCGACACCTTCGGTGCGCAGCCGGCGACGCTTTCGCTCGGCACCGGCGAGCTGGCGCCGGCGATGGAAGCGCGCCTGCTCGGGCTGGCGGCCGGCAGCCGCGCCGCGTTCGAGCTGGCAGTGGGCGAGGCCTTCGGCCAGCGCAACCCGCAGCTGGTGCAGCGCGTCAGGAAGGCCGTGCTCGACGAGCACGGCGATGCCGACGCCGACTACCAGGTCGGCGACGTGGTCCGCTTTCCAACGCCCGACGGCCGGGCGAGCTTTGCCGGCATCGTTCGCGAAGTCGCGGCCGACGCTTTCGTCTTCGACTTCAACCATCCCCTCGCTGGCCGTTCCGTGACCTTCGAGGTCGAGCTCATCGGCGTGCTTTGATGGCGACAGTCGAAGAAGTCGTTCTCGCCGAGCCGCGCGGCTTTTGCGCCGGTGTCGACCGCGCCATCGAGATCGTCGAACGCGCGCTCGTCAAATTCGGCGCCCCGATCTACGTTCGCCACGAGATCGTGCACAACACCTATGTCGTCGACGATCTGAAGAGAAAGGGCGCGATCTTCATCGAAGACCTAGCCGACGTGCCCCCCGGCGCGACCCTGGTCTTCAGCGCCCATGGTGTTTCGCAGGCGGTTCGTACGGAGGCGGCGGCACGCGGCTTCAGCGTCTTCGATGCGACCTGCCCGCTCGTCAACAAGGTCCATATCGAAGTCGCCAAGCTGGCGCGCGAGGGCTACGAGTTCATCATGATCGGGCACAAGGGCCACCCGGAGGTCGAAGGGACCATGGGGCAGCTCCAAAGCGGCATCTATCTCGTCGAAGACGTCGAGGACGTCGCCCATGTCGAGGTCGCGCCCGGCCAGAAGCTCGCCGTCGTGACGCAGACGACGCTTTCGGTCGACGACGCGGCCGAGATCGTCGCCGCCGTCAAGCGCCGCTTTCCCGACGTTCGCCAGCCGAAGCAGCAGGACATCTGCTACGCGACGCAGAACCGGCAGGATGCCGTGAAGATCATGGCGCCCGGCGTCGATGTGCTCGTCGTTGTCGGCAGCCCGAGCAGCTCGAACAGCAATCGCCTGCGCGAGCTGGCCGAGCGGCTCGGTGCCGACGCCTACATGGTCGACGCCGCCGTCGATCTGCGCGCCGAGTGGTTCGTGGGCAAGCGCCGCGTCGGCGTCACCGCCGGTGCCTCGGCGCCGGAGGTGCTCGTTCAGGAAGTCGTCGAGCGGCTGCGCACGCTAGGCGCCGTCTCCGTGCGCACGCTGCCGGGCGCTGCGGAAACGGTCCACTTCCCGTTGCCGATGGGGCTGGGTGACAAGTCGATGGCGACGATCGGTCGTTCCTGAGGCTTCCGGCGCCGCGGCTCAGTGCGCGGCCGGCGCACCTCGTGGTTTCATTCGACCGTCTTGTGTCGCGTCGACCGCGGGCATCAGGACACACGAGGCCAGCGCAGCCCAGAAGGCGGGCAGGCGAACCGCGCGACGAAATGCGACGAACATTCGACGTTCCTGAGCGAGGGGATGAATGGGCCGGATTCCGGCCCACGGCCCGGGCGCCGGCGCGCCGACTCCTCAGCGCTGGCGGCGCCGATGAAACGTGATCGGCGTGGCGCCGGATGTCGCGGTGCTCGACTTGGCGGACCGATCGCAGCCGTCGCAGCCGCAGCCGCTCGCGGCCGAGGTGTACCCACGCAGCCTCTCGGCCACGAACGCGGGCAGCGGGCGCTCGAGCAGCACGCTCGCGACCCACTTCCTCGCCGCTGCGGGCATCAGGGTCCAGACCGCGTAGAAAGCGCAGAACGCGACGAGGAGGGCGACGATCAGGATCTGCAGCATGCGGTGGTCAGCCTCCAAGCCAGAGCGTCACGCGGTACGTGACGAACGCGGCGACGTAGGCAAGGGCGAAGAGGTAAGCCGCCATCAGGAGCGGATAGCGCCACGAGTTCGTCTCGCGCCTGACGACGGCGAGCGTCGAGATGCATTGCGGCGCAAAGACGTACCAGGCGAGCAGCGAGAATGCCGTCGCCAGCGACCAGCCCTTGGCGATCACCGGAGACAGCGCAGTGGCGACGGAGTCTCCGGCCGCCGACATCGAATACACGGTGCCCAGCGCGCCGACCGCGACCTCGCGCGCGGCCAGGCCGGGAACGAGCGCGATCGAGATCTGCCAGTTGAAGCCGATCGGCGCGAACACGTGCTGCAGCACGTGGCCGAGCATGCCGGCGAAGCTGTACTGGATGTCCGGTCCGGTCGCCCCGGCCGGCGCTGCCGGAAAGCTCGAGAGGAACCAGAGCACGACCATGAGCGCGAAGATGATGCCGCCGACGCGCCTGAGAAAAATCGTCGTTCGTTCCCACAGGCCGAGGACGAGGTTGCGCAGGCCCGGCCGGCGATAGGGAGGCAGCTCCAGCATCAGCGGCTGGTAGCGGCTCTTGATCCAGAAGCGTTTCAGGACCCAGGCCACACCCATGGCTGCGACGACGCCGGCGACGTAGAGCACGAAGAGCGTCAGGCCGCGCAGGTTGAAGGGCCCGACGCTACGGTTCGGAACGAAGGCACCGATGAGCAGCGCGTAGACCGGCAATCGCGCCGAGCAGGTCATGAGCGGCGCGACCATGATGGTGGCGAGCCGGTCTTTCCAATTGGCGATCGTTCGCGTCGCCATGATGCCGGGGATGGCGCAGGCGAAGCTCGAAAGCAGCGGAATGAAGGCGCGGCCCGAGAGGCCGACCTTGCCCATCAGGTTGTCGAGCAGGAACGCCGCGCGTGGCAGGTAGCCCGAATCCTCGAGCAGGAGGATGAAGAAAAAGAGGATGAGGATCTGCGGCAGGAAGACGAGGACGCCGCCGGCGCCAGCGATCATGCCGTCGACGAGGAGGCTGCGCAGCGGCCCTTCGCTCATGTGCGTCGTGGTCCAGTCGCCGAGCCCGGCCATGCCCTCCTTGATCGCGTCCATCGGAACGTTGGCCCACGAGAACACGGCCTGGAACATGAGGAAGAGAACGACGGCGAGCAGGGCCAGGCCCCATACCGGGTGCATCACCACGGCGTCGATGCGGTGCTGGAAGCGCTGCAGCGAGATCGCGCCGGGCGCGGCGATGGCGATGATGCGGCGCACTTCCTTCTGCAGGTCGGCCGACGAGGGCGCGTCCATCTGCGAGTTGACGAAGGCTCCGTTCGGCAGCGTCTGGCCGAGGTGGGCCTCGAGTAGGGCGAGCAGGCCGGCGTGGCCGTCGCTCCTGACGGCAACCGTCTCGACGACCGGGCAGCCGAGTTCGGCGGAGAGCTTCTCGACGTCGATCAGCAAGCCTTCGTCGCGGGCGACGTCGGCCATGTTGAGCGCGATCATGAGCGGCCGGCCGAGGCGCTTCAGTTCGAGCACGAGGCGCAGGTTCATGCGCAGGTTCGTCGCATCGACGACAGCGACGATCGCATCGGGCGCCGCCTCGCCGTGGCGCCGGCCTTCGATCACCTCGAGCGTGATCTGCTCGTCGGGTGTCGCCGGGGTCAGGCTGTAGGCGCCGGGCAAGTCGACGACCGAGACGGTGAGGCCGTTTTTCAGCCGCGCCGTGCCGATCTTGCGCTCGACCGTCACGCCGGCGTAGTTGGCGACTTTCTGGCGCGCCCCGGTCAGGAGATTGAAAAGCGCTGTCTTGCCGCAGTTCGGATTGCCGACCAGCGCCACGCTCCAGGGCGGCGCCTGGTTTGCAGCGTTCAGCGTGTGCGCCATGTTCTTCGGCTCATGCCGCCGGATCGGGCGTCACTTCGATGCACTGCGCTTCGAGCAGGCGTAGAGCGAACATCGTCTCGCCGATGAGCACGGCGAGCGGCTCGCGCCCGCCTGGGCCCCGGCGCAGCATCTGCACCGGCTCGCCCGGCAGGAATCCGAGCTCGCCCAGGCGCCGCAGCGCCACCGCATCGACCTCGGGCGACGAGGCGACGACGCGTGCCACCGTCGCACGTGCGCCGGCGGCGAGCATGCTCAAAGGTCGCTCCATGGAACGGGCTGTCACGGCAAAGCCATCCTGATCACCGATTGCAAATGGGAACCATTATCAATCATAATCCATCCAGCGGACCCTCCCCCCGATGGAAAGCGATCGGTCATCGTGCATTTCGATGCACGACTGAAGAACAAGGGGGGCGGTCTTGAGCGCGCCGGGCAGATGGCCCGAGGCGCGAGAATGCCGGGCTGTCGCGCTGCCTCGATGCGACAGCACGCTCCCTACAATCCGGGCCTTTCCGCACTTTCGTGGCGCCGTGCCGAGCGGCGCCGTCCGCAATGCTCGACATCACGCTTTTGCGCAAGGATCTCGCGCACGTCGTCGCGCGCCTCGAAACGCGCAAGTCGCCGCAGTCTTTCCTCGACGTCGGGCGCTTCGTCGCGCTCGAGGCCGAGCGGAAGTCCTTGCAGACGCGCACCGAAGAGCTGCAGGCACGGCGCAATTCGCTTTCGCGCGAAATCGGCAAGCTCAAGGGCCGGGGCAGCGACACGGCGGCGGCGATGGCCGAAGTCACGGGCATCGGCGACGAGTTAAAGCGCTGCGCCGAGCGGCTCGAGCAGGTGCAGGCCGAGCTCACCGCGCAGCTCATGGCGCTGCCGAATCTTCCCGATGCGAGCGTGCCGGTCGGCGCCGACGAGAAGGCCAACGTCGAGGTCCGCCGCTGGGGCACGCCGCGGGCGTTCGCGTTCGCGGCGAAGGATCACGTCGACGTCGGCGGCCCGCTCGGCCTCGATTTCGACGTCGGCGCCCGGCTCTCGGGCTCGCGCTTCGTCTTCCTGCGCGGGCCGGTCGCCCGCCTGCACCGTGCGCTCGCGCAGTTCATGCTCGACGTGCAGACCGGCGAGCACGGCTACACCGAATGCTGGACGCCCTACATCGTCAACCGCGAAGTGCTTGAAGGCACGGGCCAGTTGCCCAAGTTCAGGGAAGACATGTTCTGGGTCACGCGCGGCGGCGACGAAGCCTCGCCGGAGCAGTACCTGATCTCGACCTCGGAGATCTCGCTCACGAACTCGGTGCGCGAGCAGGTGCTCGCCGAAAGCGTCCTGCCGATCAAGCTGACCGCGCACACTCCGTGTTTTCGTTCGGAAGCGGGCAGCGCCGGCCGCGACACCCGCGGCATGATCCGCCAGCACCAGTTCGACAAGGTCGAGATGGTGCAGGTCGTCCATCCCGAAAAGAGCTTCGCGGCGCTCGAAGAGATGGTCGGCCACGCCGAGGCGATCCTGAAGAAGCTCGAGCTGCCGTATCGCGTCATGCTGCTGTCAAGCGGCGACATGGGGTTCGGCGCGACCAAGAGCTACGACCTCGAAGTCTGGGTGCCGGCGCAGGACATGTACCGCGAGATCAGCTCGGTCTCGAACTGCGAGGCCTTCCAGGCGCGGCGGATGCAGACGCGATTCAAATCGGCGCAAGGCAGGAACGAACTCGTGCACACGCTCAACGGTTCGGGCCTCGCCGTCGGCCGCACGCTCGTTGCCGTGCTCGAGAATTTCCAGAACGAAGACGGCAGCGTCGCCATACCGGTCGCCCTCAGACCCTATCTCGGCGGCCTGGCCGAGCTGCGGCCGTGACGGATCGCGCCGCGGCGCTTCTTGCAGCGCGCGACCGGGCGCGACTCGTGCCGCTGCCGAGCGATGCCGATCCGGCTTTCTCGCTGACCGACGCGTATGCGCTGGCCGACGAGATTCGCACGCTGCGCATCGGCCGCGGCGAAAAGCCGCTCGGCTACAAGATCGGCTTCACCAACCGCAGCATCTGGGACCGCTATGGCGTGCACGCGCCGATCTGGGGCCCGATCTGGGATTCGACGGTCGAGTTCGTCGCCGATCAGCAAGCGAGCGTGTCGCTGGCGCCGTTCGTACAGCCGCGCCTCGAGCCCGAAATCATGTTCGCTTTCGCGAGCGCGCCGCGCGCCGGCCTGAGCGAAGCCGAGCTCGCCGGCTGCATCGAATGGGTCGCGCACGGCTACGAAATCGTGCACACGCACTTCGCAGGCTGGCGCTTTCGCCCGGCCGACACCATCGCCGACTTCGCGCTGCACGGTCGCCTCTTCGTCGGCGCGCGCGTGCCGATTGCCGCCTACACCGACGCGACTCGCGAGCTCGCTGACGTGCACGTCGCGCTGCACCGCGACGGCGAGGTCGTCGACGAAGGCGAGAGCAGCATCGTCCTCGACGGCCCGCTCAGTGCCCTGCGCGTCTGGGTCGACGCGATGGCGGCGCAGCCGCTGCGCTGGCCGATCGCCGCCGGTGACATCGTCTCGACCGGAACGATCACCGACGCCGCGCCGATGCTGCCCGGCCAGCGCTTTCACACGAGGCTCAGCGATCTGCGGCTGCCTGGCCTCTCGCTGCGCACGCAAGCCTGAGGCTCCAGACGCTCGACTAGAATCGCGCCCTCGGCAACGACCCGCCGAAGCACCCGAATGGAGAGGTGGCAGAGTGGTCGAATGCGCCGGACTCGAAATCCGGTTTACGGTTACGCCGTAACGTGGGTTCGAATCCCACCCTCTCCACCAGGACTAAATCCCACAACGACCGGATTCGTCCGAATATAGGCCAATTTACGGGTAAAGCGAGGTCAAACTCGTCCGATGCCGTTCATCACAAGCCTTTGTCATCCAGGCATGGACGGGGGTATATTTCGACATCGTACCCCTAAGGATGCTCTGGACTACCCCCATGCCGCTCACGGACGTCGCCTGTCGCAACGCCAAGGCCTCAGACAAGCCGATCAAGCTCTTCGACGGGCAGGGGCTGTACCTGCTTGTGCAGCCGAGCGGCTCCAAGCTGTGGCGACTCAAGTACCGGTTCGAGGGCAAGGAAAAGCTATTGGCGCTTGGCGCGTACCCCGAAGTACCCCTGGCCGGCGCCTTCGACAAGTCCTCGAAGAAACGCGTCGAAGGGGCCCGGGAGAGGCGGGCAGACGCACGCCGGGCGCTCAGTGAGGGCATAGACCCGAGCGCTCAGAAAAAGGCCCAGAGGCGGCAGAGACGCGCCGCCGCCGACAACTCCTTCGAGGCAGTGGCGCGGGCCTGGTGGAAGCAATGGTCGGTTGGCCGCAGCGAGGTCCACAAGCAGCAAGTCCTTCGTCGCTTCGAGTCCGACGTCTTTCCCGTCATCGGCTCGATCGGCGTGGCTGCGTTGACGGCGCAGGACGTCCTGGCTGTTGCGCTGAAGATCGAGAAGCGCGGTGCCGACGACATCGCCAAGCGCGCTTACCAGACCTGCGGCCAGGTCCTGCGCTATGCCGTCGCTCACGGGCTCGCGACACGCAACCCGGCGGCAGACATCAAGCCGAGCGACGCGCTGAAGCCGGCGCGGCACAAGAACTACGCGCGCCTGGACGTCCGGGAAGTGCCCGAACTCCTGCGCAAGATCGACGCGTACGACGGTTCGGTCTACACCCGTTGCGCCCTTCGGCTGATGGCGTTGACATTCGTTCGGACATCGGAGCTTATCGGCGCGTCATGGGACGAGTTCGATCTCCAGTCGCGGCAGTGGCGTATCCCGGCCGAGCGCATGAAGATGAAGACTCCGCACATCGTGCCGCTCTCGCGCCAGGCGCTCTCCATGCTCGATGAACTGGCTGCGGTCCGCATGGGCCGAACGATGGTCTTCCCAGGCGAGCGCGACCATAGCAAACCAATGAGCAACAACACGTTGTTGTACGCGCTCTATAGGATGGGGTATCACTCCCGCATGACCGGCCACGGCTTCAGGGGCATTGCTTCGACGGTCCTCCACGAGCTCGGCCACCGCCACGATCTCATCGAGCTGCAACTGGCGCACTCTGAGCGCGATGCGATCTCGGCGTCGTACAACTGGGCGACCTATATCCCGCAACGCTCGGAAATGATGCAGACCTGGGCGGACCACTTGGACGTGCTACGCGCTGGCGTCAAGGCCGTTCCGTTCAAAGCAGCATAAGGCTGGCCCATGCGATTCGCCGAGATGATCCAGTCGGCGTGGGGCAAGGCGGCCATCGCCCGGGCGATCTTCTTGGCGGGCTACTACTTTCCCCTGTTCGGTTTGCTGGCGAAACGCCGTGAGCGCGGGCCTACAACCATGCTACGTATCTGCCACAGCGCGCGAAGATGATGCAGGCTTGGGCCAATCATCCCGACATGCTCAAGAAGAAATTGTCGAAGCGAGCCATTTGAAAAGAACCGTAAACCTCAAGAGCTCCACCTGAGATCACGCTGAACGTCCATGCACGTCCTGTGATCTCGCGGGACTCTCGGCCCGAGCGAGCGGGGACTTTTCAATGGCAAGACGCGGCATCACGATGTGCATATGAGCATGCCGTGGCCCAAATCGAAGAGCGTTCAACTCGACCTTGCTGGATTGGATCCGGAGCCGGATGGCTTGCCTTCGATCGCAGAGGTCCCACCATCGATTCCCCGTAATGCGTCGCCAGCCTCGGTAGTGAACTTGGCACCGATCTCCGTTGCTGAAGCTTGGCAGGGAATGGCGGTGGAGGTGGCTATCCATCTGCTGGAGGAAGACCCGGGCAATCCGCGAACCGAGTTTCCAGACGAAGAGATTGCCGAACTCGCCCACGACATCGCTCTGCGCGGCATTCTTCAGCCCATCGTTGTGCGGCCGCTTGCCGACGACGGCCGCTACCGTGTCTTGTTCGGTGCAAAGCGTCTTCGTGCCGCCAAGCGGGCGGGGCTCAAGGTAGTCCCCGTCGTCGTCGGCTCGGACGCCCATGACGCCTACGCCCAAGTCGCCGAGAACCAGAAGCGTCACGGGCTGACGCCTCTCGATCTCGCCAGGTTCATGCGCTCACGTGCCGATGCCGGCGAATCCAACGCCGAGATCGCCAAGCGGATGGGCATCGATCTGACATCCGTCGCGCATCACCTCGTGCTCCTGACCTTGCCGCCTGAACTGGACGAAGCCCTTCGAAGCGGGCGCTGCACGTCGCCGCGGACCCTGTATGAGCTGGCCAAGCTGCACAAGACCAAGCCCGAGCAAGTCAAGGCCATCGTCACTGGCAAAGGCGAGATCACTCGCACCGCGGTCGCGTCCTTGGCCAAGGCCCCTCGATCGCCGCGCGGCGCGCCACGTAAGACGGCCGCTTCTCGCCGCCCCAACTCGCTTGCCGGTCAAGCAAGCAATCTGTGCGCACGCCTCGAAACGCTCGTCGGTCGCATGACGAAGCCTGGAGCGCCGGTCATTCCAGAAGAACTGGCGTCCCTGCGGCGTCGCCTTGCAGAGCTCGCCAGCAAGTAGGGGTCGGACCGTCCGACCCCCCTCAGCTCGTCGAGTCTCCACCTTCACCGAATGATGGATATGAAGAGAGAAGGAGAGAAGAAAGAGAGGAGTGCAGGAAAGGCCGACGGCCGTGTTCTGTGTTGTCCGCTCTCGACCTCGCGTTTCATCATGTCAGCCACCCCTCGCGAGTACTTCACCGTCGACCTGCGCGGCCTGCGCGCGGCGCTGTCGGCACGCGCTGCCCGCGACGGCATCACCGAGTCCGATGTGCTTCGAAGCGCCCTTGCCGTGGCCCTGGGCGACGCCGGCGTCGTTTCGCCGACACCCATCGCCGATCTCCGCAATGGCTCGCCGGCCACGCGACACGTCAAGCTATCCGTCCGCGTGTCCCTGCTCGTCGCCCATCGCCTCGACCTGAACGGCCGCGCCGCCGGGCTGTCCCGGGGGGCCTACCTGATGCGCCTGATCGACGCCGCGCCTCCTGTCATCGCGTCGATCGAGCGCGCCGCGGGCTTTGCCGCGCTCAACGCCTCCGCCAGCGAGCTGGCCGTCCTCAGCC
>PLZH01000102.1 GCA_003152055.1 Burkholderiales bacterium
GGCCAAGCGGCTGGTCACCTTACCTACAAGAAACCCGTACATCGTGTCAACGCGAAAGCCGGCTGTTGATGCAGGCGAACGCAAGGATGGGATGGACTTTCCTTCAGCGCGCGCGTAGCCTCCTGCTTCCGCGTTCAAGGATACAAGATCGCTGCCACTGCGCGTGAGGTAGCCACGCCGCTCGTTATAGTCGTTGGATACCAAACCAAGCTAAGGAGAGATCATGGTCAAAGTCAGTGTGATGTACCCAAACACGCCCGGAGCGCGTTTCGACCACAGCTACTACAAAGAGAAGCACATGCCGATGTGCCAGAACAAATTTGGCGCCGCCTGCACGCACTACACGGTCGATCGAGGACTTGCCGGCGGAGCGCCCGGTGCGCCGGCTGCTTACGTCGCCATGTGCCACTTCTACTTCAATTCCGTAGAGGCATTTCAGGCGGCATTCGGCCCGAACGCGCAGGCAATCATGGCGGACATTCCCAATTACACGGATCTGGCCCCGGTTGTTCAAATCAGCGACGTTGTCGTCNNGACAGTTTGGTTGGGAGCCCCTGTCTCTGCATCGGCGTCCCATGCACCAGAATTCTGACTTCGGACTCCCCTCCCACAGCTGGGTCCTGGGCAGGGGCGGCCGGGGAAGTGGGAATGTAGCGACCGCCGCTGCAGGCGGTAACCGATTCGTCTCCGGCACCGGCCCCGCTTCGGCGGGGTTCGTCATTTCCGGGATACTGACTACTGACTGGTATTGGCCGGGTCCGGGTGTACGCGACCGGCAGCTGACTCGCGGGCCACCGCGAACGGCAGGTCCCGGACAAGGCGATCGGAACCGGGAGTACCAGCAGTCGACCCGGAGCGGAAGTACGAAGCGCTCATCCAGTTTCCGCGAAGCGGCCGCTGGTCTTTCGACGACGGGAGATGTGAAGATGTCAGCAACATTCAGAAGAGCTACGGCGCCGCCGCAGGTCCGGTAGCCCTCCAGGCCGAGCGTCAGGCCCTCGCGTCGAGCCTGAGTGCGCCGCGTGCCGGACTCAGCGAGCTACTGCGCGGGACACCAGGCCAATCTAATGCTGTGCAAGATAGGCCATCGCCTGTTGCACCTCGGGTCTCGCTGTATGGTGATTTTCCGCAAGCGCGGCAAGCCGCGCATAGTAGATTTTTGCCTTGTCGCGATCGCCGGATAGCGTCGCTGCCCGAGCGGAATCGTAGAGGCCACGAAGGCGATTGGGCTCGCGTTGGGCGGATGACTCCAACGCCTGCAGCGCTTCGACCGGTTGACCAACTTCGAGCAACATCTCACCCAGAAGTTCTCGCGCAGGCACCACGGGGCTCGGCGTAACAATGTGCTTCTCCATCGAGTCCTCCAAGTCCGCCGACATGCGCATGGACTTGAGCGCCTCAGCTTGCTGACCGCTCGCCAGCGCAATCCAGCCATGGACGGCGAGCCTTTGCACCTCGACCTGTTTCGACCAGTACGTGTCCTTTTTTGCGGCGAGTCCGTCTCGCAACTGCGCGAGCTGTACCTCCTCTTCGCGCGCCGAAGTGGCGTGGCCCAATCGAGCGAAGCCAAGACCACGCGCGAAGCGTGTGAGCGCATCGGGAAACAGGAATGGCGTCGAGCGCGGCCGCAAGCTGGTCGCAGCTTGCCAATCGCGACGTTCGACGGCATACCGCGCTGGCATGGCCGCCAAGGCATAGTTGCCAATGAAGACGGCAGGGTTGACCTTGACCGAGGCGCTCTCGGCGACGACGCGCTCCGCTTGCGCATCTTCGCCAAGCTGCAGATAGGCCAGCACAAGATAGTCCATAGCATGCGCCTGCTCTTGCCCGTTTCCTTCTGCCTTCGCGGCAGCGACTGAGCGCACGTTGGCATCGATCGATTCCTGCCACATGCCGAGCCGCGTGAAGATGTGCGAAGGCATGTGCAACGCATGGGGATTGTCAGGCGCGATCTTCGTGTAGACGCGCGCGGCCGGCAGCCCGCGCTGCGCGATCGCCGGGTAGTCGTAGCTGTGGATCAGATAGTGCGCGACACCGGGATGATCCGGTTGTTGCTTGAAGACTGGTTCCAGGATTGCTGCCGCCTTCAATTGATTAGCGTAGGTCTTGTCCGTCAGCGGAGCTGTCATGTCGAGGGCCAACGCGTAGAAGATCTTCGCCTCGGCGTCGTCGGGATAGCGTTGAGACAGTGCCTCCATGGACCTCTCGTAGGCCCGCCTGCGTGTAGCGAACTCGGTCTTGTCGGTGTCGCGGTAAATTAGGTCGATGGCGGCGAGATAGTCAAGCTCGCGTTGCGTCTTCGCGCCAATCGCCCTTGCCTTGTCGAGCCCCGCCAGCGCGTCCTGCGCCGACTGCGAATTGGGCTGCTGGCCCGTTAGCGGGTTTTGCTGCAGCGCCATTGCGATCCCCCAGTACGCGATCGCGCAGTTGGGATCTTCCTGCAACACGCCATTGAAGCTGGCAACGGCATCCTTGGTCCAGAACGAGTGCAACAGGGCCATCGAGCGGTCAAACTTTGCAGTGACTTGCGGACTGCACGACGTTGCAAAGTGCAGGTGGCCGATCTGTTGCGGCGGTGTACCGCTTTCCTCGTGGTGATGTGCCATCGCCATTGGATCCTGTGCACGGGCGCCGGAAGCGACGAAGGCCAGGACGATGGTGCTTGCAGCCAACGCGATCGTTTTGTTCAAGAAGGGCCTCTTGGCTGCTAGTTCCCCCAGTTTCATACCTTCTTCAGCTGGAATAAATGGCAGGCTTTGCAATGGACTACTTCATGAAGCGGAGTAATAATTTGGGCATGGATCTGCTTCGAGCCATGACGACTTTTGTCAGGATCGTGGACGGCGGTAGTCTCACAGCAGCCGCGCTTGCGCTGGATACATCGCTACCCACAGTCGTCCGGACGCTTGCCGCTCTCGAAGGGCATCTCGGGGCGCGCCTGCTGAATCGCACGACCCGGCGAATCCACCTGACCGAAGAGGGCGCGCAATATCTTGAAAGATGCCGGGTGATCCTTTCCGGCGTCCAGGAAGCAGAAGCGGGGCTGGAGTCCGGAAACCTCGAGCCGCATGGCCGGCTCGCCGTGACCGCGTCGGTACTGTTTGGCAGACACTACGTCGCGCCGATCGTCAGTGAATTCATCTGGCGTAATCGCCATGTCAGCGCTGACATGCTCTTCGTGGATCGATTTGTGAACCTCGTCGACGAAGGCTTGGATGTCGGCGTCCGAATCGGCCATCTCGGCGATTCGTCGCTGGTCGCGATTCCGGTGGGTCGGGTGCGGCGCGTCGTTTGCGCTACCCCGCAATACCTGCGTCAGCACGGTATACCGCGCTCGCCGGCGGATATCCAGTCGCATCGGTGCATCCGGCACACGGGGCTGTCTCCGCGCAGCGAGTGGCATTTTCGGGCAGGACAACGCACCGTCGTCACTCCCATCCACAGCGTCGTCACCTGCAACGACATCGACAGTTCGTTGAGCGCGTGCATGAATGGATTGGGCTTGGGCATGTTTCTCTCCTACCAGGTTGCCGCGGGCCGGAAGTCAGGGAAACTCGAGTTTGTGCTGCAAGAGTTGGAGATGGAGCCGCTGCCGGTCCAGGTCATCTATCCGCACTCGAGGCTGTTGTCGACCAAGGTCCGCGCCTTTATCGATGTGTGTGTCGGCAGGCTTCGGAGCATTGGCTTCGACTAGACCTGTAAACAATATTGCCGAAGTGTCTCGATCGATGTTGACACCCGACGAGGTCGGCGCATTGCCTTTGTTTGCAAGCCTCTCCGACACCGATTTCGATCGGCTCGTTCAAACTTCCGCCGACATCCGCTCAGCCCCGGCGAGAACGCCGTCCACGAGGGCGGAGAGCGCGCTATACGCGGTGCTGTCCGGCAAGATTGAAGTGGTCAAGCGATTCGACGGTGTCGAGCGCCCATTGGGCGTTCGACTGCCCGGCACGATCTTCGGCGAGGTGCCGCTGGCCTCTTGCCACGGCTTTCCCTGGTGGCTACCAAGAGGTGTTCCGTTGCGGGTGATCCAGCCGGCAACTAAGGATCCAGCCTACCGATAGCTGGAGGGCCGTCAGAGTATTGGCTGCTGCCTCGTCGGCCCGCCCTGGAGTTGCCTTCCGCCAAGGGCAGCAAACGGCCGGGAGCAGATCTACTTGGACGGCCGCTGTCCGGCGGGCCAGTTTCGATCGGCAGGTCTACGGATATCGAGATCGTGGTTGCGTGGACCCCTCTCGACCCAAACCGGCTGTCCGGGATCGTAGGAACCGGTCAGCCAGAAGCAAGATGAACTGCGGGCTGTATCAACTTAGGGTATCCCACGCGTCAAATATCGTTGACGGTGTTGTGCTCTGCCGGAAAAATGATTTCGAGCAGTTCGCAGTCGTCCGACCACCCCAAGACCGTATGGCGAATGCCCGGGGGCTGGATCCAGGACGAGCCTTCCTTCATCAAATGAACTCCGTGTCCCTCGAACTCGTTCTTGAACCAACCCTTGAGGACATAGACGAGCTGAAACTGGACGTCATGATGGTTCTGTTGACTCAGCTCGGGAGCAAAGGGAGCGGTCATTCGAATCACGTGCGCCGTACGAGACCATTGGTCGCCGCAGCTATGCCGAGATCACGATAAGCCGAATAGTCACGCAGCCCCCTGATTTGAAGTCGGCTTCACTTAAATGGCTGACGGTGAACGCTTGGACAGTATTCGGCAGGACCCGGCTCATAGCAGTTCTCCTTCATTGATCTTGACGTTTGGCTTTGCGACTTGGCGGACGCTTCAGCCCGCCGCGGTTTCACGCGATCGAATCGGCATGCCCTGCTTCGGGCAGGTCTGCCGTTTGGTGCGTATGACGCTGTTGGCAGAAAGTGGTCTTTTTCCATTGTCGGTTAGCACGAAGATGTCCGCAACGCAGAAAATCCACGTTTGTGCAGCGACATCCGCTATTGGCCGGGACTGCCAGTTCGCAACCGCGCCAGGAAGTTGGCCGTCGGCGCCAGGGCTTGGCCGGCCAAAGGCTGCTTTCCGCATCGGTCGTGACGTTGCGCTCCCGGCCAGTTGCCGTCGGACCCGACCGTCGGCTCACTCAAAGTCCAATTGTCAAGTGTGGATTCCGTTCTGATCAAGCGCCTGACTCGTTGTCGGCGCCTCGAAGCTCGACCTCGCCCTCGATCTCCACCGGAATGTTGAACGGCAACTCCGCGAGGCCCACCGCGCTGCGCGCGTGCGCTCCGACCTCGGCGCCGAAGACATCGATGATCAAGTCGGTGAACCCATTGATGACATCGGGCTGCCGCCTGAACCCCGGCGCGGAATTCACCATGCCGAAGACCCGCGTCCACGCGGTGATTCGATCGAGATTGCCGAGTTGACGCTGCAGGCTTCCAAGTATCGACAGGCCGGTGAGTCGCGCTGCGTGATAGGCCTGCTGTTCGGAGACTTCAAGACCCACCTTGCCGAGCGGCGTCGCGAGCGTGCCGTCCGCGTTGGTGGGTCCATGGCCTGAGATTAAGGCCCTGGATCCGACGATCCTCACCCACGGAAACGGAAGCACGACGCCCGGCGGAAGCTGAAGCGGCGCCGGCAATTCGATCTGAAGCGCTCTGAGGCGGTCTGCAATCTTGGACATTGGTTCCCTTCGCGCTCTTCAAACGCTTTCGTTTCCTAATATGCTGCGACAAGCCTCACGCGCCCTGCGGCGGCAAGCCTTCTACGCAGACGAGCCTCGCGCTGCTGCACTCGTCTCGAATGGCCTTCAGCCCTTGATACACCGGCCCCGAGTAGAACGCCTCCCACACAGCGACCGACGGGAATTCGAGGACGACGATTCGTCTGGGTTGCCAGTCTCCTTCATGGACCTTGTGCGCGCCTCCTCGGGCGAGGTAGCGAGCGCCCGCAGCATCGAGCGCTGGCTTGACCGCCTTCATGAAGTCCTGATATCGGACCATGTCCCTGATCTCGACATCGAAGATCACATAAGCACTGATCGGCGGCTCTTCCTCATGACGGAAGGAATTCGAGTCCGTACTTCGTCGCGATGGCTTTCGCTTCGTCCGAGGCTGCTCGGGTGGGCCTTGCACCCACTGGAAAGCGCCGCCTTTTCACGGCGCACACCCACAGCGGAAGTTCGTGGTGGCGGCCTGGTCGCTCGAAAGCAGACACTTCCTTCTCGCAGACGGGTGCGCTTCCCGCGCAAGACCTTCGATTCACGACATCAACGTGATGTCATCAGTTCGATGAGAAACGGGCCGGGCTGTCCGAAGCTGCAGGCCATCAGGTCCGCACACTGTTCCATCGTGTCCGCGCGCGCGGCTTCGACGCCCATGCCGTTTGCCAGCTTTGTCCAGTTGATGAGAGGATTTCCGAGATCGAGCATGCTCATCGCAATGGGCCCCGGGGTGGCCCCGACACTCCCGTACTCTCCGATGAGGATCGCATAGCTGCGGTTGTTCAGAAGGATAGTCGTGTTCGGAAGGCGTTCGCGCGCTTGCGTCCACAGCGACTGGAGCGAGTACATCGCGGAGCCGTCTGCCTGCAGACTGATCACGCGCCGCTGGCCGCGCGCCCCGATCGCAGCGCCGGTGGCCACGGGCAGGCCGTCGCCGATCGCACCGCCAGCGAGGTGTAGCCAGTCGTGCGCCGGAGCAGCGTGGGTGTGTTGATAGAAGCCACGGCCGTACGAAACGCTTTCGTCCGACACGATCGCGTTCTCCGGCATCAGGGCAGCCAGGGTGCGGGCGAGCTTGTCTGGCGTGGGAGGGCCGCTGGCAACGCCCGGCCGAGGGCCTGGATCAGGGATCGCTGCTTGCGGCGCTCGCAGCACCTGGGCAAGCATGTCCAAGGCCTGCACAGGGTCTTGATCTGGCCTGGTCAACACATGCAGCTGCGCGTCTGCGCGATATTGTGTCGACGGCTTGCCCGGATACGCGAAAAATCCCACCGGGGGCTTCGCATTGACCAGGATGATGTGGTCGAACCGCCGCAATGCCTGGACGGCCATGTCGGTGCTGTACGGAACGCGTTCCAGCTGCAGGCGGCCTCGTCCTCGCGCGAGATGCGGCGTCACGTAGTCCGCCATGAGGCTGGCACCGGTCGCCTGGGAGAGCCTCCACGCGGCTGTCTGGGCCTCGCCGAGCACCGCGCGGCCTGCCAGCAGCAAGAGGACGTTCTTGCCCTCCCGCAGCACGCGCGCTGCTGTCTCGATCGCATGCGGGTCGGCAGCGCCAGGCTGTGGCTGGGGAAGAAGGTCACCCACGATGCCGCCCTCGTTCCAGGAGGCGTCGGAAGGGAGTATCAGTGTCGCGATCTGCCCCGGCCCAGTGCTGGCCGCCTGCACGGCGGCGGCTGCATCTCGGCCCACATCTGCGGCTCTCGTGCTGGTACGCACCCAGCCGGAAACCGTCCGGGCCAATGCCTCGGTGTCAGCAGTCAGGGGTGCGTCGAGCGGGCGGTGGTACGTGGCTTGGTCACCGACGATGTTGACGATGCCGCTGCGAGCCCTGCGAGCGTTGTGTAGGTTCCCCAAACCGTTGGCTAGGCCGGGCCCACAGTGCAGCAACGAGCAGGCCGGTTTGCCGGCGAGGCGGTAGTACCCGTCGGCCATACCGGTGACGACGTTCTCTTGTAGCCCGAGCACGCAGCGCATGCCTGCGCTCTGGTCCAGTGCTGCGACGAAGTGCATCTCACTGGTACCGGGATTGGCGAAGCAGGTATCAACGCCGCAACGCAGCAGCGTGTCGACCAGACTCCTCGCGCCGTTCATCTCGTGATGCTCCTTCCTATACGTCTTGAAGGATAGCTCGCTGCTCGACTCAGAGCGGAAAGCCGACGGCGCAACGCTGCGGTCCGAAGGTCAAGTTGCCGCATCGACAACCTGCGACTGCCAAGGTGATGAAGCAGACAGGGCCGCCACAACGGAAGTCGACCGGGTTACGGCTCCTGCAATCGCAGAAGCAAGTCCAACGTGGGATAGCCGTCCGCGGGCAGGCCGACGCTGCGCTGGTAGCGACGAAGCCCGTCACGCGTGACGGGCCCCATCACGCCGTCGGGCGCGCCGCTGGCAAAGCCGCGCTGGTTCAGGCCCGTCTGAAGCGCCTGCAACTGTGGGCGCGTGAGCGCTGGCAGATCGCGTGGCCAGGGAGCCTGCACGCCGGGGCCGCCGGTCAGGCGTTGCGCAAGAAGGCCGACGGCGAGCGCGTAGCTGGTCGAATTGTTGTAGCGCAGGATGGCGCGAAAGTTGGGTCCAACCAGGAAGGCTGGTCCCCGCACGCTCGCGGGAAGCAGGATCGTGCCGTCGGTCAACTCCGGCAGCGGCGCACCGTCCATGGTTCGCACGCCCTCGTTCATCCACTGAGAGGTGGACTGTTGCACCGCGACGTCCGCACGACCGACATCGAACCCCGGCGGCAACTGGACCTCGATTCCCCACGGTTGGTCCGCTTGCCATCCCGTGCGCGCAAGTAAGTTCGCGGTCGAGGCCATGACATCGGCCATGCTGCCCCAGATGTCGCGCCGGCCGTCGCCGTCGGCATCCACGGCATTGGCCAGAAAGACCGACGGCAGAAACTGGGTCTGGCCCATTGCGCCGGCCCAGGAGCCGATCATTTGCGCGCGGTCGATGTCGCCGTTCTGCAGAATCTTCAATGCGGCGAGCAACTGTCCGCGCGCCCAGTCCCCGCGTCGTCCCTCGAAGCCCAGCGTCGCCAGCGCGTCGATGGTCGGGATGTTGCCGTAGTTGCCGCCGTAGTTGCTCTCCACGCCCCAGATGGCGACCAGGATGTTGGGCGGCACGCCGTAGCGCGCGGCCGCTGCATCGGCTTCAACGCGAAACTGCAACAGCTTGTCCTGGCCCAGCGCGACGCGTTGGGGCGACACAGCGCTGTCGAGGTAGTCCCAAACCGTGCGGGTGAACTCGGGCTGTGCGCGATCCAGTTCGACTACGCGCGGCAAGTACTGGACGTCGGCGAACGCCACGCGCAACGTCGCCTCGTCAATGCCTGCCGCGCGCGTGGTGGCGCGGAAGTTCATGACCCATTCCGCAAAGCCCTGTTGGAGCGCAACGTCATCGGTCCTGGCTTCCGTGGGTCGGGCGCTGATGGTCGAAGGGGCCTGTGATGGAGGCGCCGTCGATGGCGCGGTGGCGCAGCCCGCGAAGGTCGCGACTGCCAACGTCGCGGAAGCAAGGCAAAGGCGGCGCGGCAGCGAAGAAGTAAATTCGTGCATCCCCCTTGATTTTCGCTTGCGTGCCGATCAACGATGTTGCCGTGGGTCGTCGTCGTCCTCGCCGGTGCGGGACAGCGCGAAGCTGTCGTTCGCCATCGACTAGTGATGGCCAAGCTGAGAGTTCGTCGACGCCCGCTTAGCTGCCAAGACTCATGCCAACCAGCGCCGCGGCAGAGACCTTCGGCGGCGTGACCTATCACATCGACGGCGAGCTCGTGCCAGTGCTCACGGTCGACGTGTCGTTGACCTCGGTCTATTTCGAGCATCACATCCTGCTCTGGAAGCACACGGGGGTTCGAATCGCCCTGAAGGCCATGAAGGGCAGTCTCAAACGGATGATGGCGGGCATGCAGATCTTCGTCACTAAGGCGACGGGACCGGGCATGATTGCCTGCAGTCGCGATGGGGCGGGCCATATCGTGCCGATCCACCTCGCGCGCGGCAGCGAGCTTCACGTGCGGGAGCACCAGTTTCTCGCCGCGACAGAGGGCATCGACTACACGTTCGAGCGAGTGCGCGGCGTCTCGAACATGCTGTTCGGTGGCAGCGGCCTCTTCATAGACAAATTCCACAGCCACAACGGCGATGGAATCTTGTGGCTGCACGGCTATGGCAACGTCTTCGAAAAGACTCTCGCCGCAGGAGAGGCNNTCACCGGGCCGGGGCGCGTCGGAATCCAGTCAATGTACATGCATTTCGCCACGACCGAGTAGCGCCCTTTGTCGCCAACAGCAAGACCTGCCGGTTCCTGACTTCCTGTTTCTCGGTCGCTCTTCTCGCCTACGAGGCCGCCACCGACGCCGCCAATTCCACCGGCTGAAGTCCGGTCAGCGACACACAGTTGCCGAGCAATGCTCCAAGGTCAGCGATGCCGTGTAGAGCCCCTGACCGGGGCCGTTGATCGAACGGTCGTGACCGACCCACAGCTGGCGCTCAAGAGCTCCAGTGGGCCGTCTGAGAGGCGCCAATCATCCGGAGCAGGGCCGGCATCGCACGGTCCGCAGCGTAGGTCCACCAGCCGCCCTACCGCGGCATCATCGCGGCCTACTCGTGATGGTGATGCCCCATCGCGTCTGCAGCATGGTCAGACGGCCGGGCGTAAAACCTTGCATGTAGGGCGTTGACGAGCTTGTCATCAGTCGTCCGGTACCTCAATTCCGCCCCGCCTTCCACATCCTCGTAGTCAATGGCGACCTGGCCCGGCTTTGCTGCCTTGAGGTCAGTGAGTCCGGGCATCTCGTTGCCGCGAATATGCGCGGGTCCTGAGAATCGCCCTTCAGGAACTCGGCCTGAATGTCGTGCGGGTGCGCGCGCACAAGGCGAACCTGCGTCGTACCAGCGGCGCTCTTGGCGACGACGCGCTGGGTCCCGCCTTCGGCGGTCTTGATGCAGATGTGCGTTGTCGCCCTCAGGCTGAAGGGCATCACGTCTTCGCCCCGCTTGGCGACTTCGGCCTGGCGCTGGGTGTCGGCGGCGTCAACGGCGTAAGCGACGAGTGGTGAGATGGTCAGCGTCAGAAGCACCGCGGGAAGCAGGTGCGTTGTCATCCAGGCTTCACTCCTCAACATAGAGTCGGATGGACGGCTTCGGCGCTCGGCGACTTGGCAGACCGGTGCAGCCTAGCTTCAGAAGGTAAGTTGGTACCCCAAATAGGACGATACCCGGTCGGTCGCCTGCGCGTTCTGCAGGCCGCGCCCCAGAGAAAACAGAAGGTGGTCATGCTCGTCGATGTTGAACTGACCCCCGACATTGAAGCCAGAGATCGAGCCTTGCCCGACCACCTGCTCCGTGCGATGAAAAACCTCAGCACCGAGAGTCCACCGCTCTGACAGGTCGCGCTGAACCTGCCAGCCGAGAAACAAGCTGTTGCGCGCACCCTGGGCATGATTGATCCAGTAGCCGCCGCCACCGTATGAGGTCCACGGCCCCCAACTCTTCTGCAGCCAGATCGGCAGATAGAACTGCGACGCACCGTTGCCCAGCCCCCGGCCCTGATCGCCGGTTGGCGCCAGGTAGAGCGGGAAGATGCCGACCATCGGCGTATCGTCGCTCTCTTGAACGAAGCGGTACTTCACGCCAAGCTCGGTATCACCGCGGCCCCGTTGCGACGGTCCATCCTCCGGTGTGTTGAACGCGTACGGCACAAGCAGGTGCAACTGCAGGTTCGGCAGCGCGCCGTAGTTGAATTCGAGATGCGGAAGGCTTCCTGAACGACCGTCGGCCGTCAGCGCTTGCTGCGAGGCGATGTAGAACTCGCCGTGATGAAGCTCGACCGGCTCGGGGTCATCGGTCTGGTAGGGTGGTCCGGCCATCACGACTGCGGATACCCACGCCAGGCCCCATCCGATCAGCGTGCGCCCACACGCCATGCCCCGAATCACTTCCACCGCAAAACTCTCTGAGCTGCCGATGCTCTTATCGTAGAGCGCTGTGTGGTCGACGGTTCTGTGCCGACCCGAGAAGGTATTCAGCCTCCGTACCATCAGCGTGTGACCGAGGTCAGAGGCGGCCTTTGCTCAGTACGGCCAGCCGGGTCATCAGCGCCTGATCGGCGTAGCGATCGCTGCAGAGCGACCTGGCGTACTCCGGAACGGATTTGCCGGCCACCCAGGCCGCGCAGAGTGCTCCCGTGGAGCACGCCGCCATCGACCCGAATCCAGACAACGCCCCCGCGATGAACGCCCCATCGGTCTTCATCTTTCCGATGAGTGGCCAGTTTTCTTCGGTCATGGTGTAGTAGCCGCCGTAATGATGCGCACCGCGGGGAAGCCGACCGATGTACGCGGCGAGCGCGGGGTTGAGCCGGCTGGCGCCACGAAGCACCGTGTCCGGAAATTGAGGATCCAATGGATCCTCTTGACGCGGGTCAGTAGCCGTCTCGTTGTAGGCCCATCCCAGCTTGATCCACGTTCCATCCGCGTTGCCATCGGGCCGGCAGTGGATGCCCCCATTCATGGGTTTCACCAAGTGGCGCGCGGAGGGGTCGCTTGCCAGGAGATCCCGGTCTTCATCGGACCAAGCTAGCGTCTGCCCGTCAAGATCGATCGTGAACGGCATGTCACGGGGGATAGCTCCTTCGCGATCCTGGAACGCGATCTTCTGCTGATAGACACATTTCACCGGGAGATCTTCACCAAGCATCGCTCCGACGTCCCGTACGAAGGGACCCGCCGCATTGACGACCCTGTCTGCGCGGATCTCCGTCGCGCCATTCGCAGAAGCCAGCTCCAAGGTAAAAGGGGAATGCGCGGAGATACGCACGACCTCGGAGCGGATCAATCGTGCGCCATTACCGAGGATCTCCTCCAACATGAACTGCCCGAGCTGCTGGGCACTGATCGAGCCAGCGCGGCGAATGTGAATCACCGTGGCAACATCATTCGCATAGGACGGGAACGTTTTGCGAATCAAATCCTGATTCAAGAGCACATCTACACCGTCAGGGGCGCCGCTCCACGGTGTACGACACGGCGGCCGATAGTCACTGGAAGCCGAGTGTCGAATCCGGACCGCGGCCGCGGTACCCTCATAGCCTCGATAGAGGTCGTGGATCAGGTCCTCCGGTGTGGAGCGACGTGTCACTAGGGAATAACCGCCTCGCGTCATGTTCAGACGGCCACCCGACTCCAGGTCGATCTGCTCGAGCAGGCTGATGCCATGTTCCGTGAAGGCCGTCATGATCGGATGCGGCCACCAGTTCCGGTAGTTCTCACCAGACTGAGCAGAGGTCAGGCTCATCGGATCTCGCGGGTCGATCAGAACCACGTTCCTGATCTGCTGGTCCTTGACCAGGTAATAGGCTGCGGCAATGCCGGCACAGCCAGCGCCAATCACCGCGACGTCGGCGGTTCCACTGATTTTGCTCGACACGAAGGCCCCCGAGAAACCTGTCGTTTGTCTCGATTCATCGGCATACAAGTTGATGAATGATGTGCTTCACTCCAAGCCATCGAGGATAGCCGTGAACTGGCCAACTCGAAGAATCGCCTGCTTCTTCTCTGTTCTGATCGTTGCCGCAGTTGCTAGTGCCTGCGCAATGCCGGTCGGCGGCAAAGACGACGCCAGCCCTCCGCGCTTCAGCGTCGACGCCAACTGGCCGAAGCCTTTGCCGAATGGCTGGATCCTCGGGCAAGTCAGCGGTGTTGCCACCGATGCCAACGACCACGTTTGGGTCTTGCAGCGGCCAAGGAGTCTCACAGAAGACGAGCGCGGCGCGACGCTCAACCCGCCGCAGTCGATCTGTTGGGTTCTGTCGCAATAGTGGCATG
>PLZH01000134.1:0-434 GCA_003152055.1 Burkholderiales bacterium
AGTCGGCAAAGTCGGCCGTGCTGCGCTCGTACTGCGCGAGGGCGGATTCCACCGCGCCTTCAGACTCGAAACCCAACTCAAACGACCCGAGCAGCCGGAACAGCGCCTGCAGCACAGCCGCCTTGTCGAAACCGAAGGCCGATCGCAGCACCCATTCGAGTTCAAGCAGCACCGTGACGGGCACGAACAAGGGACTGCCCGCCTGAACGCCGCTGCGAATCAGGCGCGCGGCCGCCTCGCCCTGCCTGGCATCGTCCTGCACCAGAAACCGGACCAGGACGTTGGTGTCGAGTGCCGCCATGCGCTCAGCGCCAGGGGTTCATGTCCTCGACGGGAACGGGCTTCCTCTTCGGCGACTTCAGCATCCCGGCCAGTTCGAGCACCGAATGCGTCTTGGCCCTGACGATGAGTCCGCCGCCGGGCATGACGTGCCA
>PLZH01000134.1:464-29529 GCA_003152055.1 Burkholderiales bacterium
GGCGCAGTTGGCCAGAAGCGCATTCACGCCATGGTGCAAGTGCGTTCTGGCGCGCGTGCGTGGGGTGCCTGCCCTGCTTGATCAGGTCACGCGCATCGTCCCGGGCCTTGCGCGCATCAGCCGGCGTGACCGATGGGGTGGTCGCCGATGGGCGTAGAGGCTCTCTTTGCCGGCGATGCGGCAGTGATAGCGCCGGAGCTTCGAGCTGTTTGGCCTGACTCCAGGTACAGGCCGGCAGCATTCGGCGAGCTTCAGCGCCTTGTCGGTCGCCTTGGCTTGTCTGATCTTGACACCGGTGGCCGGCATGACTGCTCCTGAAATCCCATCCGCACGAAGAGACGTGCCTCGATGCAATTCATCTTTGCAGTCATGGCGGCGGCGTCAAGGCGGCGCCGATCGATGCCATACACAAGGGCGTGGGGCTTGGGGTGGCTTCGGGTCGCAAGCGAAAAATCGCCGCTACCACGTCACCGCCTGCGCAGCCTCGCAGCAGTTATGCAAACACCTACCGCCCGCAAAGTGCCTTCGAAAGCCGGCACAGGCCGCACCGGCCAAACGGCCGAACCGCGCCTGTCACGCACGCGCCGCCCGCCAGAGATCGCTGTCGCCGACTGGCAGACCGCCCTGCGCCGCCAGTTTGGCCGCGAGCAGCGCTTCGGCCTGGAAAACCTGGGGGGCCACCCGGTGTTCTCGGACTTCCGCGTGCACAACCCGGCGAGCGGTAGCCACTATCGCGTGGCGATCCGGGGTCGCGCGCTGGGCCAGAACTTCTGCACCTGCCCGGACTTCGCGACCAACGATCTGGGCACCTGCAAGCACATCGAGTTCACCCTGGCCAAGCTCGAATCCAGGCGCGGCGGCAAGGCGGCGCTGGCCAAGGGCGCCCAAGCTGAGTACAGCGAAATCTGGCTCGACTACGCGGGCATGCGCCACGTGCGTTTCCGCGCCGGCAAGGCCTGCCCGCCAGCGCTGCTGGCGCGAGCGAAACAGCACTTCGATGCGACGGCCGGCTGGGCCCTGCCCTGGGACCGTCTCGACGGGCTCGATGCATTGATCCGCATGGCCCAGGACAGCGGCCACGAGCTGCGTTGCTACGACGATGTCTGGCAGTTCGTCGCACAGATCCGCGATGGCGAGCGCCGTCAAGCGGCCCTGGCCGAGGCCTACCCGAAAGGCGCGAAGGACAAGGCACTTGCCAAGCTGCTGAAGATCAAGCTCTACCCCTACCAGACCGAAGGCGCGCTGTTCGCCGCGCGCGCCGGCCGTGCGCTCATCGGCGACGAGATGGGCCTGGGCAAGACCATCCAGGCCGTGGCGGCGGCTGAGCTGTTCGCCCGCCACTTCGGCGTGCAGCGCGTACTGGTGGTGTGCCCCACGTCGCTCAAGCACCAATGGAAGAATGAGTTCGAACGCTTCTCCGAGCGCGAGGCGCAGGTGATCCACGGCCTCCGCGCGCAGCGACAGTTGCAATACCGCGAAGAGGTCTTCTGCAAGATCACCCACTACGAAACGTTGGCACGCGATGCCGACCTTATCGCCGCCTGGGCCCCGGATCTCGTCATTGCCGACGAGGCACAGCGCATCAAGAACTGGAACACCATCGCCGCACGCGCACTCAAGCGCATCACCAGCCCGTATGTCCTGGTGCTGACTGGCA
The DNA here is from genome assembly GCA_003152055.1 of Burkholderiales bacterium. GTDB lineage: Bacteria > Pseudomonadota > Gammaproteobacteria > Burkholderiales > Burkholderiaceae_C > Schlegelella_A. The sequence continues at coordinate 2,122 of PLZH01000134.1, forward strand.
CGCCGCTGGAAAACCGGCTGGAGGAACTGATCTCGATCGTGCAGTTCGTCGACCAGCACCGGCTCGGCCCCACCTGGCGCCTGCTCGACGAGCACCAGTTGCGCGACGAGGTCGGCCGTGTCATTGGCTACCGCGCGCTTGACCGCATAGGCCAGACCCTGGCGCCAGTGATGCTGCGACGGCGCAAGGCGGAGGTGCTGACGCAGTTACCCGAGCGTGTGGACCAGCGCATCTTCGTGCCTCTGACACCGCAACAGCGCGTCCACCACGACGAGAACGGCGACATCGTCGCCCGCATCGTCAAGCGCTGGCGCAAGAGCGGCTATCTGTCGGACGCAGACCAGCGCCGCCTGACCTGCGCGCTGCAGAACATGCGCATGGCCTGCAACAGCACCTGGCTGCTCGACCACGAGACCGACCACGGCAACAAGGTCGACGAGCTGATGACGCTACTCGACGAATTGCTGGAGGACCCGACTGCCAAGGCCGTGGTCTTCAGCCAGTGGCTGGGCACGCATGAGCTAATCGTGCGCCGCCTGGATATCGGTGAAGGCAACGGTGAAGGCAAGCGTGCCTGGGGCCATGTGCTGTTCAGCGGCAGCGTGCCGGGCGACAAGCGGGGCGCACTGGTCGAACAATTCCACAACGATCCGGATTGCCGGCTGTTCCTGTCCACCGACGCAGGCGGCGTGGGCCTGAACTTGCAGCACGCGGCGGCCGTGGTGGTCAACATGGACCTGCCGTGGAACCCGGCGGTGCTGGAGCAGCGCATCGGCCGCGTGCACCGCATGGGCCAATCGCGCGGCGTGCAAGTGGTCAACTTCGTCGGCCAGGGCAGCATCGAGGAAGGCATGCTCTCGGTGCTGGCCTTCAAGAAGTCGCTGTTCGCCGGCGTGCTCGATGGTGGTGAGCGAGAAGTGTTCCTGCAGGGCACGCGCTTGTCGCAATTCATGAAGAGCGTGGAGCAGGTGGCCGGCGCAATGGGCGAGGCCGACGCGGACCCTGCTGCGGAGCCGCCCGTGGCAACCGACATCCGCGCTACGCTATCGGCCTCGATCGAACCGTCGCAGGCCGGCGAATTGGTGGGCGTGTTTGCGCAAAGCACCGCCGCGGCCGAACCGACTCGGTCGACGGCGCCGCTCGCCGAAGGTCCACCCCCGCGCGCTGAACCGGCCGATCCCTGGGCCGCCATCCTCGAAGCCGGAGCCGCGCTGTTGCAGGGTCTGGCGACGCCGCGAACGGCTGGCGGTGCAACGCCCGGTGCCGCCCCCATCACGATCGAACGCGATCCGGTCACGGGCCAAGCCAGCGTGCGCCTGCCTCTGCCCGACGCTGCCGTGCTGCGGCGGCTGGCCAAGGCGTTCGAGCCCTGGTTGCGGTGACGCGACGGCAGAAGCCGGCCTACACGCGCTATCGCGCCAGGCCCAGGGCGTCCCAGAGGAACTGGTACGAAATCTCGCGCCGCCCTTGCTGGCCCGCCTGTTGCGCCTCGCCATCCTCGTAGCTGCGCAGCAAGCCCTTGACGCGTTCCAGTCCGGCTGCGCTGGCTATGGCCTGGCGCGGGGTCTGGCCATTCAGGGCTGGGATCGGCTCGTCGGCCCAATGCGCATAGCTGCGCCTCACAACGCCCGCGATGGCCTCGGCCAGTACCCCCGGGTCCAGACCTGCGGGCAGGCTCGGTGCCTGGGCCGCCGCTCTCTTGGAAGGGTTCGCGTGCGACAGCAAACCCTTCGGGTCAGAAACTTCCCGCAGCAGGAACTTCACCGAGTCGCCGGCCAGCGTCTCGAACCAGAGGCGCCCCTGCTCCGCCAGGCCCGCCGTCTTGTAGAGCAATGACACTCGCCGGCCACCGGGCTCCCGGGCGATCGTTGCCTGCGCACGGGTCTGCCCATCCTCGCATTCGATCAGGCGATCCCAACCGACATCGCGATCGCCGTGCACGTCGGGCTGCGCCGCCAACACGGCGTCGAGCGCTGGCCAGGCCTGTACCTCGTAGTGGTCGGTCGTGAACAGCAAGGGCTCGCCTGTGTCGCCGTGCACGAAGCTCGGCAACGGCGCCGGCCGAAGGTACTGCGCCAACCAGCCTTTGATGATCAACAGTCCGATCATCAGGACGTTGTCTTCCTCGTGCTTGCTGGGCTGCGTCAGGAGCGCGCGCAGCGCTTCCTGCATGGCGCGCCCGCTCAGCATCGAGAACGGATAGACCGCGCCCGAGACCTGGTGCCCTCCGGTCACCGCCATCACGCGCGCACCGATCTGCATCCCCGGCCGAATCGACCGGCTGCCCTCGCGCTCAGTGACGACGATCGGCGCCTGCGCGGTATCGAGGGCGTCGCATACCGTGATGCCTGTGCCGGGCACGACGTCGGTGACGTCGTACAGCCGCAGTGGCCGCTGTGCGAGCTGCTCCAGCCATGCGCGCTGACCCATCGACAGCAGGGGCCCGCCCGGGCCGAGCAACAGATCGGCCACGCGCCGGTTTTCACCCTTGACCTTGATGTCACCCTCGGCCAGCAACCACTCGGCCAGGTTGAGCTGGAGTTGCTGCCACAACGCGTCGTCGATGGCCGCCATGGCCTCGCGCGCCGCGTCGTCATCGCCGTCGTCGAAACAGCCGAAAGCCGCGCCATCGATCTCTTCTTCCAGCGCCGCGGCAAGGGCCTTCCCGTGGTGCTGAGCCAACCAGCTGACCGCGCGCTCGACCGCACCGTCGTGCGAGTCAGCCGAAGGCGTGGCCGGTGCCTCGGGCCTGCCGCAGCAATGCTTGTACTTCTTGCCACTGCCGCATGGGCAGGGATCGTTTCGACCCAGCTTTTGTGTCATCTCACTGCGTGATGGAATATTGTCGAATCCGCATTTTCGCAGTGGGCCCAACGCCTTCGCCTGCTGCAGTACCGGCTCCGCCGCCGCATTCCCCTGAACCGGCGGGTACTTGTGCTTGCGCAAAATGCGCTTGACCATCAACCGTAGTTTTGCCTGCACGCCCTCGCGCGCGGAGCAGTCCACGCTCCGGTTCTTTCGCAGGTGTACGAGAGTTCTGAACCACGTCGCCGGCGAAGCGCCACTTCATCTCGCCCCCCGCGGAGTGAAGCGGCCCAGCTGTTCTCGATTGGCCGGCCCATTCCCTGTTGGCCTTGCATGTAGGCCCTCTTCGATACCCGCTTCTTGGCGGGATGGGAGCAGCTTCAGTGAGACGTCAAGAGCACCGCTCCCCAGCGTTGGCACGGGTTTACGGGGCTCTGCGGGATGTCGTGACGCNNTGGATTCAGCCATGGTCGCTCCTTATGAATGGTCGAATTGTAAGGCTGCTCGGCAGGCACTGCAAGCTGCCGGTGGCGGGCGAGCCGATGGATTGAGCCACCAGCACCTCGGCCTGCCGGCAGGCGCAGTTGGCCAGAAGCGCATTCGCGCCATGGTGCAAGTGGGGCTCTGCGGGATGTCGTGACGCGTGCCTGTGGCTGTTCGATCAATGAGCAGCATGCCGATCTCCTCGCAAGCTGGCTTCGAGCGCGCACCTCGACGCCCGCGCCATTGCCGCGAACTGCTGCACGGCAGACACCTACTTCGGGCGACCGACCCGTCTGCGGATGCGGCAAAAATCGGGTTCGGCTCTTTCTCGCTGCCATGAACGATTCTTCCCGCGCCGCGCCGCCATGGCGCGACTCGCTCACCCTGTTCGCCCTCGCCGCCGGCCTCGCCATGGGCCACGTCGTCGCCACCATGGCCGAGCAGTCGACGGCGCCGAACCTTGCCTTGCCGTCGGCGCTCGCTTTCGTCGTCTTCGGGTCGGCGGGCGTTCTCTGCGCCCTCGCGGCGGTGCCGCGGCCACGCTGGGTCGCGCCGCGAATCGGCCGCTGGATCACCGCGATCGGCGCCGGCCTCCTCGGCACGCTGGCGCCGGCGCTGCTCTTCTGAGGCGCGTCCATCAAAAGCCCTCCTCGACGAGCTCGGCGGCGCGGATGAGGGCGCGCGCCTTGGCTTCGGTCTCCTGCCATTCGAGCTCGGGCACCGAGTCGGCGACGATGCCGGCCGCAGCCTGCACGTAGAGCGTCTGGTCCTTGACGATGCCGGTGCGGATGGCGATGGCGACGTCCATGTCGCCGGCGAAGCTCAGATAGCCGCAGGCACCGCCGTAGAGGCCACGCTTGACGGGCTCGAGCTCGTCGATGATCTGCATGGCGCGGATCTTCGGCGCGCCCGTCAGCGTGCCCGCCGGGAAGGTCGCCTTCAGCACGTCGAGGTTGCTCATGCCATCCTTCAGCAGCCCCTCGACGTTGCTGACGATGTGCATGACGTGCGAATAGCGCTCGACCATGAACGCCTCGGTCACCTTGACGCTGCCCGTTTTCGCGATGCGGCCGATGTCGTTTCGCGCCAGGTCGATCAGCATCAGGTGCTCGGCGCGCTCCTTCGGATCGCCGACGAGCTCGGCCTCGAGCGCCAGGTCCAGCGCCGGCGTCGCGCCGCGCGGCCGCGTGCCGGCGAGCGGCCGGATCGTCACCTTGTCGCCTTCGGGCGTGTGCTCCTGGCGCACGAGGATTTCCGGCGAGGCGCCGACGACCTGGAAGTCGCCCATGTCGTAGAAGAACATGTAGGGCGACGGGTTCAGCGAGCGCAATGCCCGGTAGAGGCTGAGCGGCGACTCGGTGTAGCGCTTGCGCAAGCGCTGCCCGATCTGCACCTGCATCATGTCGCCAGCGGCGACATATTCCTTGGCCCGACGCACGGCCGCGAGGTAGGCCCCCCTGGCGAACTCGCGCTCGACGCCGTACGCCGCGCCGCGCCGGACCGCCGGCGCCGTGACGCTGTATTTCAGCTTGTCGGTCAGATCGGCGAGACGCCGGCGAGCACGAAACCAAGCCTCGGGCTCGGTCGGGTCGGCGTAGACGATGAGATAGAGCCGCCCCGAGAGATTGTCGATGACGGCAAGCTCCTCGCATTGCAGGAGCAGGACGTCGGGCATATCGATGCCGCCGGGCTTCTGCGTCGCCGCCAGCCGCGGCTCGATGTAGCGCACCGCGTCGTAGCCGAAGTAGCCGGCCAGGCCGCCGCAAAAGCGCGGCAGGCCCGGGCGCAGCGCCACCTTGAAGCGCTTCTGCCATTCGGCGATGAAGTCGAGCGGGTTGCCTTCGCGCGTCTCGACCACGGTGCCGTCGGTCACGACCTCGGTTCGAAAGCCGCTCGCGCGCAGCAGCGTTCGCGCCGGCAGGCCGATGAACGAATAGCGGCCGAAGCGCTCGCCGCCGACGACCGACTCGAGCAGGAAGCTCGAGGCGCCGCCGCCGTCGGCGCGGGCGAGCTTGAGATAGAGCGACAGAGGCGTTTCCAGATCGGCGAACGCCTCGGCGATCAGCGGAATGCGGTTGAAGCCTTGCAGCGCAAGGCTTCGGAATTCGAGTTCTGTCATGGTCGGCGGCCAGACGGCCGTTCGGAGATCGCTTCGGATCGGCGGGGCTCGCCCGCCGCATTCAGCCGGCGCCCGCCAGGGAGAGCGCCGGGGCAGCCGCCCGCTTCAGCGGCANNCATCCGTCGAATGTGACCATCGCAAAAGTGTAGCAGCCGAAAACCGGACATCTCGCACGACCGCGTGGCCGTCGCGTTGCCACAATTCGCACGTGATCGGCGTCAGGCACTCCGCTGCGGATCCTGCGCGCGTCCTCGTCGTCGCCGACGGCGAGGCCGCGGCGCAGGCGATCGTCGCCCGCCTCGGCGACGCGATAGCCGCCGACCCTGCGACGACGGAGCCCAGCCGCATGCTCGCCGATGCGAAGCGATTCAAGCCCGACGTCGTGCTCCTCGGTTTCGCTTCGCTCGACGCCGCAGTGCGCCAGACCCTGGCCCTGCGCGCCACAAAGAACGCCGACGCCGGCGCCGCATTCATGCTGCTCCTGTGCGAGACGGCCGACCTCGCCACGGCCGCGCGCCTCTGCCGCGAAGGCGTGTGCGACGACTATGTTCAGCACTTCCCCACGCCGGCCGATCCCGATCGGCTGGCGGCGAGCCTTCGCCTCGCCTGCCGCGTCGCGCTCGTCAGCCGGCCGCGGGCCCCTGCCCGGGCCCGGCCTATCGTGCTGGTCGTCGAGGACGACACCTTTTCACATCAGCTCATCGCCATCACCCTCGAAACGCGCGGCGTCGATCTCGTCTTCGAAGCCGACGGCGCGACCGCGCTGCAACGCATCGGCGCCGTGCAACCCGACCTCGTCCTCATGGATGTGATGCTGCCCGGGCGCGATGGCGTCGACCTGACGCAAAGCCTGAAGGCCGACCCGGCGCTTGCCGGCATCCCCGTCGTCATGCTGACCGGAGACGCGCGCCGCGAGGTGCTCATGCGCAGCATGGAAGCCGGCGCCGCCGACTTCATCGTCAAGCCCTTTACGCCCGACGCGCTGCTCGCCAAGCTCGCCAAGTACCTGCCCTTGATGCACTGAGGGCGACGCCGCGATCGCTTCAGGCGGAGGTGACGGGAATGCCTCCAAACTGCCCCGCGACGGCGGCGCGGGCTGGCCGCGGATAGCGCCCCGGATCGAAGCGATTCAAGAGCTCGCTCTCGCGGGCCCGGGCGATCGCGAAGCTCGCGAGCTTGACGTGGCCATAGCCGCGGATCGACCCCGGCACGTTGGCGATCGCCGTCGCGATGACGAGCTTTCCCGCGCTCAGCCCGTCCAGCAACTCGGCGATGCGCGTTTCGTAGTCATCGATCAGCCGGCGCTCGAGCCGGCGCTCTTCGGTGCGGCCAAAGGGATCGATGGGCGTTCCGCGCAAAGCCTTGCCGCGCGCCAGGATCTTCAGCATCGGCAACAGCCAGGCGCCGAAACGGCGCTTCTTCGGCGCCGCGGCGCGGCCTTGGCCCTTCGGTTTCACGAGCGCCGGCGGCGCCATGTAGAACTCGAGCTTCAGGTCGCCCTCGAACTGCTCGGCGATCTGCTTTTCGAACGTGCCGTCGGTGTAGAGGCGGGCGACCTCGTACTCGTCCTTGTAGGCCATGAGCTTTCGCATCTGCTCGGCGACAGCGCGCGTCAGAAGCAGCGTCGACCCGGCGCCGCCGATCGCCTCTTCCCGGGCGCGAACCGTTTCAACGAGGCGGCGATAGCGCAGGGCGTAGCGCGGGCCCTGGTAGGCCTCGAGGAAGCGAACCGAGCGGGCGACGAGCTGATCGATCGTTTCGCCGCGCTCGTCGTCCGGGTCGGGCTCGTGCAGCAGCTCGCGGCATGCGACCGGTTCGGCGGCGGCGAGTCGGCCGAGCGCGAACGCTGCCTTGTTGCTTTCGACCGCAACACCGTTCAGCTCGATCGCGCGCTGCATGGCGGCGAGGCCGACCGGCACCAGGCCACGCTGCCAGGCGTAGCCCATCGCCAGGATGTTGGAGACGATCGAATCGCCGAGAAAATCTTCGGCGAGCATCTGCGCGTCCATCGTCTCGACCTGGCCGGCGCCGGCCGCGAAGGCGATCTTCTCGAGCAGGGCGTCGACCTTCAGGCTCGCATCGGGGTTCGAGAGCGACTCGGCGACCGGAATCTCGTGCGTGTTGGCGAGCACGCGTGTGCGGCCGCGGCGCACCGACTGCAGGGCGTCGGCCGACGCAGCGACCACGATGTCGCAGGCGAGCACGGCATCGGCCTGCTGCGCGTCGATGCGCACCTGGTTGAGGGCGGCCTTGTCCTGGGCGAGGCGCACGAACGACAGCACCGAGCCCCCTTTCTGGGCGAAGCCCGTGAAGTCGAGCACGCTCGCCGAATGGCCTTCGAGATGCGCCGCCATGGCGATGACCGTGCCGACCGTAATGACGCCGGTGCCGCCGACACCGGTAACGAGCAGGTCGTACGGGCCGGTCCATGCATGCGGTGCCGGCCGCGGCAGCTTGGCAACGAGCGTCGCGAAACGCGCCGCGCCGGGCCCGGCGAGGACGCCCGGACGCTTCTTCAGCGTGCCACCAACGACGCCGACGAAGCTCGGGCAAAAGCCCTGGGCGCAGGAATAGTCCTTGTTGCAACTCGACTGGTCGATCTTGCGCTTGCGACCGAGCGGCGTCTCGATCGGCAAGACGGCGACGCAGTTCGATTGCACCGTGCAGTCGCCGCAGCCTTCGCAGACCTGGGTGTTGATGAAGAGCCGCCGCGCCGGATCGACGAGCTCGCCTTTCTTGCGCCGGCGGCGCTTCTCGGCGGCGCAGGTCTGCTCGTAGACGAGAACGGTCACGCCCTTCATCTCGCGCAAGCGTCGCTGCACGGCGTCGAGCTCGCCGCGGTCGTGGAACTCGGTTCCCTTCGGAAAGCGATCGTGGATGGCGTCGTACTTGGCGATGTCGTCGGAGAGCACGACGACCTGCGTCGCGCCCTCGGCCTCGACCTGCCGGGCGATGCCGTCGACCGTGATCGCGCCGTCGATGGGCTGGCCGCCGGTCATCGCGACGGCGTCGTTGAAGAGGATCTTGTAGGTGATGTTCGTGCCGGCGGCGATCGCCTGGCGGATCGCCAGATAGCCCGAGTGGTAATAGGTGCCGTCGCCGAGGTTCTGGAAGACGTGCGGCACCTTCGTGAACTGCGAGTGCGATACCCAGTCGACGCCTTCGCCGCCCATCTGGATGAGGCCGGCCGTGTCGCGATCCATCCACGAAGCCATGGCGTGGCAACCGATGCCGGCCTGTGCGCGCGAGCCTTTCGGAACCTTCGTCGATGTGTTGTGCGGGCAGCCGGCGCAGAAATAGGGCAGTCGCTTGACCGTGTCGGCGGCGTTCGAGAGCAACGGCGGGACCGTGAAATCGACGACGAGGTGGCGCCGGTCGAGCGCCGGAAAGCGCGCCGCGAGCCAGCGGGCGACGATCTCGATCAGCCGTGACGGACGCAGCTCGCCCAGCCCGGAGACGAGCGCGCGGCCTGCGGCATCGCGCTTGCCGACGATGACCGGACGGGCATCGCGGTTGTAGAGGAGGTCGCGCAGTTGCGACTCGACGACCGGGTGCTTTTCCTCGGCGACGAGGATCTCGCTCAAGCCTTCGGCGAAGGCTTCGAGACGCGTCGGCTCGATCGGATAGGACAGGCCGACCTTGTAGAGCCGCACGCCCGCCCGGCTCAGCGCATCGAGCGAGATGTCGAGCCGGCGAAAGACTTCGAGCAGGTCGAAGTGCGCCTTGCCGCAGGTGACGATGCCGACCGTCGCCTGCGTCGACTCGACGATCTGCCGGTCGATCGCGTTCACCTTCGCGAAGGCGCGAACCGCGTCGAGCTTGGCATGCAGGCGCTCTTCGATCTGCAGCGAAGGCAGATCGGGCCAGCGGTAATGCAGGCCATCGGCCGGACGCACGAAGCCGGTTTCGGCCTCGACCTCGGCCGCGGGCTTCCAGGCCGCGACGCGCGTATTCGTCTCGTCGAGATCGACGGTCGATCCGCTTTCGACCACCTCGGAAAGCGCCGTGAGGCCGACCCAGTTGCCCGCGAAGCGCGACAACTCCCAGCCGTAAAGGCCGAACTCGAGGTACTCGGCGACGCTGGCGGGTGCCAGGACCGGCATGTGCCAGGACTGCATCGCCACGTCGCTCTGGTACGGCATCGATGACGAGACGCAGCCGTGGTCGTCGCCGGCGACGACGAGGACGCCGCCGTGCGGCGACGAGCCGTAGGCGTTGCCGTGCTTGAGCGCGTCGCCGGCGCGNNGGGCCCTTGCCGTACCACATGGCGAAGACGCCGTCGGCGGTGCGCTCGGGGTCGGACTCGACGCGCTGCGTGCCGAGCACGGCCGTGGCGGCAAGCTCTTCGTTGACCGCCGGCAGGAACTTCACGCCGGCCGCATCGAGCAGCTTCGCCGCCTTCCACGCCTGCTGGTCGACCATGCCGAGCGGCGAGCCGCGATAGCCGCTGATGAAGCCTTGCGATGCAACGCCCCGCCCAGCGTCGCGCCACGACTGCATGAGCGCGAGACGGATCAGCGCCTGCGTCCCGGTCAGGAAGACGACGCCTTCTCTGGCCGCGAGGTTGTCGGCGAGGCGGTAGTCGGGGCGAAGAAGCGTTTCGGGCATGACGGTTCCGATCGAGCGGAAGCTGAAGACAGCAATTTACGGGCGGCGTCGGAGAACGGATTTCTTTCTTTGCCGCAGAATGAGCTTACGATGGAACGAATCGTTTGAATTTGCATTGGAGACAGCATGATTGTTCTCGACCGCAAGGACCACGCGATCCTCGAAGCGCTGCAGCGCGACTCGCGCCAGACCGTGCAGCAGCTCGCCGCGGCCGCCGGCCTGACGTCGACGCCGTGCTGGAAGCGCGTCAAGGCGATGGAAGCGGCCGGCGTCATCCGCGGCTACGGCGCTGTCGTCGACCGGGAAAGCGTCGGCCTCGCGCTGTGCGTGCTCGCCGAGGTCAATCTCATGCAGCACACCGAAGGCACGGTGCGCGAGTTCGAGCGCGCCGTCGCTGCCTGCCCGCAGATCGTCGCCTGCTACAGCACGACGGGCGGGGCCGACTACAGCATCAAGGTCCTCGTGCCCGACATCCGCGCCTACGAGACCTTCCTGCACGAGACGGCGTTTCGCCTGCCCGGAGTGACGCACATCCGCTCGAGCGTGGTGCTGAAGGAGGTCAAGGCCGAAGCGGGCGTGCCGATTCCCGGCGCAGCCTCGTCTCGAGCGCCTCGATCTCGTCCAGCAAATCGAGCGCCAGCGCCACGCCCGGCGAGTTGATCTCGAGGTCGCGGGACAGCCGCATCGCCACGCGCATGCGCCTGAGCGACGGTCCGCTGAAGCGCCACTGCTCGCGCGACGCGCCGATCGGCTGCAGCACGCCTTCGCTCACCCAGAGCTCGATGTGCGACTCGCTCGCGTTGCAAGCGCGGCAAAGCTCGACGGTCGTGAGCGTCAGCTCGTCTTCGACGACGCTGCCGCGAAGTGCGGGAGTTCTCGGGTCAGCCATGGTTCAGCCTCCACGGAGGTGGCGCGGGTCGAAACCGGCAAAGGTCGCGGCCATCGCCGCATAGGCGTCGCGCGCCTTGTCGGTGTCCGCGGGCGGCAGGGCGATCGCGAGCACGGCATAGAGATCGCCGGGCGTGCCACCCGAGCGCGCCGGCAGGCCGCGCCCCTTCAGGCGGAGCTTGCGGCCGGCCGCCGAGCCCTTCGGAATCGTCAGCTGTACCGTGCCTTCGGGCGTCGCGGCGTCGACGGTCGCGCCGAGCGCGGCTTCCCACGGAGCCAGAGGCAGCTCGACGTAGACATCCGCAGTGTCGACGCGATAGCGTGGATGCGGCTTGAACTCGATCTCGAGATAAAGGTCGCCCGGTGGCGCCCCGCCGATGCCTGGCGAGCCCTGACCGGAGAGGCGCAAGTGCTGGCCGGCGCGAATGCCCTTGGGAATGTGGACGTCGAGCCGTCGCTCGTCGAGGAAGACGCGTCCGTCCGCAGCTTCCTTGGGCACGCGCAGCGAGATGCTGCGCTCGGCGCCGCGATAGGCGTCCTCGAGATCGATCAGCACCTTGGCGTGATGGTCCTCACCCTGCCTGCTCGCGCTGCGCCGGGCACCGGCCCCGGCACCGCGAGCGCGGCTACCGAACAGCGACTCGAAGAAGTCGCTGGCATCGAAACCCTCGCCGCCGCGCGATCCGGCGAAACCGCCGCCCGGGGCCTCGCCGCCGCGGAACTCGAAGCCCGCGTCCCAGTTCGGCGGCGGCTGGAATTCCTGGCCGGCCTTGAATCCGCTGCCGACCTGATCGTAGGCAGCGCGCCTCTCAGGATCCTTCAGGACCTCGTTGGCCTCGTTGATCTCCTTGAAGCGCGTCTCGGCATCGGCGAGCTTGCTGACGTCGGGGTGGTACTTGCGGGCGAGCTTGCGATACGCCTTCTTGATCTCGTCCTGCGTCGCCGTGCGCGGGAGGTCGAGGGATTCGTAATAGTCCTTGTATTGCATCGGCTAACGAGAAGAGGCATCGAGCGCCAGACCGCCCCGGGAAAGCGAGGGCGCCCTGGGACCGCCGCAAGCCGGCATGACCGGCTCGGTCGAGGCCTGCAGGGTCACATGGCCGATCGAGAAGCGCTCCTTCATGCGCGCCGCCGCGGCGCGGAAGAAGGCGTCGTCGGGGTGGCCGGCCGGCGTGACGACGTGCGCAGTGAGCACCACCTCGGTCGTGCCGCTGGCCCAGACGTGCAGGTCGTGGACGCAATCGACGCCGGGCAGCGCCTCGAGCTCGGCGCGCACCGCGTCGAGGTCGATCGAGCTCGGCACGCCGTCGAACATCAGGTGCAGCGAATCGCGAAAGAGCTGCCAGGTGCTGAAAAGGATCACCACGGCGATGGCCAGGCTCACGATCGGATCGACCCACAGCCAACCCTGCCAGAGCACGAGCGCACCGGCCACCACGACGCCGGCCGACACCGCCGCGTCGCCCGCCATGTGCAGGAAGGCGCCTCGGATATTGATGTCGTCGTGCCGGCCCCGAACGAAGAGCAATGCCGTGCCCAGGTTGACGAAGATGCCGATCGCGGCGATGACCATCACCGTGACCGGCCGAGTCATCTCGGGCGCGTGCAGTCGCCCGATAGCAACCCAGCCGAGCGAGCCCATCGCGACGAGCAGCAGCAAGGCGTTGGCAAACGCGGCAAGGATCGACGCCCGCTTCCAGCCCCAGGTGTGCCGCTCGTCGGGGGCGATCCGCCCGGCGAAGGCGCCGGCCCAGGCGAGGACGAGGCCGAGCACGTCGCCGAGGTTGTGGCCGGCGTCGGCGAGAAGCGCCAGCGAATCGGCTCTCCAGCCGTAGAAGGCCTCGATCGCGACGAAGGCGAGGTTGACGGCGATGCCGATCGCGAAAGCTCGGTCATGACGGGCCGGCCCGTGCGCGTGGCTGTGGCCGATGCCGTGCGAATGGCCGCCGGCTTCGTCTGCGTGACCGTGCGAACGACCATGGTCGTACGCAACGGCATGATCGTGATCGTGGCTGCCCATCACGAGCCTCGCTCGGTCAGCCCGCGAGCTGCGACCGCATGGCGTCGATCACCTTGCGGTAGTCCTTCTCGCCGAAGATCGCGCTGCCGGCGACGAAGGTGTCGCAGCCGGCATCGGCTGCGGCGCGGATGTTGTCGACCTTGATGCCGCCGTCGACCTCGAGGCGGATATCGCGGCCGCTCGCGTCGATGCGCTTGCGGGCCTGCTCGAGCTTGCGCAACGCAGAGTCGATGAACGTCTGCCCGCCGAAGCCGGGGTTGACGCTCATGACGAGGACGAGATCGGTCTTGTCGAGCACCCAGTCGAGCACGTCGAGAGGCGTCGCGGGGTTGAAGACCAGGCCGGCCTTGCAGCCCTCGCCACGGATCAGCTGCAGCGTGCGATCGACGTGCCTGGTGGCGGCGGGGTGAAAGCTGATGAGGTCAGCGCCGGCCTTCGCGAAAGCCTGGGCCAGCGCATCGACGGGCTCGACCATGAGGTGCACGTCAATCGGAACACTGGATCCGTCGGCCTTGACGGCGTGCCTGCGGATCGCCTGGCACACCATCGGCCCCATCGTCAGGTTCGGGACGTAGTGGTTGTCCATCACGTCGAAGTGGATCCAGTCGGCGCCGGCGTCGATCACGCTGCGCACCTCGTCGCCCAGGCGCGCGAAATCGGCCGAGAGGATGCTGGGAGCGATGCGATAGGTCGCCATGAGATGCAAGGGTCGCAACGATTCTAGGTCTCGTGTTGCGCAGCCTGCCAAAATGGGCCCATGCCCAAACCCGAGTTCACGACGAGCGTCGCCGTCCGCCATCTGCCGGAGCAGTCGGACCGGGAGTCCGGCCAGTACGCCTTCGCGTACACGATCACCATTCGCAACAGCGGCAACACGACGGGCCAGCTCATCGCCCGGCACTGGATCGTCACCGACTCGAACGGGCACGTCGAGGAAGTGCGCGGCCTCGCCGTCGTCGGCCACCAACCGGTACTCAAGCCCGGCGAAAGCTTCGAGTACACGAGCTGGACGCGCATCGCGACGCCGCACGGCACGATGCGCGGCACCTTCTTCTGCATGACCGAAGACGCGCATCCTTTCGACGCGCCGATCGGCGAATTCGGTCTGACGCTCGCTTCGGCGCTTCACTGAGCCCGGCGGCGGTCCGTTCGCTCTGCATGGCCACGGCAAAGCCGAACACGTCGGCCTGGGATCTCACGGCGCTGTTCCCACGCACCGGCCTCTGGGCCGAGTTCGGGCGCGGCGTCCGCGCCCGGCACCGGCCGCACCAACGTGCTGCAAGGCGCGGTTCACCTCGTGATCTTCGCCGCCTTTCTTCTTCTCGCCGTTGTCCCCTGATGGCGATCCGGATGAAGAGGACATTGGGAAGCGCCGGGCTGCTGGCGCTCGCCGCCGGCATCGGCATGCTGGCCTCGTGTTCCAGCCCGGGACCGTTGCCGTCCGGCGCGGCCCACGTGGCACCGGCTGCGAGCACGGCCGTTGCGGCGAGCAGCGCTGCCTCCAGCGCAGCGAAAGCGTCGATCGGGCAGCCGCACGCGCGCTGGGTCGAGGCGGCGTGGTCCGAGCTGCCCGGCTGGAGCCTCGACCGCAGTGCCGACGCATGGCCGGCGCTCCTGCGTAGCTGCGAGCGGCCGGCGGCAAGCTGGGCGGCGGTATGCGCCGATGCGAAGCGCGATGCGCTCGGCCCGCTCGTCGACGATGCCGCGGCGCGCGGCTGGCTCGAAGCGCATCTGCGGCCATGGCGAGTCGAATCGCCGGACGGCACGACCGCCGGGCTTGCGAGCGGTTACTTCGAGCCGCTGGTCGAGGCGTCGAGAACGCCCCGGCCCGGCTTTCTCGTCGCCCTGTACGCGCCGCCGCCCGACCTTGCGACGAGAAAGCCGTACTGGACGCGGCGCCAGCTCGCTACGCTGCCGGCCGCCCGCAAGTCCTTGCACGGCAGCGAGATCGCCTGGCTGCGCGATCCGCTCGACGCCCTGCTGCTGCAGGTCCAGGGTTCGGGCCGGCTCGTCTTCAACGATGTACGAGGCCGGCCGCAGGCGCTGGTGCGCGTCGCCTTCGCGGCGCACAACGACCAGCCGTACAAGTCGGTCGGACGCTGGCTCGTCGAGCACGGCGAGGTGACTCTGGAGCAGGCGTCGTGGCCAGCGATCCGGGCCTGGGCGCGGCAGAACCCGAAGCGCATCGACGAGATGCTCTGGAGCAACCCCCGCATGGTCTTCTTCCGCGAAGAACCGCTGCCCGATCCGGCGATCGGGCCCAAGGGCGCGCAAGGCGTGCCCCTGACCCCCGGTCGCTCGATCGCCGTCGACCCGCAGAGCGTGCCCTATGGCACGCCGGTCTGGATCGATACGACCGAGCCGCTTTCGGCGACGCCGCTGCGCCGGCTCGTCGTGGCGCAGGACACCGGAACCGCGATCGTCGGCGCGGTTCGCGCCGACTACTTCTGGGGCTGGGGCGAAAACGCTGAAACCCAGGCCGGACGCATGAAGCAGCCTTTGCGCATGTGGGTACTCTGGCCGCGCTGAGGCTGCGCTTCGAAGCCGGCGCCCCCATGGCTGGCATGGCCTTGCGTCCGCGCTGCGCGCCGGCGCGAGTAAGGTGGCGAAAGATTCGTTCCGCTGCCGCGACGAAACCGGCAAGACCGTTCACTTTGGAGAACCCGCCATGACCCGCCGCCCCTTCCTCGCCGCGCTTTCCGCGCTCGGCCTTGCGCCCGGGCTCGCCGGCGCCCAGGGCCCGACACCCAGGATCGACAAGCTGACCCTTTCGGATGCCGAGTGGAAAAAGCGCCTCGCCCCGGCCTCCTACGACGTGCTTCGCCACGAAGGCACCGAGCGCCCCGGATCGAGCCCGCTCAATGACGAGCATCACAAGGGCGTGTTCCACTGCATCGCCTGTGACCTGCCGCTGTTTTCTTCGGAAACGAAGTTCGACAGCGGCACCGGCTGGCCGAGCTTCTATGCGTCGCTACCGGGCGCCGTGAGCACCAAGTCCGACTACCAGCTCATCATGCCGCGCACCGAATACCACTGCGCGCGCTGCGACGGCCACCAGGGCCACGTGTTCGACGACGGCCCGGCGCCGACGGGCAAGCGCTATTGCAACAACGGTGTGGCGCTGAAGTTCGTCGCCGCCTAGTCTTACTGTGTCACAAGCTTATCTCGCTCTTCGCGACCACAACACGGGCACGTTCCCCCCTTTCGACCCGTACGCGCGCAAGGCGCAGACCTTTCCGAGGCGGAGCCCCGAAATGGCCGAGCGCGTCGCGCGCTACGGCAGCGAAGAGGCGCTGGCGCCGCAGACCGTACTTTCTCGCGCGGCGACCGTGGCGTCGATTTCTTCTTCGTTCTCGAAGGCGCGATCGAGATCCTGGACATCGCCGACGGCACGCCGCACGTGCTCAGGGCGCACGTCGCGCACCAATTCACCGGCGAGCTCGATCAGCTCAACGATCGGCAGGTCCTGGTCGGCGGCCGCACCGGGCCGGCGAGCCGCGTCGTTCGTGTCAAGCGCGCGTCGCCGCGCGGCGACGCGCGCTGAACCAGCGCGGCTCCCGGGGCCGCCGTAGCGGCATGACCGGCGCCGCCGACGCCCGTCGTGCGAATCCCTACACTCTGGCACGCGCAGCCGGGTCACGAGCCGGGCCGGCGCCATTCGCTGACGAACTTCCTCCCGGAGTGTCCTGACCGATGAATGCCCCCCTTCCCGACGCGATCCGCAAGGCGCTCGAAAGCGTCACGCTCGACGACAAGTACGCGCTCGAATCGGGCCGCGCCTTCATGAGCGGCGTGCAGGCGCTGGTACGCCTGCCGATGCTGCAGCGAAAGCGCGACGCGATGTTCGGCCTCAACACGGCCGGCTTCATCAGCGGCTATCGCGGCTCGCCGCTCGGCGGCTACGACCAGGCCCTGTGGCAGGCGAAGACCCATCTCGCGGCGCAGAACATCGTCTTCCAGCCGGGCGTCAACGAAGAGCTCGCCGCCACCGCCGTGTGGGGCACGCAGCAGCTCGATCTCTATCCCGAGTCGAAGAAATTCGACGGCGTCTTCGGCATCTGGTACGGCAAGGGCCCGGGCGTCGACCGCTGCTCCGATGTCTTCAAGCACGCCAACATGGCGGGCACCGCGAAGCACGGCGGCGTCATCGCCCTGGCCGGCGACGACCACATCGCCAAGAGCTCGACGGCGGCGCACCAGAGCGACCACATCTTCAAGGCCTGCGGCCTGCCCGTGTTCTTTCCGTCGAGCGTGCAGGACATCCTCGACATGGGCCTGCACGCCTTCGCCATGAGCCGCTTCGCCGGCGTCTGGTCGGGCATGAAGACGATCCAGGAAATCGTCGAGTCGGGCTCGAGCGTCGACGTCGACCCGGGCCGCGTCGACATCATCCTGCCCGAGGATTTCCAGATGCCGCCGGGCGGCCTGCATATCCGCTGGCCCGACGCGCCGCTCGAGCAGGAAGCGCGGCTGATGAACTACAAGTGGTACGCCGCGCTCGCCTATGTGCGCGCGAACCGCCTCAACTACAACGTCATCGAAGGGCCGAACGACCGCTTCGGCATCATCGCCAGCGGCAAGGCCTACAACGACACGCGCCAGGCGCTCGCCGACCTCGGGCTCGACGCCGAGACCTGCCGCCACGTCGGCATCCGCCTGCACAAGGTCAACGTCGTCTGGCCGCTCGAAGCGACGATCACGCGCGAGTTCGCGCAGGGCCTGCAGGAGATCCTCGTCGTCGAGGAGAAGCGCCAGGTCATCGAATACCAGCTGAAGGAAGAGCTCTACGGCTGGCGGCCCGACGTGCGACCGCACGTGCTCGGCAAGTTCGACGAATCCGAGGGCGACCAGACCGGCGGCGAATGGAGCCAGGCCAATCCGGCCCAGCATTGGCTGCTGCGCGCACAGGCCGATCTCACGCCGTCGATCATCGCCAAGGCGATCGCCAAGCGCCTGGCCAAGCTCGGCGTCGACGGCGAGATCTCGGCGCGCATGGCGATGCGAATCGCGCTCATCGAGGCGAAGGAGCAAAGCCTTGCGGTGACGACGGTCGGCAGCGCCGACGCCGGCGCGGCTGCCGTGGACCGCGGACCCTGGTTCTGCAGCGGCTGCCCGCACAACACCTCGACGAAAGTGCCCGAAGGCTCGCGCGCCGTCGCCGGCATCGGCTGCCACTACATGGCGGTGTGGATGGATCGCTCGACCGTCACCTTCAGCCAGATGGGCGGCGAGGGCGTCTCGTGGGTCGGGCAGGCCCCGTTCACGACCGACCAGCACATCTTCGCCAATCTTGGCGACGGCACCTACTTCCACTCGGGATTGCTCGCGGTGCGGCAATCGATCGCGGCCAAGGTCAACATCACCTACAAGATCCTCTTCAACGACGCCGTGGCGATGACCGGCGGCCAGCCGGTCGACGGCACGCTGAAGGTGCCCGAGATGACGCGCGAGCTCGATGCCGAGGGCGCGAAGAAGATCGTCGTCGTCACCGACGAGCCCGAGAAGTACGACGAGCACGACACCAGGGCGCGCCTGGCCCCGAGCGTTACTGTCCACCACCGCGACGACCTCGACCGCGTCCAGAAGGAGCTGCGCGAGCTGCCGGGTTGCACCGTCATCATCTACGACCAGACCTGCGCGACCGAGAAGCGCCGGCGCAGGAAGCGCGGCACGATGGAAGATCCGGCCAGGCGCGTGATCATCAACGAGCTTGTCTGCGAAGGCTGCGGCGATTGCTCGGTGCAGAGCAACTGCCTGTCGGTCGAGCCGGTCGAAACCGAGTTCGGGCGCAAGCGCCGCATCAACCAGAACACCTGCAACAAGGACTATTCGTGCCTGAAGGGCTTTTGCCCGAGCTTCGTCACGGTCGAAGGCGGCAAGCTCAAGAGCGCGAAGAAGGGCGGCGTGGCGCGACCCAAGCTCTCGAGCGTCGGCACGCCGCCGGATCCGGTCCTGCCGGTCGCGGAAAAGCCCTGGGGCATCGTCGTCGCCGGGGTCGGCGGCACCGGCGTCATCACGATCGGGCAGTTGCTCGGCATGGCCGCCCACCTCGAAGGCAAGGGCATCGTCACGCAGGACGCCGCCGGCCTGGCGCAAAAGGGCGGTGCGACCTGGAGCCACATCCAGATCGCCAATCGCCCCGACGCCATCCTGACGACCAAGGTCGGCACCGCCGAGGCCGATCTCGTCATCGGCTGCGATCCGATCGTGACCGCGAACAAGGCGACGCTCGCGGTCATGCGCACCGGCCGCACCTACGTCGCGCTCAACACGCACGCGACGCCGACGGCCGCTTTCGTCAGCGACCCCGACTGGCAGTTCCCCGTCGCTCAGTGCGAGCGACTCGTCCTCGAAGGCGCCGGGCCCGATCGCGTCGGCAAGGTCGACGCCGACACGCTCGCGGTACAGCTCGTCGGCGACTCGATCTACACCAATCCGCTGATGCTCGGCTACGCCTGGCAGCAAGGCCGCGTGCCGCTGACGCACGCGGCGCTGATGCGTGCGATCGAGCTGAATGGCGTCCAGGTCGAGAACAACAAGGCCGCCTTCGAGTGGGGGCGGCGCGCCGCCAGCGAACCGCATGCGGTCAAAGCCCTGGTCAAGACCGGCCAGGTGATCGAGCTCGTCAAGCGCTCGACCAACGTCGACGACATGATCGCCAGGCGCGTCGAGTTTCTGACCGACTACCAGAACGCCGGCTACGCGGCGCAGTACAAGAGCTTCGTCGACCGGGTTCGGGCCAGGGAAGCCGAGCTCGTGCTCTCGCGCACGGCGACGCGGCCCGAGGCGGCCAAGCCGAGCACGAAGCTCACCGAGGCCGTTGCCCGCTACCTCTTCAAGCTCATGGCCTACAAGGACGAATACGAAGTCGCGCGGCTGCATAGCGACCCGAAATTCCTCCAGCGCGTCACGTCGCAGTTCGAAGGGACCCTGGGCCAGGACTTCCAGCTCAACTATCACCTCGCGCCGCCGATGATCGCGAAGAAGAACGAGAAGGGCGAGCTGCAGAAGCAGAAGTTCGGACCGTGGATGCGCTCGGCATTGCGCTTCCTCGCCCGCTTCAAGGGCTTGCGCGGCACGCCGCTGGATCCTTTCGGCCGCACCGAGGAGCGACGCATCGAGCGGGCGCTGATCGCCGAATACCGCGATTCGATGGAAGAAGTGCTGCGCACGCTCGGGCCGGCGAATCACGTGTTGGCGATCGAGATCGCGCGCGTTCCCGAAATGATCCGCGGCTATGGCCACGTCAAGGCGCATCACCTCGAAGCGGCGCGACCGAAGTGGGATGCGCTGATGGCCGATTGGCGGGCCGGCCCCTTGCGCATCGGTGCCCCGGACTCGCGGCTGGTAGACCTGGACGCGCAGGACTCGATTCCCACGACGCAGCCGCTCGACTCGCGACTGTCGATCTAGGGCCTTCCAGCGCTGCCGGGAGGGCCGGGGCGGCCGGCTCCATCGCGCCGGCCTGCAGCTTGTCAGCCCGCCACTGCGCTTTGTCGCAGCGGCATTGGCCACTGCAAAGAGCGCCCGTACAGTGCGGCCAACTTCGAAACGCCAGCGCCCACCATGCCGATCCCGCCTCCTCCGGCCGTCCCGCCTCCCCGAGCCGTTGCGCCACCGCAAGGTTCACGCTGGCAGCGCTTCTCGGCCGATGCGATCCGCGTGTTCCATGCCTACGGGAACTGGCTCGTCAGCATCACGTGGACGCGCTTCATCCTGCTTTCCATCCTCTTGCTGATCGCGTCGCTGGTCCTTTCGGACATCGCGGCGTCCAGGTCGGGCGACAGCGAAGAAGTGACGATCACGCCCGGAGTCGTCCGCGTGCCGACGCCGCCGGCGATGCCGAATTCGCCCGCAAAGCGCGAGCCCCCCGCCGTCACCATCGAGAAAAAGGACGGCAATGGCGGCGAGGTGACGATCTCGATCGACAAGAACGGCGTGCGGATCGTGCCGCGCGCCCCGGCCCCGGAAGCGCCCGCCGCGCCGAGCGCATCGGCATCCGCAGCGCCGGCGGCTTCGCTGGCGTCGGCCGCCTCGTTCGCGGCAAGCGTGAACGGCGACGGCGTCGAGATCAGGCTGCCCGCGGGTGCCGACAGCGAAGCGATTCACGAAGCGGTCAAGGAGGCGCGTTCGGCGGTTGTCGACGCGATCCACGAATCCGCGCAGGAGGCGACGGACCGCGCCAAGGAAGCCGCCGACGAAGCGAGAGAGACGGCCGAGGCGAACCGTGGTGCCGTGCACACGATCCGCCGCATCCGCGCCGAGCGATCGAAGCCGCCGCTCGCGGGGCTGGCCTGGCTCTTCATCGTCGCCTCGGCGATCCTCAAGATCAGCTACAAGGGAACGATCCAGGCCGAGGTCAAGGCTGCGGAGGCGACCGAGACCGCTGAATCGGAGCAGCTCAAGCGCCAGGTCGTCGAGGCGCGCATGGCGGCGATGCAGGCGCAGGTCGAGCCGCACTTCCTGTTCAACACGCTCGCCTCGATCGATCACCTGATCGAGACCGATCCGCCGCGGGCGAGCCAGATGCAGAAGAACCTCATCGCGCTCCTGCGCGCCTCGATGCCGTCGATGCGCGAGGCCAGCCCGGCCGCGCACAATCTCGGCCGCGAGATGGCGGTGATCCGCCCCTACCTCGAGATCCTCAAGGTGCGCATGGAAGACCGCCTGCAGACCCGCATGAACGTACCCGACGGGCTGCTCTCGGCCGAGTTCCCGTCGATGATGATCCAGTCGCTGGTCGAAAACGCCATCAAGCACGGCCTCGAGCCGAAGGCCGACGGCGGCCGGCTCGAGGTCTCCGCCGAAATCGTGCACGGCAATCTCGCCGTCACCGTCGCCGACACCGGCCTCGGCTTCGGTCGTGCCGCCACGGCCGGCACGGGAGTGGGCCTGGCCAACATTCGCGAACGGCTCAAGCTGCTTTACGGCGACCGCGCCTCGATGGTCGTCGCCGACAATTCACCGAGCGGGACCATCGTCACGCTCACCGTTCCCTACCAGGCACAAATGCCAGAAGGAGCAAGCGTATGAAGAATGGCTTCGGCTGGGGCCGTGCCTTCGCGGCGTTGGTCCTGTTCGCGCTCGTCGCCCTGGTCGTCGTGCTCGCCCTCGTCTGGGCGGCACTGCCGCTCCAGCACACGACGATCACCATCAATGGTGAGACGATCGCGCTTTCCGGCATCGAAGGCCGGCGCGCCGCGCTCGTCATCACCGCAGGTGTCGTCGCTGTTCTCGTCGGGCTCGTCGTCGCCGCGCTCGCCGTCGTCTTCGCGGTCGGCGTGGCCGCGCTCGGGGTCGTTGTCTCGGTGCTCGCGGTCCTCGCCTCGCTCGCGCTCCTCGCTTCGCCGCTTCTTTTCATCGGCTGGCTGATCTGGCGGCTGGTTCGCCCGGCGGCGGGCGCCGGCACCGCCGCGGCATGACGCGAGGCGCGGCGACGAGGACAGCCGTCATCGCCGACGACGAGCGGCTGCTGCGCGAGCAGCTGCGCGCTCGCCTCGCCGAGGTCTGGCCCGAGCTCGAGATCGTCGGCGAGGCGAAGAACGGCGCCGAGGCGGTGGCGCTCGTCGAAACGCAGCGACCCGATCTGGTCTTCCTCGACATCCGCATGCCGGGAATGAACGGCATCGAGGCCGCACGCGCGATCGCCCAGTTGCCGGTCGACGAGGACGACGGCGACGCGTCCGAAGGCAGCAAGTCGTGGCGCGGCTGCGAGATCGTCTTCATCACCGCCTACGACCAGTACGCGGTCGAGGCTTTCGAGCAAGGCGTCGTCGACTACGTCTTGAAGCCGGCCGAGCGCGACCGGCTGCAGGTGACGGTCGACCGCGTGCGCAAGCGCCTCGCCGCCCGCGCCGACGAAGGGCCGGACGCGAGCGGCATGCAAAGCTTCTTGCAGAAGCTCGCCGAGAAGATGGACCCCGGCGCCGTGCCGCGCCTGCGCTGGATCCAGGCCACCGTGGGCACGAGCATCCAGATGATCCCCGTCGAAGACGTGCTCTTCTTCATCTCCGACGAGAAATACACGCGGGTGCAGACGGCCTCGCTCGAAGCGCTGATCCGAAAGCCGATCAAGGAGCTCGTCGCCGAGCTCGACGCCGACCTGTTCTGGCAGATCCACCGCTCGACGCTCGTCAACGCCCGCGCCGTCGTCGGCGTGACGCGCGACCTGCGCGGCCGCCAGCTCGTCTCGGTGCGCGGCCACCCGGAAAAGCTCGAGGTGAGCCGCAGCTACGCGGGGCTGTTCAAGGGCATGTGAGATCGACCCGGCGCCGGCTCAGGCCGCGGCGGCGAGGTCGACTCTTCAGTTTCAGGCGGCATCTTTCGCCGCGGCGGCGCTCGCCGATTCTGCGCGCCGCGCCCGCTCGGCCGCGGCGGCGCGCAAGGCCTTCAGTTTTTCGCGCGGATCGGCGACGACTTCGGCCTCGTGCAGCTTCATCTCGGCGACAAAGCGGCTCGGCACGGCCGCCACCGTCTCGCGCCCGCGCTTGCGGCGCGCGAGCGTGCTCACGACCAGCGTCGAGCGCGCCCGCGTGATGCCGACATACATCAGGCGGCGCTCCTCCTCGATTCGCGCTGCCGCAGCTTCTTCGTCTTCGCCGCGAAAAGGCAGAAGACCCTCGTTGACGCCGACGAGCACGACGTGCGGCCACTCGAGACCCTTGGCCGCATGCAGCGTCGAGAGCGTCACGACGCTGGTGTCGTCGCCGCGCTCGGCCAGGCTGATGATGACCGAGATCGTCTGTGCAACCTCCAGCACGGTCTGCGTCTCGGCCTCGTCGCCGGCCGCAGCCGAGCCGGTGCCGCCGCAGCGGCGCGCGATCCAGTCGACGAAATCGAGCACGTTGGCCCAGCGAGCGGCGGCCAGCGGCGGCGAGTCGGCGTCGTCGTGCAAGTGCTGCTCGTAGCCGATGTCCTTCAGCCATTCGACAAGCAACGCTTTCGCCGCCTCGCTGCCGCTCGTTTCACGGGCCCGATGCTCGAGCCCGTTCACGTAGCGGCCGAACTCGTGCAGGTCGGCGACGGCGCGCCGCGACAGCGCCGCGCCCAGCGATTCGGCGAACAGCGCTTCGAAGAGGCTCGTCTTCCAGCGCCCGGCGAACGTACCGAGCGAAGCGAGCGTCTGGTGGCCGATGCCGCGCTTCGGGCTCGTCACGGCGCGCAGGAAGGCCGGATCGTCGTCGGTGTTGACCAGAAGGCGCAGCCAGGCGCAGAGATCGCGGATCTCGGTGCGATCGAAAAAGCTCTGGCCGCCCGAGACCCTGTAAGGGATGCCGGCCTTGCGCAAGGCCTGCTCGAACACTTTGGCCTGGTGGTTGGCGCGGTAAAGCACGGCGAAATCGCGAAGCTCGGCGCCGGTCGAACCGCGCAGCGACTCGATATGCGTGACGGCGCGTTCGGCCTCGTGAACCTCGTTGTCGCATTCGACGACGCGAACCGCCTCGCCGCTGCCGAGCTCGCTCCACAGTTTCTTCTCGTAGAGCTTGGGGTTGTTCGAAATCACCGCGTTCGCCGCGGCGAGGATGCTGCCGGTGGAGCGATAGTTCTGCTCGAGGGCGATCACGCGCAGCTGCGGGTAGTCGGCCGGCAGGCGCTTCAGGTTCAAGGTGGTCGCGCCGCGCCAGCCGTAGATGCTCTGGTCGTCGTCGCCGACGGCGGTGAAGAGTCCTGCTTCGCCGGCGATCAGCTTCATCAGCTCGTACTGGACGCCGTTGGTGTCCTGGTATTCGTCGACGAGGACGTAGCGCAGGCGCTCGCGCCACGCCTTGCGGACCTCGTCGTCGCGCGCGAGAAGCTTCGCCGGAAGAACGATGAGGTCGTCGAAATCGACGGCCTGATAGGCCGAAAGGCGTTCCTCGTAGCGCTGCATGACGCGCACGGCGACGAGGGCGTCGGCGCCGCCGGTCTGCGCCGGCAAAGCCGCGCCCGACGCGAGTTCGGCCGCGGCGCCGCTGGCGTCGAGACCGCGGTTCTTCCAGGCGCCGATCGCCCACTGCCAGCGCCGCGCCAAGGCGTTGTCGGTCGTGCCGCCGGCGTCTTTCAGCACGCCGAGCACGTCGTCGCTGTCGAGGATGCTGAAGTTCTTCCTGAGGCCGAGCCGCTCGCCGTCGCTGCGCAGCATGCGCACACCAAGCGAATGGAAGGTGCTGATCGCCAGCGGCGCCGCGGCGCGTGCGCCGACCAGGCCCTTGGCGCGCTCGCGCATCTCGGCCGCCGCCTTGTTGGTGAAGGTGATCGCGGCAATCTGCGCGGGCGCGTACCCTGCTTCGAGCAATCGCGCGATCTTGTGCACGATGACGCGCGTCTTGCCCGAGCCGGCGCCGGCGAGCACGAGGCAGGGTCCGCGAAGGTGATGGACCGCCTCGAGCTGCGCCGCGTTGAGCGTCGCAGGCAACGCCGGCGCCCGCCGGGCCGCCCCGAAGACGCCGGCCGCCGCCTCGGGGGGCAGCGAACGCAGTGAGCGCGGGGGCTCCGTCTTCCTCAGAACGGGCCGCCGCAAAGGCAATGCACGATGGCGGCGAACGGCTTCTTGTGCTCGGCGATCTCGGCCACCCAGCCGAGCTCGCGCTGCGCGTCCCGGGTGACGGCCGGCGGCACACCGAGGCCGCCGACCCGAGCATCGATCTGCGCGCCGATCAGGCTCGAGACCTGCGTGTTGAGCATCGCCACGACGCGGGCCCACGCGCCGGGCTCGCGCTCGATATAGATGAGGCGCGGCTTGTCGCCGAGCTTGGCGCGCGCCGCGGCCGCCTTGAGGGCATCGCCGAAGAAGCCGAGCCTGTCGACCAGGCCGCGATCCTTCGCCTGCGCGCCCGACCAGACACGCCCCTGGCCGACCGCGTCGACGCCTGCGACCGTCATTTTTCGCGCTGAAGCGACCCGGGTCGTGAAATCGACGTAGGTATGGTCGACGCTCTTCTGGATCACGTCGGCCAGACGCGGCTCGAGCGGCAGGCGCGGGTCGCCGGCGTTGGTCAGCCAGGTCGTGCCGACGCCAGCCGGATGCACACCGATCTTGGCGAGCGTCTGGTCGGCGGTCGGCAGCAGGGCGAAGACGCCGATCGAGCCGGTAATGGTGGCCGGGTCGGCGATGATCTCGTCCGACGCCGTCGAGATCCAGTAGCCGCCCGATGCGGCGACATCGCCCATCGAGACGATGACCGGCTTGCCGGCGGCCCGGGTGAGCTCGAGCTCGCGGCGTATCAGCTCGGCGCCGAAGGCGCTGCCGCCGGGCGAGTTGACGCGCAGCACGACCGCCTTCACTTCCTTGTTCTCGCGTGCCCGGCGGATGAGGTTGGCGGTCGAGAGCCCCCCGATCGTGCCGGCCGGAGCGGTGCCGTCGATGATCTCGCCTTCGGCGACGACGACGCCGATCGCGTCGCCGCCGAGCCGGGACTTGACGCGCGCGAGGTAGTCGTCGAACGAGACCTGGCGGAAGGTCTTCTCGTCGGCATCGGTCGCGCCGCGCTGGATCATGAGGCTGCGCAGTTCATCGCGCGTCTTCAGACCGTCGACGGCTTTCTCGTTGAGGGCGAGCCGGGCCAGGTCGCCGCCGGCCGCCGCGAGGCGTTCCGGCAGGTTGTCGATCGCCTGCATGATGGAGCCCGGCGCAAGCTTGCGCTGCTTCTCGACGTCGTCGGTGTATGTCTTCCAGAGCGAGCCGTAGAGCGCCGTGTCGGCCTCGACGGCGGCCGGCGACGGGCCATTGGCGATGTAGGGCTCACCGAAGCTCTTGTAGGTGCCGACGCGGATCAGGTTGACGCTGACGCCGAGCTTGTCGAGCACATCCTTGTAGTAGTTGTGCATGCCGCCGAAGCCGCTCAGCGACACCGCGCCGAGGGGATGCAGATAGACCTCGTCGGCATGGACGGCGACGTAGTACTGGCCCTGCTCGTACGACGAGCCCCAGGCGACGACCTTCTTGCCGCTCGCCTTGAAGCGATCGATCGCGGCGGCGACCTCGCGCAACGTCGCGAAGCCGGTCGGCTGCAGGTCGTCGAGGATGACGACGAGGCTCGAGATCTTCGGGTCGGCGGCGGCCGTCTCGAGCACGGCGATCACGTCGCGCAGCTGGAGCTTCTGTGTCGTGTCGCCGCGCACCTGCTCGAGCGCGGTCGAGCGCAGATTGCCGGTCTTCTGCTCGCCGATCGTGCCATCGGGATCGAGGACGAGCGCGGTCTTTTCGTCGAGCACAGGCGGCCCGCTCTTGACGAGAACGACGATGACGACGGCCAGGATGGCCAGGAACACCAGGTTCAGGACAACGCGGCGGCTGACATCGACGACACGCCAGGTCCCGCGAAGGAATCGGCGGGCCGGGCCGGGGTTGGACGCGGACATCGAAGCTCCAGAACACAAGAAAGCCGCATAGCTTAAGCGACGCGCGCAACACCTGCCGGGCCGCCCCAAGGGCATTGCCGCCCCCGCGGGGAGCAGCGAACGAAGTGAGCCCGCGGGCTCTGCGGAATCACCCTCGGGTTGCGAT
>PLZH01000056.1 GCA_003152055.1 Burkholderiales bacterium
TCCAGGCCATCGAACGCAAGCACGCCTGAGGTTCAAACACCATGCCAACGCCCCAAACACAAGGAAAGGCCGCTGAGCTCGAGCGCCAACTCGCCACGCTCACCGGCCACCAGAGTGCGCGCGTCAAGCCCTACGGCAAACACCTGCTGATCCAGATGCGCANNTCCTACTCCTCGGCATTTCGCAGCCACACCGGCCGATGGGAACCGTTGCCCGGCACCGGCGATCTCGCCACGACCGCCGAGTTGGTCGTCTCGCTGCTGGGTCCTTACTTCGAACCTAATACTTAAAGCTATTTAAGGGATGTTGTACTAGGTCGGTTGACCGAAAGGCTCTCGCGACCGTCAGGCCGGTGGCCTTTCTCCGAACTATTCCGTAGTGATCGCGAACGCCCGACTCCGCCGCGGTCGCGTCGGGCTCGGCAACCGAGGCAATGTCAGCAGGCTGTCCTTCACCGCAGCGTCACGTGGCGACTCGAGGTTGCCGCGCACGCGGCGCCCGAAGAAGGCTGTGACAACATTCGGCCCTCGCGCCGGCACCGGAACGACATCGATGCGGCCGGTTGGCAAGACCACGTAGTAGCGGCAGCGCCCGGACCACAGCTCCTCCACGGCGCGCTGCTTCGACATCGCGCCGCTGACCGTCCAGATATGAGTGATGTGTTGAAGACGATCGCCGCCTTCGAGCGACACCGCGATGATCCGTACATCCGACATGGGCGCCGACCCGTTAGGCAACGTCGAAACAGACTGTAATGGTCGACCGCAGGAACGGCTAGCCGCTCGGCGGGTTCCTTCGCAAAGCGTGACCCCTTTCTCTTTTTGGCGTCCCAGGCGTATCGAAGTCGATGGGCCTGGCGCGTTTGAGCCGTGTCCATCGGACGTTGAAGCTGTGCAGGTACCCCACGGCATGTTGCTCGATGCAGAGGACCAAGGGGTGCCTCCAAATTCACGGCTCACGTCAAAGGTTAGCGGGCGACCGGCTGCTTCTCTGTGGCGGCGAGCACCGTCCTGCCAATGCAGGAGCTCTTGCAGGGAACCGGGCTTGTTCAAACTACCCGAACCTATACTGCACGTGGCCGGGCGAGGCGTTTTCGATCCTCCTCCTCCTCCTCCCGCCACTCACCTGGGAAACACGGGCCTTTGGGGCCCGTCTTCTTGCAGACCCACCTTCCGACCCACCAGATACCGAGCGATTGGGACGCAACATGAAGGTCTTCTTGAGCTGGTCCGGCGAGCGCAGCCACGCGGTGGCGAAGGTCTTCAATGAATGGCTCCCTGGAGTCATTCAGAGCGTGACTCCCTGGCTTGCTTCGGAGCACATCGCCAAGGGTGCCTCGTGGCTGCAGGAGATCAAGGAGACGATCGCCGCTTCGAACGGCATGGGAATCTTCTTCCTCACTGCCGAAGCAGTGAACGCTCCCTGGATGTTGTTCGAGGCCGGTGGCGTGGCGGCTTTGGAGCACAAGAGGGTCTGCACTGTGCTGGTCGGGATCGATCATGGGGCCGTCAAGCCGCCCTTGAACATTTTCCAGGGCACGAAGCTCGAGAAACCCGACCTGCTGAAGCTGGTCAGGGACATGAATGCACGCCTTCCGCAACCGCTGTCGGAGCCTCTGCTGGAGAAGACGTTCGAGCGGGCCTGGCCCGAATTCGAGGCGCAGCTGCGCTCCGCTCTGGATGTGGCCGACTCCCCGGCAGAACCCAGCGGATCGGGAAACCCGGTTGGCCCGTCCTTCTTTGCGGGCGACGCCTCGTCGCAAATGGAGAGCTCCGTCGAAGCGGTGTCGCAAGCGGTTCAAGGCATTGAAGCCCGTCTTGGACGGCTGGAAGAAGAAAGCCAGAAGTCCAACTCCCAGATCGTGCAACACCTCGGCAGCCTGTCAGCGCTGGTTCAGATGGCCATATCCCGGTACGGCATGTTTTCGCCTCCTGCATCGACGCCTGGACCCATCTTCGACATCGGGAACCATCGTGGTCTAACAAGCGGGCCGCTGGCTTCCTCGTCAGACGCCGTTCGTCTGGCAGCCCTGGGCAGCGATTTCGGACCTTCTCCGGCATTTCCGCCGGCTCCTCCTTACGGCTTGTCCGGCCCGCTCACGCCAACGACCGGCGTTTCTCCACCGCCCATTCCCCTGCCTGCCAGGAAGTCGGACAAGAAGAAGACCTGATGGCGACGCGGTCGACATCCGCCTCGCTTTGATTGCATGCGTGGGCTGCGGGGGCCAGGCCGATACACGGCCGGCTCGGCGGCTCGGGCCTGGTTCGCTCGGGCCGCTGCGGCGGGGGGCAGGCAAGGCCGTCCCGGCTTTCGCCCTGCACGTCGCGTGCTGCCCAGGCTTCCTCAAACGCCTGCATGCCCGCCGGAGACAGACATGACCCGCCACAAGAGCCGCTGAATCCGAACCACGATCTCGTCCAGTTCGATCACGATGAACCTGGAAAAGCTCGGCGTCTCGCGCTTCGACTTCAACGACCCGTACCACTTCGCGCTGACTCTGAGCTGGCCCGAGTTCTTTGTCGTGCTGATCGCGGTCTATCTCGGGATCAACGTCCTCTTCGCACTGCTGTATTTCGCGGCACCGGCAAACATCACGAACATGCCGCCAAACTCGCTACTGGACGCGTTCTTCTTCAGCGTCGAAACACTCGCCACTGTGGGCTACTGGGTCATGGCCGCCGCCACGCGCTACGGGCATGTCGTAGCGACGGTCGAGATCTTCATCGGCATGATGTTCACGGCGACGATGACCGGCCTGGTCTTCGTGCGCTTCTCCAAGCCCAAGGCCAAGATCATCTTTGCCGACCACCCCGTCATCACGCAGCACGGCGGACGGACGGTGCTGATGGTCCGCGTCGGCAACGGCCGCGTGAATGCGCTGACCGACGCCGTGGCTCGCATCACGGTGCTGCTGGTCGAGACAGGGCCTGAGGGACAGCACTTCCGGCGCGCACTCGATCTCAAGCTGGCGCGGCCCGACCTTCCGTTCTTCCCCTTGACCTGGACGGTGATGCACGAACTCGACGCCAGTAGCCCGCTGCACGGCCTGACGCAAAGCACCGCCCTCGCCGCGAACCTGCGAATGATGCTCAGCATCACGGCGCGCAATCCGTCGCTGGGTGCGCAGGTCTATACCGCGCAAGGCGATCGCGGCTCCGATATCGCCTTCGGCATGCGCTACGCCGATGCCGTGACCTGGGAAGGCGGAGGCAACTCTGTCGCCGACATGCGCAAGATCAGCGCGATGGAGCCGCAAGTCCCGTCCCCGGCGAGCCCCGGCCACGAAGCCTGACCTGCGACGCCCGCCGGAACACGAAGTGGCCCGGTGGGGCCGCCTCGCCTACGCCTTGAGCCGGTACCCCGTCTTGAAGATCCAGGCTACGGTGGCCAGTGACGCCCCCAGAAAGACCACCGTCATCCCGAGACTCACGCCGACGCTGACATCGGCCATCCCGTAGAAGCTCCAGCGAAAGCCGCTGACCAGGTAGACGACGGGGTTGAACAATGCGACCTTCTGCCAGAGCAGCGGCAACATCTCGATGGAATAAAAGCTGCCTCCGAGAAAGGTCAGGGGCGTGATGATCAGCAGCGGCACGACTTGCAGCTTCTCGAAGCCATCGGCCCAGATGCCGATGATGAAACCGACGAGACTGAACGTCACCGCAGTGAGCACGAGAAACAGGACCATCCAAAAAGGATGGATGACGTGCAGCGGCACGAACAGGCGCGCGGTCGCGAGGATGATGAGGCCAAGGATGATCGATTTGGTGGCTGCTGCACCGACATAGCTCACGACGATTTCGAGATAGGAGATCGGCGCCGACAGGAGCTCGTAGATCGTGCCGGTAAACTTCGGAAAATAGATGCCGAACGACGCATTCGAAATGCTCTGGGTCAGCAGCGACAACATCACCAGACCCGGGACGATGAAGGCCCCGTAGCTGATGCCGCCGACCTGGGGAATGCGCGAGCCGATCGCCGCGCCGAAGACGACGAAGTACAGCGAAGTCGAGATCACCGGGGAGATGACGCTCTGCATCAGCGTGCGCCAGGTGCGAGCCATCTCGAACCCGTAGATCGCGCGGATCGCGTGGATGTTCATTGCCGGTCACTCACCAGACTGACGAAGATGTCTTCGAGCGAGCGTTGCGTCGTGCGCAGGTCCTTGAACTGGATTCCTGCCGCGCCGAGGTCTTTCAGTAACTCGACGATGCCGATCCGCCCGTCCTGGTTGCCGTAGGTGTAGGTCAGTTCGCTGCCGTCGCTCGAAAGCTTCAGGTCGTAGTCGGAAAGCTCGGGCGGCACAGTGCCCAGTGGCTGCTGCAACTGGAGCGTGAGCTGCTTCCTGCCGAGCTTGCGCATCAGCTCGGACTTGTCTTCGACGAGGATGAGCTGGCCCTTGCTGATGACACCGACGCGATCTGCCATTTCTTCGGCTTCGTCGATGTAGTGCGTCGTGAGGATGATGGTCACGCCGGTGTCGCGAAGCCCGCGTACCAGCTGCCACATGTCGCGCCTGAGCTCGACGTCGACGCCCGCAGTCGGCTCGTCCAGGAACAGTATCTGCGGCTCGTGCGAGAGAGCCTTGGCGATGAGCAGGCGACGCTTCATGCCGCCCGACAAGGTGATGATCTTGTTGTCCTTCTTGTCCCACAGGGACAGCGCCCTCAGCACCTTTTCAATGTGCGCGGGATTCGCCCGCTTGCCGAACAGGCCGCGGCTGAAGGAGACGGCCGCCCATACCGTTGCGAAAGCGTCGGTGGTCAGCTCCTGGGGCACCAGACCGATCATGGATCGGGCAGCGCGATAGTCGCGGATGATGTCGTGACCGTCGACCAGGACGCTGCCTGTGCTTGGATTGACGATGCCGCAGATGATGCTGATCAGCGTCGTTTTTCCTGCGCCGTTGGGGCCGAGCAGCGCGAAGATCTCTCCACGGCGAACGTCCAGGTCGATGCTCTTGAGAGCGCGGAAGCCCGAGGCGTAGGTCTTGGAGAGATCCGATATCGAGAGGATCGTGTGCACGCGGGCGAGGATAGCGCGGGAGTTTCGTTCGCGGTCGAGCCACTCATGCCGCGGAAGCGCTCGGCGAATGTCTCGCGTCAGCGAACTCGACAAGGCCTCCAGGCGCTCGAACTCAACGTCCCTCGACCTGATTCCTACGACGCTGGAGCAGCTGACCGACGTCGGCCGATTCCAGGGGGCATGGGTTCAATCGAACCTGTATTGCAGCCCCATGGAGAAGCTGCGCGGCGCGCCGTATCCCCGGAAGGTCTCGGCACGCGGATTGGCGGCGTCGAAGGTGCCCGAAGGCCCGGTGAACACGTTGGTGCCGAGGATGCCGAAGTTCGCATAGCGCCGGTCAAGCACATTGTCGATGCGGCAGAAGAAGTCGAGCTGGCGCGAGTACCGGTAGCGGCTGTCGAGGTTGAGGCGGGCATAGCCAGGTACCTGTCCGTGCACGTCGAGATTGTTCTCGTCGCCGCGTGCCCGGACCGCGCCCGAGAAGAGAGCATTGGCACCGATGCTCCACTGCGCCGTGGCATCGAACTCGGCGCGAAGCTTGAGCATCTGGCGCGGAATTCCGGGAATGCGGTCGCCGCCTCGGACGACGATCGCGCCGTCCGCGTCCGCGCTCGAATTGGCGGGACTGTTTTCGACGAAGCCGGTGCGGTAGGTTGCATCGATCCACTCGTAGCGCAGGCTGAGCGAGAGAACGCGAGTGAGTCGATTGGAGGCGCCGATTTCAAGCCCTTGCCGGCGCGTCGTGCCGACGTTCTGAAAGTAGCCGGCGTTGACGACGGCGCCGTTGCTGCTGATGAACTGAAGGTCGTCGTGCAGGTTGGTGCGAAAGAGCGCGGCGCTCCAGTTCGTGTTGTCGCCGAGATGGCCGCGGGCACCGACTTCGATCGTCTTCGAGACGACTTTCTTCAGCGCGGGATCGGCGAGGAAGTCATTGGGCAGCTTGCACGGCGCGCCTGGGTCGGCGCAGGTCAGCTCGATCGCGGTCGGTGCGCGCATGCCTTCGTTGTAGCTGGCGTAGGTCGTGAGGATCGCGCTCGGGTTGAACGTCAGTCCGAGGGCCGGGTTGAAGCGCGTGTAGCGGTGCGCACCGTCGAGTCCGGGTGCCGTTCCACTGCGATCGGCGATGCGGATATCGGCGCGGTTGTAGCGTCCGGCCATCGTGAGCGTCCAGCGCGCCCCGAGGTTCAGGGCGTCCGAGACATAGGCGCCCAGGTAGCGCGTCGTCGAGTCGGAATCGGTGTCGGGCATGAAGCTGCCGATGCCGATGGTGCCGCGGTCGGAGGAGAACTGCGCATCCTGGGTGCTGCGTCGAAAGCGCGCCTGTCCTTCGTCGAGGCCGAGCCCGAGCACGAACTTGTTCAGCAGACCGGCGAACCTGTCGCTGCCGCTCAGCTGGAGCCCGGCCCCGCGGCTAGTCTGGTCGATCGACGCCGCGTCGTTGGTCGCCTCGACGCTGTCGGCGGGGCCGAACGCATCGTTGACGTTGCTGCTGATGTTCTGATTGCGAAATTCCCGCAGATAGACGTTTCCGCTCAGTAGCCATGCGCCGCTCAGCACGTGACTGCCCTTGAGTGAGACGAAGGCGACGCGATTGATGTTCGTGTCCGGATACGTGTAGGGCTGGCGCGGGTCATCGAAGCTCGCGGGCAACGTCTGGGTGCCTTCGAGGTAGTTATTCGCAACGGTGAAGGTCAGATCCAGGTCGGTCCGATCGTCCTGCCAGCCGACCTTCGCGAACAGCTGGTGGATACGGCTCTCGTTGCGCAGAGCCCAGCCATGGTCGACGGTGTTGTTTGCCGTCGCGAACCAATCCCAGGGGCCGCTTTTGCCACCGGTGTCTAGGACCAGCGTACGGCGGCCGAACGAGCCCATGCCGATGTTCGCAGCGAAACCCGGCTTGTCGGGGTACTCGTTCGCACCGCTCTTCGTGTAGACGGCGACCGCGCCGCCGAGCGTGTTGAGTCCGAACGCAGGATTGGAGCCGGGAATGATCTGGATGCTCGAGATCGCCGACTGCGGGATCAGGTCCCAGTTGACGCTGTCGCCGAAGGGCTCGTTGATGCGCACGCCGTCGAAGAACACCGAGACGCCTTGCGGCGTGCCGAGCAACGGCGAGGCGGTGAAGCCGCGGACGTTCACGTCGGGCTGATAGGGGTTGCCTTGTGCCGAATTCAAGCTGACGCCGCCGGCATTCTGCTCGAGAAAGTCGGTGATGTTCTCGGCGCCCTGTTGGCGCAGGTCGCGGCTGGTGTAGATCTGGGCGTTGGCGGGCAGATCGCGCAACGCGATGCCCGAGCCCGGAAGCGGTGTCGTGCCGACGATTTCGACCTGCGGAAGTTCGAGCACTTCGGCGGGGTTGTCGGCGCGGCTCACGTCAGTCAGGAAAGCGCTCCCGACGGCGGCGGAGAGCCAGCCAACGGTTCGAATCAAACGGACTTTCCGTCGCTCTGGCATCGCACCTGGCTGTCCGACAGCGAGATCCTCGTTCAGCGGATCGCGACCCCCCAGGGCAGCTTGCCGACCGCGATGTCGGCGATGCGCACGCCGCGCTCGGTGTCGATCACCGACACGGTCCCCGAGCGCCCGCACGCGACATAGAGCTTCTTGCCGTCGGGAGTGAGTGCCATATTCCAGGGGCGCTGTCCCACCGCGATCGTGGCCGTGATGGAATTGCTCGCGACGTCGATCACGGACACGCTCGCGTCGCCCCCGTTCGACACATAGACCCGCTTGCCGTCCGGGTGCACGGCGATGCCGTTGCTGCGCAGGCCGGCCTTGATGCGCGTCACGACATTGAAGGCGATCGCGTCGATCACGTAGACCACGTTGGCATTCTCGGCGGCGACGTACGCGCGTTTGCCGTCAGGTGAGAAGCCGATGCCGCGCGGTCGCGCACCGACCGGGATCTGAGCCACCTCGGTGCGCCCTGCGACGTCGATCACATCGACCGCCTCGCCTTCTTCGGCGCTCACGAATACGTGTTTGCCGTCGGGAGCGAAGATCGCGTGTTCCGGGTTCTTGCCACGCACCTGCACGACGAACGCCTTCTTGTTCGTCGCGGTGTCGACGAAGACGATGTCGTTGGATTCCTCCACCGCCGCCGCGACCCAGCGCCCGTCCGTCGAGATGCCGACGCCCTCGGGCGACTCACCCAGCGCAACGGTGCCGGCAAGTGCACGCGCGCCAAGGTCAATCACCACCAGCTGATTGTTCGGCTGGTCGCTGACGTAGGCCCATTTGCCGTCATTGCTGACGACGGTGCCACGCGGCTTCTTGCCTGCTGGGATCTCGGCGACGACCTGGTCGTTTGCGGTGTCGATCACGCTGAGGGTCCCGGAGCCCTCGTTCGGCACATAGGCGAACGGGGCCGCCCACACCGTCCCTGTCAGTGTCAATGTCAGGGCAATAGCGAGCGCAGCGGATCTGATGATCATGGCGATGCCTGTGTAGAGGTGGAGGACGGCGTGGCCAGCCGGGTGGGCGTCTCAGGCCACATCCGCGCGAAGACTGCATCGTGGTCGACCAGCACGTGCTTCAGCGTGGCGAGCACGTGGCCCAAGATCAACCCGCAGAACACGAAGGCGGTCACTACGTGCACGCCGTTGAGCACCCGGTATACCAGCGGGAGATCGGGCCCCCAGGGTTCGATCGCCGAGCCGAACAGCATGACACCGTGCTTGCTGAAATTCGACGCGACGTAGCCCGACAGCGGCATCACGATCATGCACGCGTAAAGCGCGCGATGGCCGATATGCGCGGCGGTACGCTGCCATGGCGGCATCCACTCGGGCC
The DNA here is from genome assembly GCA_003152055.1 of Burkholderiales bacterium. GTDB lineage: Bacteria > Pseudomonadota > Gammaproteobacteria > Burkholderiales > Burkholderiaceae_C > Schlegelella_A. Next base: position 8,818 of record PLZH01000056.1, read on the forward strand.
AAGGCGGCGGCCGGTGCAGCAGGCGCCACGCGAGGCGCGCGACGATGAGCAGTCCGAGCACGATGCCGAAGGACTTGTGCAGGTTGATCACGCCGGCTCGCGTCGGGGTATTGCGCGGCGCGATCTCGTCGAGCAGGAATCCGAACGCGATCTGGCCCAGCAGTGCGAGCCCGATGAGCCAGTGCAGCAGCATCGAGACCCGTCCGTAGCGCAGCGCCGTCATAAATGCGTTCCTCGGTTTCCGACCGCAGCGGAGGCTCCTGAACCGCTCGCGCGGCGGGCTACACTGGTTTGCCGCACCCGATTTTTTGTCGCAGACGGCGGGGCGGATTTTCGTTCAAAGCCAAGGAGGCAAGTATGACTTCAAGAAAAGACAGGAAGGAGGCCCGCAGTTCGTTGGGCAGGGCGGCCATCGCCGTTGCATGCGCTGCGCTGTTCGTCGCTTCGGCGGCGCACGCGCAGGCGCTCAAGAGCTACGACTCCACCAAGAAGGATTTCTGGGAGCATCCACCGGCGGACTGGTTTCTCGGTGACGAAAACGAGGCCCAGAAAGGTCTGGCACCGCCGGCCGGTCCGGCGCTGCCGACGCCGATGGCCGATCTCGAAACCAGCCTGAAGTCCATAAAGCTGCCGAATGGATTCAAGATAAGCGTCTACGCCAGCGGCGTGAACAGCGCGCGGCAGATGGCCTGGGGCGACAAGGGCACGCTGTTCGTCGGCTCTTTCGGCGCCGGAACCGTCTACGCGATCACCGACAACGGCGGCAAGAAGGAAGTCAAGCCCATCCTGACCGGCCTGAAGATGCCTACCGGCATCGCCTTTCGCGATGGCGCTCTGTATGTCGCCGACATCGACAAGATCCTGAAGTACGAGAACGCCGAAGCCAATCTCGACAAGATGCCCGCGGCAAAGGTGGTCTATGACGACATGCCGTCGTACGCCGCGCACGGCTGGAAGTACCTGACCTTCGACAAGGCCGGCTGGCTCTACGTGCCGTTCGGCCCGCCTTGCAACGAGTGCCTGCCGCCGACCAGCCTGGCGCAGGTGCGCCGCGTCAACCCCAACACCGGCCAGGCCGAGTTGGTGGCGATCGGCGTGCGCAACAGCGTCGGTGGCGACATCGACCCGCGCAGTGGCGACTACTGGTTCACCGAGAATGCCCGCGACTGGATCAGTGACGACCTGCCGAGCGACAAGCTCAACCACATCGAAAAGATCGGCGCGCATTACGGCTACCCGTACTGCCACCAGGGCGACCTGCCGGACCCGAAGTTCGCGATGGGCCACAAGTGCTCGGAGTTCACGCCGCCGACCCTCAAGCTCGGCGCGCACGTGGCGCCGCTGGGCATGAAGTTCTACACCGGCAAGCAGTTCCCGGCCGAGTACAGCGACAACATCTTCATTGCCGAGCACGGCTCCTGGAACCGTCACAAATACCAGGGCGGCCGCATCATGCGTGTGGTGACCGATCCCAAGGGCAAGCACATCAAGCAAGAGGTGTTTGCCTCCGGCTGGATCAACGGCGACCAGGGCTATAGCGGCCGACCGGCCGACATCTTGCTCGCGCCGGACGGTTCGATGCTGATTGCCGACGACTGGGCCGGTGCAATCTACCAGATCAGCTACGCGAAGTAAGCGCCTGGCGCATCCCTGTTGCCCGCCGGTCGTCCCGGCGGGCAATTTTGTCTTGTTGTCGACCCCGATGATGGAAGCGCCATGAGGAATGCGGTGGTGTGCATGGCCCTGTCGCTGACGGCGACGATGGCCGGCGCCGCTGACCTCGTGGCCGGTGCCGCCAAGGCCGAGACCTGCGTGGCCTGCCATGGCCCGGGCGGCATCTCGCAGATGCCCGAAACGCCGTCGCTGGCTGGCCAGCCCGACGGTTTCCTGCAATGGCAACTGGTCTACTTTCGCGGCGGCGCGCGCAAGAACCCGATCATGCAGCCGCTGGCCGCCGGCCTTGCGGATGACGACATTCGCAACCTTGCAGCTTATTTCGCGGCGCTGAAGCCGCCGCCGCCGGGCGCGAACGGCGTCGCCGAGCCGGCGATGTTCGCGGTCGGCGAGAAACTCGCCAAACAGAACCGCTGCGCTTCCTGCCACACGGAAAAATACTCGGGCGTGCAGGCCACGCCGCGTACGGCGGCCCAGCGCGAAGACTATCTGCTGAAGGCGCTGCGCGATTTCAAGTCCAGCAGGCGGACCGGCGGCGGCATCGCATCGATGGCCGACGTCGTCTATCCGCTGGGCGACGACGAACTGCACGCGCTGGCGCACTTCATGGCGCACCTGCCCTGAATCAGAAGCGCGCTTGCGACGGCTTCACGGGATCGGGTCGAACCTCTCGGCCGTCCCCGTGCCTGTCAATTTTCGGGCGATTTCCGCTCGAGCGCCTCGACCGCCTCGGGCTGGTGCGATAGCCGTGCGATGTCGAGCGCGCTCATGCCGCGGTCGTCGCGCAGATCCGCGTTCGCACCCCGCGCAAGCAGCAACTTCACCACATCCGGGTGCCCTTGGCCGGCCGCCCACATCAGCAAGGTGAGCTGGTGCTCGTAGGTGGCGTTGACATCGATACCGCTGACCAGCAGCGCATCCACGACCGCCGCATGTCCCTGCCCCGCCGCGTAGACGATCGCGGGCTTGTTCATGCGGTCGACCGGCGCGGCGCTTGCGCCGGCCGCAAGCAGGCGCTTGACCAGATCCGCATTGCCGGCGTAGCTCGCGGCCATCAGCGGCGTCACGCCTTCGATGGACGCCATCGAGATGTCCGTACCGTTGTGCAGCATGAGTTCGGCGAGCGCGAGGTTGCCCTTTTCGCAGGCGAGCAACAGCGCCGTCTTGCCGAGCCGGTTGCGCGAATTCGGCACCGCGCCTTGTGCCAGCACGCGCTCCACCCTCGCGATGTCCTCCTGCCGCGCAGCGACCAGCAACTGCGCGTTGAGGTTGGGATTGCTCGCAGCCTGCGCGTATGCGCCGGCCATCGGCAGAACGGCGGCGGCGGCACAGATCCAGGCGAGCAATGAGCTGCGGACTTGACAGGGCATGGGCTTCATGAGGATCCTGAACAGGGAGAGCGATGCTGCACTGCAGCGAAAGATTTCTGTTTCCAGCGGGCCTCGATCTGAGTACGCTATTGGTCGGTCGGCGCTTGTAGGGACTGGCCCCAATTCACGCTGGGCGACGGGTGGATTGTGAGATGAGTCGAAGATCGGTTGCCCGCCGTGGTCTCGCCGCGGCGAAGGCGATGCTACCAACACCGAGGAGATAACGATGAAGCAAGTCAGGTTCGGGTCGAGTCCATGGCGCGCCATGGGAGTTGCAGCCGCACTGTGCGTGGCTGCAGGAGGCGTCATGGGGCAAGCCGAAGTCTCGGACCAGGGCGCGGCGACCGGAGCGCCCGTGCCGAAAAACGTTGCCGTGTCACAGGGGCAGCTCGACGCGGCCGACAAGGACGGCGTCAACTATCTTCAGTCCAACATGAGCTATGCGCAGACCCGGTACTACCCGGCAACGCAGATCGATACCTCGAACGTGCACAAGCTTCGGCCCGCGTTCCAGTTCCAGACCGAAGTGCTGGAATCCATGGAGACGTCGCCGATCGTGGTCGATGGAATCATGTACATCACCACGTCGTACAACCATGTGTACGCCCTCGACGCGGCGACCGGCAAGGAGTATTGGCACTACAAGCACAAGATGGGCGCCGTGACGACCTACTGCTGTGGACCCAACAACCGCGGCGTGGCGGTCATGGGTGACCGGCTGTACATGGGCACGCTAGACGCGAAACTCCTTGCACTTGATGCCAAGACGGGCAAGGTGCTGTGGGCAGTGCAGGTCGCGGACCCCGAGGCCGGCTATTCCGAGACGATGGCACCGGTCGCCGTGAACGGAAAGGTCCTGATCGGCACGAATGGTGGCGAGTACGGCATCCGAGGCTTCGTGAAGGCTTACGACGCGAAAGACGGCAAGCTGCTGTGGACGTTCAACACGATCCCGGAAAAGGGCAGCGAGGGCGTGTGGGCGGTCAATGACGCCACGAACCGCAACCTGCACCGCGACCTGGCGGCCGAGAAGGCGCAGCTCGCCAAGAGCGGCGACTTCTACAAGGTCCTGGGCGGCGGTGTCTGGATGGCGCCGGCGATCGACCGGGAAACCAACACCGCGTTCTTCGTCGTGGGCAACCCCAGCCCCGATCTGTATGGCGCCGAGCGGCCCGGAGACAACCTGTATACCGATTCAATGGTCGCGGTCGATCTGAACACCGGCGCCTACAAGTGGCACTTCCAGTATGTGCCGCACGATGTCTGGGATCTGGACGCCGTTTCGCCCGTCGTGCTCACCGAGGCCATGGGCAAGGATGGCCGGGTGCACAAGGTCGCGATTCATGGCGGCAAGACCGGTCACATCTACGTCAATGACCGCGTCACGGGCGAATTGATCCGGTTCAGCGAGGCCATGATTCCGCAGGAGAACATGTGGGTGCTGCCAACCAAGGACGGTGCACGCATGCTGCCCGGCGCGAACGGCGGGGTCGAATGGAGCCCGATGGCGGTCAATCCGGTGCTGCATCTGGCCTATGCCGCGAACCTGCATCAGCCGATGACCTACCACGTCGAAGATGCGAAATACCCTGGCGGCAAGCTCTGGCTCGGCGGAGCGTTCAAGGTGATCGCCAGCGAGAAGCAATGGGGGCGGCTGGCCGCCGTCAACCTTGACACGGGCAAGGTCGCGTGGAAGTTCGACACCGAACAACCNNACCGGCAAGATGCTCTGGGAATACCAGTGCGGCGCCGGGGTCAACGCGCCGGCCGTCTCGTACATGGTCGGAGGCAAACAGTACGTCGCCGTGGCCGCGGGCGGCAACACCCAACTCGACTTTAAGCGGGGCAACTCGGTTATCGTGTTCGCACTTCCCTGATCGACCGACGACTCGGCATGACGTTCTCGTGCCGGGTGCTCGCGGGCCTGCTGATGGCTTCGGCAGGTCTCGCGGTGCAGGCGCAGACCGCGGACGCGGTGCCTCCCAAGGTCGCCGTCTGCGCGGCCTGCCACGGGCCGCAGGGGAAGTCGACCCAGCCGGCCTACCCGATCCTGGCCGGCCAGACATCGCGCTACATGTACTTGGAGTTGCGTGATTTCCAGGAAGGTCGCCGCGCCAATGATTTGATGAGCCCGATCGCCGTCGGCCTGACGCGCGATGAGATGCACGAGTTGTCGGACTACTTTGCCAAGCAGAGGCCGCCGGTGCAGAGCTTTGCGACGGATCCGGCCAAGGCGAGGCTCGGCAAGCTCAAGGCCGATGAAACGCTTTGCACGATGTGCCACCTCGGCGGGTTCGCCGGCCAGAACGAGATCCCGCGTGTGGCCGGCCAGCACTACGACTACATCGTCAAGCAACTGAGCGATTTCAAGGCCCGCAAGCGAACCAACGATGCGGGCAACATGACGAGCGTCGCCAATACCCTGAGCGCGCAGGACATCGAGAACCTGGCGAATTACCTGGTAGGGCTATAAGAGCCCGCGACCGTACGCCGCGGGTCTGCCCGGGCGACGACCTGGCCATCTTCGCATCCGACGATGCTCGTCTAGCGCTGGTACAAGGCGTCGATTTCACTCGCGTAGCGGGCCGCCAGGTTGTTGCGCTTCAGCTTGAGCGTCGGCGTCATCAGACCGTTCTCGATCGTCCACGGTTCCAGGGTGATCGAGACGGCGCGCGGCCGGGCGTAATAGGGAAACTCGCGGGCCAGCGAGGCGATCTTCTCGAGCACGGCGGCGCGCGCGGCGCGCGCCTCGAGACTCGCCGGCGCCAGCGGGTCGAGCCCCAGATCCGATGCCAGGCGCACCCACGAAGCGCGGGCGAGCACGACCATGCAAGCGATGAACGGTCGGTTGTCGCCGAAAACGTAGGCCTGCTCGAACAGCGGATCGGCGGTGATCGCCAGTTCGAGATCCGCCGGCGCGATCTTCTCGCCCGTTGACGTGACGATGATTTCCTTGAGGCGGCCGAGGATGCGGATCCGGCCGCCTTCGATCGCCGCCTGGTCGCCGGTGCGCAGCCAGCCGTCGACGAAGGCCCGCGCCGTGTCGTCGTCACGTTTCCAGTAGCCGCGCATCACGTTCGGGCCGCGCACCACAAGCTCGCGGTTCTCGGCGATTCGCACCTCGACGCCGGCAAGGGCCCGGCCGACCGTGGTCGGGTCGTTGTCGTCCGGCGCGTTGACGGCGACGACCGGCGATGTCTCGGTCATGCCGTAGCCCTGCAGAACGGGCAGGCCCAGGCCGAGGAAACAACGCGCGATCGGCAGCGCCAGCGCCGCGCCGCCGCTGACTGCGATGCGCAGGCGGCCGCCGAAAGACGCCCTCATGCGCCGGCCGACGAGGAGATCGAGCAGCGGCCATGCCAGCGCGTCCAGCGCCGGCGACGTAGTGCCTTCCACGGCAAGCCCCTGGCGCCGGCAGAAGCGACGCCAGCCGACGGCTTCAGCCCAACCGAAGAGCCGCTGCTTCGTTGCCGAGCCGGCGAGCGTTTCCTGCAGCGTAGCGTAGACGCGCTCGTAGATGCGCGGCACGGAGACGAGGACCGTCGGTCGTACGCTGCGCAGATCTTCGCCGAGCTGTGCCACCGAGCGCGAGTAGGCGACGCAGGCGCCCGCAGCGATCGGCAGGTAGTAGCCGGCCGTCCGCTCGAACGTGTGAGACAGCGGCAGGAAAGAGAGAAAGATGTCGCCCTGCAGCGGCGCCACGCGGGCGAGCGCAGCGGCAACGTTCGACATGACGTTGCCGTGCGTGAGCATCACGCCCTTGGGCTTGCCCATCGTGCCCGAGGTGTAGACCAGCGCCGCGAGATCCGTCTCCGAAGGAGGTTCCGGCGCACCGATACCGGCAAGAGGCGCGGGCTGTCGAAGCGACAGCCATTGCGTCAGGCCGACAACGGGCACCGCGCCAGATGCGGGCGAGCCGACGACCTCCTGGCGCATGACCACGACCTGCCTCAGCGCGGGCCATGCCGCACCGACCGCGGCGATGGCCCGCCATTGCGTGTCGGATGCGGCCACGAGCAGCGAGGCGTCGCTGTCGCCAAGGATGTAGGCGATGCTCTGCGGGTTGTCGAGCGCGTGCATCGGCACCGGAACGAGAGCCAGTGTCAGCGCCGCCAGGTCGATGCAGACGGCGTCGAGGCCGTTCGGCAGGAGGATGGCGATACGCGCGCCACGCGGCAGGCCGAGGTCGCATAGCGCACCGGACCACGACGCAACGCGCTCGGCGGCCTGGGCCCAGGTCGTGCCGATCCATGCGCCGGTCGCGCTGTCGAACTGGCGATAGGCTTCGGCTTGCGGCGTATCGGCGACGCGCGCGGTGAAGAGTTGCACCAGGGTGCGCGCATTCGATGGCAACGCGGGCCTTCCAACGGCGCTCATGGACACATGATGCCCGCTCTCGAAGGCGCCAGTGGTGCGCGCTGTGCCGCAATCACGCTCACATCGCGACGGCGGCGGATGACTCCGATCCCGCGACACGCCGCATGCTCCGGGCTCCTTCTTCGCCATCGGTCCTGACGAGCAAGACCGGGACGGGCGCCGTCCGCATGATCTGCTCGGCATCGCTGCCCAGAAACAGCCGCCCGACGCCGTGCCGGCCGTGCGTGCCTATCACGATGAGGTCGGCGCTCCAGTCGATCGCCTGCGCGGCGACGAGGTCACAGACGCGGTCGGCCACGGTCTCGAGAAGCACGCAATCCGCCTTCAGGCCGCTTCGCTCGACTCGCTCCTTGCCCTCCTCGAGTATCCGTGCACCGGCCCGCTTCATGAGGGGAAGCACTTCGTTGCAATAGACGTTGGCGGGCTCGAAGCCGGTCGCGTATGCCGCAGCATCCAGCACATGCATCAGGCGCAACTCGGCGCCCGTAAGCCTGGCCAAGCGGATGGCTTCGTCGAGGCCGGCCTTGGCGGTCAGGCTGCCGTCGACGGGAACAAGAATGCGCTGATACATGGCGGGACTCCGTTCGTGACATGCCAAGAGGCGAAAGCGTGGATCCAGTGTCATACAGGGCGACACCACGGCTTTGACGGACGTCAAACCGCGGCCCCCCTTGGATCAAGTGGCGTGCCCGATCTCCGGACGCGTCCACTTTCGCCCGATCAGCAACTGCGCGCCGATCGCCAGCGCGCCGTTGAGCAGCAGCGCGTGACGCACGCCGAGCAAGCTGATCGAAGCGCCCGTCAGCAAGCCGCCCAACGACGTGCCACCGCGTACCGCGAGCATGTACAGGCTGACGGTCTGACCACGCAGCGTCGCAGGCGAGATCGACTGCGCCACCGTGTTGGCCGACGTGTTTGCTGACACTCATGGCGACGCCGGCCAGCACGAGCAGAACCGCCAGCGCGAGGAACCAGGGGCTCAGCGCCGCCAGCATCGTGACGACGCCGTAGCCGCATGCGAGCCACGAGCTCAGCAGGCGGCGATCCGATTTGCTGTCGACGAACAGCAGCGCCACTGCGCCCAACAAGCCGCCGGCACCGAATGCACCCACGGCGATGCTGAACTGACCGGCATCGCCATGGAAGACTTCCCTCACGAGGACTGGACAGAACGTGATGAGCGGGCCGCACAGCAGACTCGTCACGAACACGGTGAGCACCGCGCCGCGCAGCTGCGGCGCGCGCATCACCTCGCGAACGCCGTCAAGCAGATGGTGGCCGCCCGCTGACCGAGCGCGGGTGCCCTGCCTCGCCGCGTGCGGAAGGATCCATAGCGCGACCGCGACGAACGGTACGTAGGACGCCGCGTTGACGGCGAAGCATCCGATCGCGCCGACGCTGACCATCAAGAGGCCTGCCAGCGCGGGGCCGAGGATGCGCGAGAGATTGAACTGCGTCGCGTTAAGAGCAAGACCCGCGGAAATCCGATTGCGCGGCACGATCGACGGAACGATCGATTGAAACGACGGCATGGACAAGGCATCGGTGATGCCCACGATCAGTGATATCGCCACGACCATCCAGGGCTGCACCGTTCCTGCGAGAAGAAGGCCCACGATCAACAGGGGGCAGAGCATCTGGATCGACTGGAAGCGCGCGATCACGAGGCGCCGATCGGCCCGGTCGGCGAGCACGCCTCCGGCGATCGTCAGCAGCCACACCGGAGCGCCCAGTGCGAAGTTGTCGAGGCCCACGACGAAAGAAGAGGCACCCAGACTCAGCAGCAGCCAGGGTTGCGCCACCTGTTGCGCACAGGTGCCGATGTTCGACAGCAGGCTCGCGAAGCAGAACGTGCCGAAACGCTTCGTGCGCAGAAGCAGGAGCGACTCGTCGAAAGCGGGCGACGCCATGACGCCTGAAGCTAGCACCGCGATCCGAGCTTCCCCGCAATCAGCCGGCGCTGCCGCGATCGCGAACGAGCGCGAGCCTTCCTACGGCTGCGCCCAGCGCGCTTCGCAATCAGGTCGGCACGGCGCTTGGCGCAGGCGCAGCTTTGTCGCGGCTCGGCGCGAGCGCCGGATTCGCCTTGGTGATCGGCGCGCGGACGAGCAGCACCGGCACCGGAGCCATGCGGACGATCTGCTCGGCGTCGCTTCCTATGACAAGGCGCCCGATCCCACGACGACCGTGCGATCCGATGACGATGAGATCGGCATTCCACCTTTTCGCCTCGTCGACGACGACGTCGCAGACGCGACTGCCGAAGTTCTCGAAGAGGAACGTCGCCGCGTCGATGCCGCTTGCTTGCACGCGCGCCTTCGCCTCGCTGAGGATCTGCTCACCCGCCTCCTTGAGCATTCCGATCACGTCGCCGGTGTAGATCTCGAAACCGGTGGCAAACGTCAGCTCGTTCGCGACATGGACGAGACGAAGGCTCCCGCCGGTGAGCTTCGCGAGCTTGACGGCCTCATCCAGACCCTGGATCGACGTCGGGCTGCCATCGATGGGCACGAGAATTCGCTGATACATGGGTTCGTTCCTCGAGGGGTCGATGAGTGCAGTGTCGGCGTGCCACTGGTCTTCGCCTTGACGTAAGTCAAGGCCGCGGCGCAGGCGGCGCAGGCACTCTGGCAGCGACGTTCGGCGAGGCGCGCTGCAATCGCCCCGGAAGATCCCTCTCGCGGCCGCGCTGTCTAGCGCAGCGCTTTGACCATCTCGTCGCTCCAGCCCTGCAGCGGGCCGAGCGGGTTACGCACTACCTCGTATTCGCTGATGTTCGGCTGGCCGCCGATCAGTTCGTACACCAGTTCGTCATCGACGAAGACGAGCAGCGCGTCGACGCTCCAGCCGGTCGTCAGCGACTCGCGCTTGAAGTTGAACGAGTCGGCCCAGAAACTGCCAATGCGCTTGCGCTCGACCTTCTTCACCGAAATCGCGTAGGCGGTGCACTGCTTGCCGGCATGCAGACAATCGCGGATGCCGCGGTCCACGTCTTGCGGCTCGATCAGGGCAGCGGCGGAGAACCGTTGCAGGATGTCGGCGAAATGCAGCACCGTGATCGCCGAGTTGAGCTGCGGATCCAGTCCGCTGCGATGGACGTCGGCGCGGGTGCTCTTGTATGGCTCGATGGCAGACAGCCAGTGCACAGCATCGGCATAGCTGTTCCAGTTCGATACGACTTCCTGCTTGGTCGTGGGCAGCAGCGTGGCGCAGGCGCTCAGCGCCGCAGTCGTCACGACAGCGAGCCAGCGGCGAGGAAATCGAAGCATCTTCATGCACACGCCAAGCGAGGCCCAGGGGCCGACCTCGCGAACTCTAGAGGCGGCGAGACGGATGCATCTGATACACATCAATCGAAGCGAATGTGGCCCGTCTCAGAACGGGCTCCGGCCGCGGCGGATTGACGAGGATCAAGGCAACGCGGCCCTTTCCCTCCTATCGTGCTTGCATGACTGGCGGACCGGCTGATCGACGTCTGGCACTCGTCACCGGCGGCACGGTCGGGATCGGGGCCGCCATCTCCGAGGCCCTGCTCGGTGCCGGCTACCGCGTCGCGGCGACTTACGCCGACAATCACCANNTGGTGAACAACGCCGGCATCACGCGCGACGCGCTGCTGCACAAGATGACGGCACAGCAGTGGCGCGAGGTGATCGAGATCGACCTGGGCGGCTGCTTCAACATGTGCAGGGTGCTCGTCGAAGGCATGCGCGAGCGGCGCTTCGGCCGCGTCATCAACATCAGCTCGGTCAATGCCCTGTCCGGCCAGGCGGGGCAGACCAACTATGCCGCGGCCAAGGCCGGCGTGATCGGCTTCACCAAGTCGCTGGCGCTCGAAGGCGCGTCGCACAACATCACTGCGAACGTGGTCGCGCCCGGCTACACCGACACGGCGATGGTCGGCGCGGTGCGCCCGGAAGTGCTCGAGCAGATCCTGAAAGGGGTGCCCGCCGGGCGCCTCGCCACGCCGGCTGAGATCGCCCGCGGCGTCGTCTTCCTGGCCGCCGACGACGCCGGCTTCATCAACGGTATCACGCTGTCGATCAACGGCGGCAAGTACCTCGCCTGAGGGCGAAAGGCATCGCCGGCAAGACCCTTGCGCATCGGGTCGTGGTTGGCGGTACCCGCTTCTACGATGCACGCTCGCGGGTCTTCGAAGATGTCGCTGTCCGCGTCGTCACGCCTGCCGCAAGTGCTCCATCGCATGTTCGTGCGTGGCCTGGCACGGTGCGCAGCGCTCCGCGGCGGGTTGCACGAGCAGACGCTGCATCGGAATCGGTTCGCCGCAATCGGCACAGTCGCCGTAAGTCCCGGCGTCGAGACGATGCAGGGCCGCCTCGACCTGGTTCATCTCGTCGCGGTCGCGCTGCTCCTGCGCGCCGCCCAGGTCCGACCACTGGTGTTGCGCGGCCTCGTCTTTGCGGTCGGCCACCTCCGGCGTGACGGCCCCGGCCGAATCGCGGCGCTCCTGCTCGGCAGCGTGGACGTCAGCGCGCAATTCCGCGAGACGGTACGTCAGCAGATCGCGCAGTGTTTTCAGATGGGCTTGCGTACGAAGGTCCATGGCGGGCGATGGTGAATGGAAGGCACGACCAATTCTCGAGCGCTGGCCGCCACCGCCAATTGACGAGCATCAACTCGGCGAAGGCTCGGTGTCCGGCGAGGCGCCGACCGCGCGCCGTTTGACCGCCGTCAAGACACGCAACGCCCTGGCTGGGCATCCTCTTGTTGCGGCGAATCGGGGCCGTGGCAACCCGTCCGCGGATCTTCAAGGAGTCAGGAATGAAGCGAATCTTGGCACTCAGGGTAGGCGCCTTCCGGGGCATGCCGCGGGCAGGCCGGGTCGACGAGCGGGTCGATCTGTTGCAGCGGCTGCGCGCAGCCGGCCTGTGACGCACCGAGCGGCCGACGCCATGCCGTGGACGCGCTACACGTGGCGTCTCGATTGACTTCCGTACCCATGGAGCCCCTCTTGACCGCTAGCCTCGTTTCCACCGTGCCGAAGTCCGAGGTGCCGGTGCCTCAGACCGGTTTGCGCGAACGCGGCAACAGTCCCTGGCTCGGCGGCGAAAGCGTGCCGTCCGCCGCCTTCGTGACCTACCAGTCGCTCGAGCGCGGACTCACGCCCTTCTGGCAGATGCCGGGCGCCGCCCTCGCCCCGGCGACGACTGCGAGCGCCTTCATGGACTGGGCCGTGCACCTGCTGGCCTCGCCCGCCAAGCAATGGGAGATCGCCCAATACGGCGTCGAACAGTGGCTGCGCGCCTGGCACGCGATAGGGTCGGGCGCCGAAGCCGCCCAGGCCATGCCGCAGGACAAGCGCTTCGTCGACCCGGCGTGGCATGAACGGCCTTTCGGCGCGATGGCGCAGGTCTTCCTGCTGCAGGAACAGTGGTGGCAACGGGCGACGACCGGCGTGCCGGGGACCACGCAGCATCACGAGCAGATGGTGAGCTTTGCGGCAAGGCAGTGGCTCGACATGGTCGCACCGTCGAATTTCATTGCGACGAATCCGGTCGTGCAGCGCCGCACGGTGCAGGAAGGCGGCGCGAACCTGATGCGCGGACTGGTCCACGCGGCGGAAGACGCCTGGCACGAAGCCGCCGATCTTCCCCCGGTCGGCGCCGAAGCCTTCGAGGTCGGGCGCGACGTCGCGATCACGCCGGGCCGGGTCGTGCTGCGCAACCGCCTGATGGAACTGATCCAGTACACGCCGACGACCCGCACCGTCCACGCGCAGCCCGTGCTGATCGTGCCGGCATGGATCATGAAGTACTACATCCTCGATCTGTCGCCCGGCAATTCGCTGATCAAGCACCTGGTCGACAGTGGCTTCACGGTGTTCGCGATCTCCTGGAAGAACCCCGATCGCGACGACCGCGACCTGGGCATGGACGCCTACGCCGACCTCGGTGTGCGCGCGGCCCTGCAGGCGATCGGCAGCATCGTTCCCGGCGCGAAGGTGCACGCGGCCGGCTACTGCCTGGGCGGCACTTTGCTCGCCACGGTTGCCGCCGCGCTCGGACGCAGCGGCGACTCGCCGCTGCAGACGCTCACCCTTCTCGCGGCGCAGACCGATTTCACGGAGCCGGGCGAGCTCGCTCTCTTCATCGACGAGGGCCAGGTCGCGTTCCTCGAAAACCTGATGGCGCAACGCGGCTACCTCGACAAGCGGCAGATGGCGAGCACCTTTCAGATGCTGCGCTCCAACGACCTGATCTGGTCGTACCGGCTGCACAACCGTCTGCTGGGCGAGCGCCAGCCGGTGAGCGACCTGATGGCATGGAACGCCGACGGCACGCGGCTGCCCTCTCGCATGCACATCGAATACCTGCGCGGCATGTTCTTGCGCAATGCCCTTGCGCGCGGCGAATGGGAGGTCGACGGCCAGCCGGTCAGCCTCGGCGACATCCGCGTGCCGATCTTCAACGTCGGCACCGTGCAGGACCACGTGGCACCGTGGCGATCGGTGTTCAAGCTGCACGCGCTGACCGACGCCGATCAGACCTTCGTCCTCACCGCCGGTGGCCACAACGTCGGCATCGTCAACCCGCCGGGCGGGGCGAAATCGAGCTACCGGATGCGCGACTGGCACGCCGGCGACCGCCGCCTGAGGCCCGATGAATGGATCGAAGCGACACCCTCTGTCCCCGGCTCCTGGTGGACGGCATGGGTGAAGTGGCTGGGCGGACATTCGAAGCGGCGTGTCGCGCCGCCGGCCATGGGAGCGCCCGCGGCCGGCCTTGCGCCGCGCGACGCAGCGCCTGGAACCTACGTCCGCCAGCGTTGAGCCGTCGGCATCGGCCCTGGTGCGAGCGCGGGATGTGGCGCTCAGTGTGGCGACGCGATGATCCGCTTGAGTTTTCCGGTGCGCCCGCGCCGGCAGGGCTGACCGCTGCGGCAGTGGATCTGCACGACGCCCGCACCTTGCTCCGCGAGAAACGCGGCGAGCATCGTGGCGGCTCGTCGCAGGGCGCCCGCGGCCGCCTCGCCGCGCCTTGCGCTGCTCAACCGCAACTCGCTCGGCCCCTCCTGGACGAGCTGGAAGTCGAACAGGCCGGCGGCGTCTTCGAGCACGGTGCTCAAGGCGAGCGGCAACACGTGCACCGTCGCCGTGCCGGGCGAGCCGAGCCACAGCGTGTCGTCGCAGCGGCCCTGCACCTCGATGACCGGCAGCCTCGAGCCGCACGCGCAAGGCGCCGCATGCAGCGTGATGCGGTCGCCGAGGTCGTAGCGGATCAGCGGCTGGACGTGGTTGGCCAGATTGGTCAGCAAGGTCGTCGCGCCGACCGCGCCCAGAGCGACCGCAGCGCCGTGTGCGTCGACCGATTCGAGGATGACCCAGTCGCCGTTCAGGTGCAGGGAACCGCATCGGCATTCGCAGCCGAGCGACAGAAACTCCGATGCCCCGTAGCTGTTGACGACCGGGCAGCCGAAGGCCTGCTCGACGAACCGGCGCATCGCCGGAGACAGCGTCTCGCCGCCGGTCCATATCTCCTGCGGCGCGATATTCAGGCGTCCTGCGAGACGTTCCTCCGCAAGCAGTACTGCCGCGCTCGGATAGGTGGCTACGGCGGTCGGCGCCTGGTCCTGCAGTTCGCCCACCAGACGCTGCACAGGCTGCAGGAACGAGACGCTGCGCAGACGGCCCGACAGCGCCGGATTCAGGCGGCGCAGGCGCTCGATCGACACGATGCTCGCGAAGTGGCCGCCGGTCGCGCCGACGAAGACGATGCGTTCGCCCAGCCCCCACGGATCGAAGAAGCGCTGCAGGGGTCTCAGGACCGGCCTGCGCAAGGCCTCGAGCGCATCGTAGACAGCCATGGCCGACGCGTCCTGAACGAAAATTGCAGGCTCGCCGCTGCTTCCTGAACTTTCCCATACGACGTAGCGCCCCATGAACGGCTCGCCGATGCGCGACGGGTCGGCGGTGAAGCGGCGCAACGCATCGAGACGGATCTCCGGTTCGGTGACCCATTCGGCGAATCTGTTCATCAGATCGGGCTTGCGCGTGACGGGCAGGTCCTGCAGCCGCACTTGCGAGGCGTTGCGACCGCCAAGGAGGCGGCGATACGCCGGCGATCGACGCGCCGCCGAGGACAGCAGGGCGGCGAGACGGCGAGCCTGGCGCGTCGCCAGCGCATCGGCGCTCGCAGACGCGGCCATCGCGACGTCGGCTGCAACGCTACTCGTCAGCCAGGGGTCAAAGGCAGGAAACATGCGAATCCGGTTCGGCACCCATTGATGCATGGCGACCGCGCGAGGAGCTTGATGCGCCGCAAGCCTGAGCAAGGCAGTCAGCGGCGAAGCCCTTGCGTTCTCGATTGACGCAGGTCAATCCGCCCGGCCCCAGGCGCCCCACCATGCACAGGTCTTCCAGCGACAAGGCGAATCATGCGGCTGACGTTCCTCGGCGGCACCGGCACCGTGACCGGATCGAAATACCTGCTTGAGCACCATGGGCGCCGGTTGCTTGTCGATTGCGGCCTTTTCCAGGGGCTGAAGCAGCTGCGCCTGCGCAACTGGGAAGGCTTCCCGGTGCCGCCGGCGAGCATCGACGCGGTCGTCCTCACTCATGCGCATCTCGATCACAGCGGCTTCCTGCCGCGCCTGGCGGAGCTCGGCTTCCGCGGCCGCGTGCACTGCAGCGCGGCGACGCGCGAGCTCTGCGGCCTGATGCTGCTGGATTCCGCCCGGCTCCTCGAAGAGGAGGCCGACTACGCGAACCGCCATGGCTACTCGAAGCACCACCCGGCGCTGCCGCTTTACACCGAGCACGATGCGCGGCAGGCGCTCGAGTGCTTCACGGCGCGCCCCTTCGACGAGGGCTTCGAGCCCATCCCGGGTGTGCGCGTACTGCTGCGGACCGCCGGCCACCTGCTCGGCGCGGCGAGCGTGCGCGTCGAATGGGAGCGTCGCTCGCTGCTGTTCTCCGGCGACCTCGGGCGCAGCCACGACCTGCTCATGCGACCGCCGGCAGTGCCCGAGGCCGCCGACTGGGTGGTCGTCGAGTCGACCTATGGCGACCGCGCGCACGCGTCGATCGATCCGTTGGCAACGATCGCCGACGTCGTCAGCCGCACCGCGGCGCGGGGCGGCATCGTCATCATCCCGGCCTTCGCCGTCGGCCGCGCGCAGACGCTGCTGTGGTGCCTGCACCGGCTCAAGGAGGAGCGCCGCATCCCCGATTTGCCGGTGTTCCTGAACAGCCCGATGGCGGCGGACGCGACGCAAATCTACGTGCGCCATCACGCGGAGCATCGCCTCAGCACGCAGGAGTGCGAGGCGATGTGCGGCGCCGCGCGCATCGTCAACAGCGTCGAGGAGTCCAAGCGCCTCAATGAACTGCGCATGCCCGCCGTCATCGTTTCGGCGAGCGGCATGGCCTCCGGCGGCCGTGTGCTGCATCACCTCAAGGCGTTCGCCCCCGACCCGCGCAACAGCATCCTCTTCGCCGGCTTCCAGGCGGCCGGCACGCGCGGCGCGGCCATCGTCGGCGGCGCGACGACGGTGAAGATCTTCGGCCAGTATGTTGCGGTGCGGGCCGAGGTGGCGAAGATCGACGCCCTTTCGGCGCACGCCGACCGCGACGAGCTGCTTGCGTGGGTCGGCGCATTGCCCGCGGCACCGCAGCGCATTTACGTCACGCATGGCGAGCCGGTGCCGGCCGATGCCTTGCGCCAGGCGATCGAGGAGCGCCACCGCTGGCCCTGTACGGTGCCCGAGTATCGCGACACGGCCGAACTGTGACGCCCGCCGACGCGAACGCCTCGAGCCCGGCTGCGCCGGAGCGGCTGCGTGCGCGCCGGGCGTTGATCGACACGTACCAGCAGGCGGTGGTCTACATGCGCAGCGACTGTGCGGTGTGCCGAGCCGAGGGGTTCGAGTCGCAAGCCCAGGTCGAGGTCGTGACCCGCGGGCACGAGCTGCCGGCGATCCTGCACCGCGTCGAGGCCGGCTGGCTGGGCAACGACGAGGCCGCGCTCTCGGATGCCGCATGGGAGCTTTTGGATCTGCGCGAAGGCGACGAGCTCATCGTGCGCCACGCCCCGCCGGTCGATTCGCTGCGTTTCCTGCGCGCCAAGGTCTACGGCAGCCGTCTCGACGACGATGCGATGCACGCGCTCATGGAGGACGTAAGCCGCGGCCGGCTTTCCGACCTGCATCTCGCGGCATTCGTCACCGCCTGTGCCGGCGGCCGCCTCGACGAGCGCGAGACGATCGCACTCACGCGCGCCATGGTCGATGTCGGCGAGCGCATCCGCTGGGGCGTCTCGCCGGTGATGGACAAGCATTGCGTCGGCGGCCTGCCCGGCAACCGCACGACGCTGATCGTCGTGCCCATCGTCGCGGCGCTCGGCGTCGTCATGCCGAAGACCTCTTCACGCGCCATCACTTCGCCCGCGGGCACTGCCGACGCGATGGAGACCCTCGCCCCGGTGGCGCTCGACGCGGCGACGATGCGCCGCGTCGTCGAGCGTGAGGGCGCTTGCATCGCCTGGGGCGGGGCGGCGCGGCTGAGCCCGGCCGACGATGCCCTGATCCGGGTCGAGCGCCCGCTCGACCTCGACAGCGAGGCGCAGCTCGTCGCTTCGGTGCTGTCGAAGAAGTCGGCCGTCGGCTCCGAGCGTGTGCTCATCGACCTTCCCGTCGGCCCGACCGCCAAGGTGCGCAGCAGCGCCGTGGCGCAATCGCTCGGTGCCGCGCTCGTCGCGGTCGGTGCGGCCATCGGCCTGCAGGTGCGCGTGCTCGAGACCGACGGGCGCCAGCCGGTGGGTCGTGGCATCGGTCCGGCGCTCGAGGCCCTCGACGCGCTCGCGGTGCTCGAGCGCCGCGCCGATGCGCCGCAGGACCTGCGCGAGCGTTCCCTGACGCTCGCCGGCGAGTTGCTCGAGATGGCCGGCCGCGCGGCGGCCGGCACCGGGCTCGCGCTTGCCACGCGCACCCTCGATGGTGGCCAGGCGCTGGCCAAGTTCCTCGCGATCTGCGCGGCGCAGGGCGGCCTGCGCGAGCCACCGCGGTCGACCTGCCGCGAAGTCGTCGCCGCGCCGGCCCGCGGGCGCGTCGGCGCAATAGACAACCGG
>PLZH01000233.1 GCA_003152055.1 Burkholderiales bacterium
GTCAACGGCGCCGTGTTCGCCGAAGGCGACGTGGCGACGATCTCGAACGATTCGCGGGTCAAGGCCGTGTATCTCGGCGAAGACGATATGGTCGACGCGCAGGCGCCGCATGGCTGAGCTGCTTCGCGTCGAGCAGCTCCGCTCGGGTTATGGCGAGGCCATCGTCGTGCAGGGCGTCGATTTCTCGCTCGACGAAGGCCGGTCGCTGGCGCTCCTCGGTCGCAACGGTACCGGCAAGACGACGCTGCTCAACACGTTGATCGGCGTGACGCGGCGGCACGGCGGCCGCATCGCGCTCGCCGGCCGCGACGTGACGGCGCTGCCACCGCATGCACGCGCCGCCGCCGGCATCGGCTGGGTGCCGCAGGAGCGAAACATCTTCCGCTCGCTGACGGTCGACGAGAACCTCACCGCCGTCGCACGCCCGGGACCGTGGACGCCGGCGCGCGTCTACGCGATGTTTCCGCGGCTCGAGGAGCGCAAGGCCAACATGGGCAACCAGCTTTCCGGCGGCGAGCAGCAGATGCTCGCGGTGGCCCGTGCCCTGGTGCTGAACCCGAAGCTGCTGCTGCTCGACGAGCCGCTCGAAGGGCTCGCGCCCATCATCGTCAAGGAGTTGCTGCAGGCGATCGCTCGTGTCGTTCGCGACGAAGGCGTCTCGGCCATCATCGTCGAGCAGAACCCGCGCCTCATTCTGCCGATCACGGCGCGCGCCGTCGTGCTCGACCGCGGCGCCATCGTCCACGAAGGCGCGAGCGCCGAATTGCTCGCCGACCGCGAGCGTCTCGATCGCTGGCTCGCCGTCGCGAAGGCCTGAATCAGGAGCGGATGTAGGCCCATCCCTGCTGCTGCTTGCGCATGACCTCGACGACGCCCGAAGGCACGTAGCCGATCTCGGGCAGCATCTCGGCCGGCGACAGTTTCATGCTGTTCATCGTGTTCTGGCAGGCGTTGATCTTCACGCCAGCCTTGAGCGCTTCGGCGATGCGCTGGCCGACGACCGAATCGCCCTTGAGCATCAACACGCCGTCGCCGTAGGCGACGAGCTCGATCTCGACGCCTTCGCTGCCCACGCCTTCACGAACGGCCCGCATGTTGTTGAGGATCAGGTTCCAGCGCCCGGGGTCGTTGTCGGTCACCTGGAACAGGGCCCGGTTCTTCGGCGCGGCGGTCTGCGCCGAAGCGAGCATCGGCAAGGCGGCGGCGAGCAGGCCAGCACTGCCCAGAAGCAGAAACGAGCGGCGCGAGTCGTGGTTCATGAGCGTCTCCTTGACGAAAGACACGAGCCTACTTGAATCCGGGCCCGGTTCAGGATTCGAGCGGCAGCCCGACGTAGTTCTCGGCCAGCGCCGTCGAGGCCGCTTCGGAGTGCACGAGGTAGTCGAGCTCGGCGCGTTGAATGCGCTGTCCGAAGCCGCCCGTGTCGGGAAACTTGTGCATGAGCGAGGTGAACCACCACGAGAAGCGCTCGGCGCGCCAGACGCGGCGCAGGCACCGCTCGGAATAGCTGTCGATGCCGGCGTCGCTCTTCTCGCTGTAGTGCTCGGCCAGCGCCCGCGAGAGCAGGCCGACGTCGCCGGCGGCGAGGTTGAGGCCCTTGGCGCCCGTCGGCGGCACGATGTGCGCGGCGTCGCCAGCGAGAAAGAGGCGGCCGAAGCGCATCGGCTCGGCGACGAAGCTGCGCAAGGGTGCAATGCTTTTTTCGATCGACGGGCCGGTGACAAGCGCTTCGGCCGCCGCCGGGTCGAGGCGGGCGCGCAGCTCGCCCCAGAACGCGTCGTCGCTCCAGCTTTCCACCTTGTCGTCGAGCGGGCACTGCACGTAATAGCGGCTGCGCGTCGTCGAGCGCATGCTGCAGAGGGCAAAGCCGCGCTCGTGGTTGGAGTAGATGAGTTCGTGCGAAACCGGCGGCGTCTCCGAGAGCACGCCGAGCCAGCCGAAGGGATAGACGCGCTCGAAGGTCTCGAGCGCGCTCTCGGGGACGCTCTGGCGGCTGATGCCGTGGTAACCGTCGCAGCCGGCGATGAAGTCGCAGTGCAGCTCGTGCTCGGTGCCGTCCTTGCGAAAGCGTACCGAGGGGCGGGCGCCGTCGAAGCCGTGCGGCCGCACGTCGGCGGCGTCGTAGACGGTGGCAAGGCCGGCCGCGGCGCGCAGCACCATCAGGTCGCGTGTCACTTCGGTCTGCCCGTAGACGGTGACCCGCTTGCCGCCGGTGAGGCGATGCATGTCGATGCGATGCCGCGCCCCGCCGAAGCACAGCTCGACGCCTTCATGCGGCAGGCCTTCGGCATGCAGGCGCGCTGCGGCGCCGGCGGCTTCGAGCAGATCGACCGTCACCTGCTCGAGGACGCCGGCGCGGATGCGGCCGAGCACGTACTCGGGGCTGCGCTGCTCGACGATCACGGACTCGATGCCGGCCTTGGCGAGCAGGGCGCCGAGGAGCAGGCCGGCCGGGCCGGCGCCGATGATGGCGACTTGCGTCGAGCTGCTTTTCATGGTGCTGCCTCCGGCTTCTCGTGTTGGTGCCACAGCGCGAGCAGTTCCGTTTCGCGCGCGCGCGTCAGCTTGCCGCGCCGCCGCGCATCGTCTTCGCCCGGCACCCCTTCATCCATCACGGCCGCGACCGTCTGTTCGAGCGGCCGCGTCGTAAGCCGGGTTCGATCGGCGCGCTCGATCTCGACGCGCGAATGCCCATGATGCTCGATGTCGCTCGAGGGCAGCCAGAGCGGCAGCTCGCTCCATGGCGCGACGCCGTGATCGAGGAGAAAGCTCTCGGCGACCGGCGTCACCCGCAGCGCCGCCGCGCCGCGCCTGGCCGCCTCGTCTTCGCAGACCGCGAGCAGATCGCTCCAGGCGCACGACGGCCCGCGTACCGGGCCGGTGCCATTGAACGCGCCACGTTCCTCTCGCTCGAGCAGGCGGACGATCCACGCGCCGAGATCGCGGACGTCGATGAATTGCAGCGGCTCGTCGTCGCCGAGGTCGGGCACCAGCATCTCGCCGCCTTGCATCGCCCGCCACGGCCAATGGCTGAAGCGGCCGCTGCGGTCTCCGGGACCGACGATGAGGCCCGGCCGGACCAGGAGCGCGCGCTCGCCGAAAACGGCGCGAACTTCGGCCTCGCACGCCGCCTTCTGCGCGCCGTAGTGGGCGGGGTCGTGGTCGCCCGGAGCGAGGCTGGAGAAATCGGCGAGCGGGTCGATCTCGCGCACCGGCGCATGCCTGAACGACGCATATGCCGAGATACTCGACACGAAGCAGTAGCTCCTGGTTTCGCGCAGCGCCTCGGCGCTCTTCTTCACGTCGGCCGGAACGTAGCCGCAGGTATCGACGACGGCGTCGAAGCGCAGGCCGTCGAGCCGGCCGAGGTCGGTGTTGCGGTCGCCGACGATGGCCTCTGCGCCCTGCGGCCAGTCGCTGCGGGCGCGGCCCCGGTTGAACACGGTCAGCTCGTGGCCGCGGTCGAGCGCCGAGCGCAGGACGGCCGCGCCGAGGAAGATGCCGCCGCCGAGGATGAGGATCTTCATGACCGATCTACCTGAATGTCACGCCGGCAACGCACAGTTCGCGCAGAAGCGCGCCCCGGCCGGCGCGGCGGTGCCGCAGGCCGTGCAAAAGCGCAGGCCCCGCGCCGCTCGCGGCGGCCCACCGGCGGACGAAGCGAGCGCTGCCGCGGT
>PLZH01000286.1 GCA_003152055.1 Burkholderiales bacterium
TGTTTATCGTCGCGGAGCATTCGCGATGATGGGATCGGCGGGCTGGAGAATCACCGCTTCCGAAGCCAGGCGCTGTTGAATTCGTGTTCTGCCGGTGACTCCGACAGCAAGCGCACTTCGACCGACAGAAGATCAGGTTCGGCTCCGGAGTGCCAGCTCGTTGCGTACTCACGCGTCATTCGGTGGCGCGTCTTGCGCCGTTTGCCGGTGCGCTCGTCGACGATCCACATGGCAACATGATGCCAGATGGCCACAAAGGCTAGTCCACCTGCGGCGAAGCACTTGGCGGCGTCGCTGCGCGTTATCAGCTCGCACCTGCACATGCGACGGGCATCGATCGACGACGCGCGCGACGAGGTGCTGAACGCGGCGCAGCACGTCAAGCCGGGCAGTGTGACGCCAGAGGTCGAGAACCTCGTCGCTCGGCTCGAGAAGGTGACCGGCGCCGGCATCGCCGAGCTCGCCAAGGCGGCCGAGGGGTGGCGCGAGGTGTAGCCCCGTTCGGCTAGTCATACTGCAGCTTTCACGGGAGGGACCATGCGACTGCCAACCCAAGCGGACAACGACGCAATCCATGCAGCCGACCAGAAGGTACGAGAGGCAGATCATGCCTACATGAAGCTCGTACGCGAGCGCACTGCAGGCCGCGTCGTGCCGCAGGAAGACCTCGACACGGCGCTACGGCAGTGGACCGACGCCCACAACGCCCGGCACCGGCTCATGGAACCGTTCATGCACTCGGGGCCTGGCCAGACGCCGTAGTTGCGCGCGAACGCCGGTTCAATTCCCAAACGCTCACTTGAACCGCCCTCTGCGCGACTGGCGGACAAAATGGCGGAATGGTGCACGACGGGCCGGAGAGCTAGATTCGGCGCGGGGCTTGACAGACCCCAGCTCTGCCAAGGCCCCGCGCCGACAGTGGCGCCGCGCAGCAGGGTTGCGACTCGCTGACCTAGAATGAGCTTCGCGGGTCCGAAGTTGCGTAGAAGTTGCGTACTTCGCTAGGCGGCGTGTCCCGAATCACGCTATTTTCACTGGTGGGCGGTGCAGGGTTCGAACCTGCGACCCCTGCCGTGTGAAGGCAGTGCTCTACCGCTGAGCTAACCGCCCGCGCGGCGGCGCAAAAACGGCCACCGACGGAATCATTTCATTGTGCCACGGCCTCGGCGGCGACCCTGCGCCACAGGGTGCGGTCGCCGCTCGCCTTGTCGATCTCGGCGAGCACCGCTTCGTGCGCCGCAACCTCGATCGCGTCGGCGGCGATGACGACGAGCCTCAGGCCGCTGAAATCGATCGGCCGAGCCGCCATCTCGGCGGCGAGCGCGTCGGCGGCGTCGATGACGAGCGAATCCTGGCCGCGCGTCATGCGCACGTAGACCTCGGCGAGCAGGCCCGCGTCGAGCAGGGCGCCGTGCAGGTTGCGGCCCGCGTTGCTGACCTCGAAGCGCTTGCAGAGGGCATCGAGCGAGTTCGACTTGCCCGGAAACGTCTCGCGCGCCATCGACAGGCTGTCGGTGACGCGGGCGACGTGGGTCGTGAACGCCTGCCGGCTGATACGGCGCAGCTCTGCATCGAGGAAGCCGACGTCGAAGGCGGCGTTGTGGATGATGATCTCGGCGCCGCGCACGTACTCGACGAGCTCGTCGACGACATGGGCGAACAGCGGCTTGTCGGCGAGGAAATCGTCCGCCAGGCCGTGCACCTTGAAGGCGTCTTCGCTGTTGCGCCGCTCGGGGTTGACGTAGAAATGGAGATTGCGGCCGGTGAGGCGCCGGTTGACGAGCTCGACGCAGCCGATCTCGATGACGCGGTCGCCCGACTCGGGGCTGAGGCCGGTCGTCTCGGTGTCGAGAAAGATCTGCCGAATCGCCACGCCGGATCTTCTCAGGCCTGCGTCGTCTGCAGGGGCACGCCGGCGCTCGGGTGCCGCGCCTGTCCGCGGCCCCAAAGCCAGAGGGCGACGCCGGCCGCGATCATCGGCACGCAGAGCCACTGGCCCATGCTCATGCCGAGGGCGAGCAGACCGAGGAAGCTGTCGGGCTCGCGGAAGAATTCGGCGATGAAGCGCAGCACACCGTAGCCGATGAGAAACGCGCCCGACACCTGGCCGAGGCCGCGCGGCTTCTTGCCGTAGGTCCAGAGCATGACGAAGAGAAGGATGCCTTCGAGCGCGAATTCGTAGAGCTCCGAAGGATGGCGCGGCAGCGGCGATCCCGATTGCGGAAAGACCATCGCCCAAGGCAGCTCCGGGCTCGCGAAGCGGCCCCACAATTCGCCGTTGATGAAGTTTCCGATGCGCCCGGCGGCGAACCCGGTCGGTACGCAAGGCGCGACGAGGTCGGTCACTTCGAAAAAGTGGCGCTTGCGCGAACGGGCGAAAATCGCCATCGCCGCGATCACGCCGAGCAAGCCGCCGTGAAAGGCCATGCCGCCTTTCCAGACCGCGAAGATCTCGAGCGGATGCGCGGCATAGAAGCCCGGCTTGTAGAAGAGCACGTAGCCGAGGCGGCCGCCGATCACGGTGCCGAGAACTCCGTAGAAAAGGAGGTCTTCGACGTCGCGGCGCGTCCAGCCGGTGGCCGCGAACTGCGGCAGCTTCGAGCGGCGCACGGCGAGAAAGAGGAAAAGAGCGAAGCCGACCAGGTATGTGAGCCCGTACCAGTGAATGGCGATCGGCACGCCGAACCTCGAAAGGTCGAGCGCGATCGGATCGAACTGCGGATGAACAAGCATGCGACGATGATACGGGCGGCCCTTCGGGTCGGGCCCCGCCGTATAGTTCTGCGAGACCCTTGCACACCGAGACTGCGATGCCGATCAACCGCCGCTCCCACCACATCACCGAAGGCGTTGCCCGCGCGCCGAACCGTTCCATGTACTACGCCCTCGGCTACGAGGAGGGCGATTTCGGCAAACCGATGATCGGCGTCGCCAACGGCCACTCGACGATCACTCCGTGCAACTCGGGGCTGCAAAAGCTCGCCGACGCGGCCGTCGCCGGCATCGAGGAAGCCGGTGGCAACGCCCAGATCTTTGGCACGCCGACGATCAGCGACGGCATGGCGATGGGCACCGAGGGCATGAAGTACAGCCTCGTCTCGCGCGAGGTGATCGCCGATTGCATCGAAACCTGCGTCGGAGGCCAATGGATGGACGGCGTACTCGTCGTCGGCGGCTGCGACAAGAACATGCCGGGCGGCATGATGGGCATCCTGCGCGCCAACGTGCCGGCGATCTACGTCTACGGGGGCACCATCCTGCCCGGTCGCTACCAGGGCCAGGATCTCAACATCGTCAGCGTCTTCGAGGCGGTCGGACAGTTCACGGCCGGGCGCATGACACAAACCGATTTCACCGAGATCGAGCGCCGCGCCATTCCCGGCAGCGGCTCGTGCGGCGGCATGTACACGGCCAACACGATGAGCTCGGCCTTCGAAGCACTCGGCATGAGCCTGCCCTATTCGAGCACGATGGCCAACGTCGAAGACGAGATCACGCCCAGCGCCAAGGCAGCAGCGCGCGTTCTCGTCGAGGCGGTACGCCGCGATCTGAAGCCGCGCGACATCGTGACCAGAAAGAGCATCGAGAACGCGGTGGCCGTGATCATGGCGACCGGCGGCTCGACCAATGCCGTGCTCCACTTTCTCGCCATCGCGCACACAGCAGAGGTCGAGTGGTCGATCGACGATTTCGAACGCGTGCGCCGGCGCGTCCCGGTGCTCTGCGACCTCAAGCCCTCGGGCAGGCATCTCGCCGTCGACCTGCATCGCGCCGGCGGCATTCCCCAGGTGATGAAGCTGCTGCTCGAGGCCGGATTGCTGCACGGCGACTGCATCACCATCACCGGTAAGACCGTCGCTGAAACACTGGCTGGGCTGCCCGCCGTGCCGCGCGCCGATCAGGACGTGATCCGGCCGATCGAGCGGCCGATGTACGAGCATGGCCACCTCGCCATCCTCAAAGGCAACCTCTCGAGCGAAGGCGCGGTCGCGAAGATCACGGGCCTCAAGAACCCGGTCATAACCGGGCCGGCGCGCGTCTTCGACGACGAGCAATCGGCGCTGGCGGCGATCATGGATCGCCGCATCGTCGCCGGCGACGTGATGGTGCTGCGCTACCTCGGTCCGAAAGGCGCTCCCGGCATGCCGGAGATGCTAGCGCCGACGAGCGCGCTCATCGGCCAGGGGCTGGGCGAATCGGTCGGGCTCGTCACCGACGGCCGCTTTTCCGGCGGCACCTGGGGCATGGTCGTCGGCCACGTCGCGCCCGAGGCGTACGCGGGCGGAACGATCGCGCTCATCGAGGAAGGCGATTCGATCACGATCGACGCGCACCGCCTCCTGCTGCAGCTCAATGTCGGCGATTCCGAGCTCGCGAAGCGGCGCGCCGCCTGGAAGGCGCCGGCGCCGCGCTACACGCGCGGCGTCCTCGCCAAGTTCGCCCGCAATGCCTCGAGTGCGAGCCGCGGCGCTGTGCTCGACGGCGACGACTGACGACTGGCCGAGCGCGGGCCGCCCCAAGCCCGATCAGCGTTGCTGCTTTTGCGCCTTGCGCCGGGCACGCGTGTCCATGCCGAGCGAAGCGAGGTTTTCCTTGCGCCGGTCTTTCTTCTTCTTCTCCATCCGATCCATCTCGCGCCGCTTGTTGAGGCCGGACACGTCGGACCAGACCCACCAGATCACGGCGAAGATGAAAGGGACAGTGAATTTCCACAAGTCGCCGAAGAACTCCCAGTTCCAGGCACCGAAGGGGCCGACATTGGCCAAGTTGAGGATGATCAGCAAAACGCCGATGACGACGAAGATCATGCGCTTCCCCCGGCTCGAAGACTTCGGGCNNGTGACCCTCTGCTTGGCGGCCACGTCCGCCTGGGCGAACCCGCAGCTGGCGCAAAGCAAGAACTGCATGGCCTGCCACCAGATCGATTCGAAGCTGGTCGGCCCCGCCTACAAGGACGTCGCCGCCAAGTACGCGGGCCAGCCCGATGCCGTCGCCAGGCTCGCGCAGAAAGTGATGAAGGGTGGCGCCGGCGTCTGGGGCCCGGTGCCGATGCCGGCGAACCCGCAGGTGAACGAGGCCGAGGCGAAGCAGCTCGCGCAGTGGATCCTGTCGCTGAAGTGAGGCGTGCCCGGTCAGACTGAAGGGATCGCTTCGCGGACCTCGCGGGCAACGGCGAAGCGTTCGCCGAAGGTCGCGGCCAGCTCGTCGGCGCGGGCGAGAAAGCGGGCCCGGCCTTCGCAGGCGATGAACTGCATCGCACCCCCCGTCCACGCCGGAAAGCCGATGCCGAAGATCGAGCCGATGTTGGCTTCAGGCACGCTCGTGAGCACGCCTTCGGCGAGGCAGCGCGCCGTCTCGATCGACTGCCGATAGAGAAATCGCCGTTTCAGCATCTCGATGTCGGCGCCGCCGCCTGCCTTGCCCTCGAACGCCGTCTTCAGCCCTGGCCAGAGGCGCTTGGGTTGGCCCCGAGCGTAGTCGTAGAAGCCGGCGCCGGCGGCGCGTCCCGGGCGCTTCAGCTCCTTGACCATGCGCTCGATCAGCCGCTCGCCGGCCGAAAGCGAATACGCCCGGCCCTCGGCTGCGAGGTCGGCGCGCGCCTGCTCCATGACATGGACTGAAAGCGAGAGCGAGGTCTCGTCGATCACTGCGAGGGGCCCGACCGGCATGCCGGCGGCGATCGCCGCGTGTTCGACGAGCGGCGCCGCGATGCCCTCCGAAATCATAGCGGCGCCCTCCATCACGAAGGTGCCGAAAACGCGGCTGGTGAAAAAGCCGCGCGAGTCGTTGACGACGATCGGCGTCTTGCCGAGCGCGGCGACGTAGTCGTAGGCGCGGGCGATCGTCTCGTTGCTTGTCTTGGCGCCGCGGATGATCTCGACGAGGCGCATCCTTTGCACCGGCGAGAAGAAGTGCAGCCCGACGAAGCGCTCGGGCGCAGCACTGGCGCCGGCGAGACTTGTGATCGGCAGCGTCGAGGTATTGCTCGCGAAGACGCCGCCCGGCGCCAGCATCGGCTCGGCCTCGCGCGTCACCGCGGCCTTGAGCTCGCGGTTCTCGAACACGGCTTCGATGATGAGATCGCAGCCGTCAAGCGCACCCACGTCGGCGGTCGGCCTGACGAGCGCGAGCAGCGTCGCTTCGCGCGCCGCGTCCATGCGGCCCTTGGCGACCTGCGGCGCCGTGATGCGGCGGATTGCCTCGATGCCGGCCTCGGCCTTCTCGATCGACACGTCCTTCAGCACGCAAGCGATGCCGCGCGCCGCGTTGGCGTGGGCGATTCCCGAACCCATCATGCCGGCGCCGAGGATGCCGACCTGCTTCGGCTTCCACGGCGTGAAGCCGGCCGGGCGCGACTTGCCCGACCTGATCGCGTTCAGNNAGAAGAACGCCTGGATCATGTTCTTCGCGGTCTGCGTCACCATGATCTTGGCGAGCCTGCGGCTTTCGATGCGCGTCGCCGTGTCGTAGTCGACACGCGCGCCTTCGACCATGGTCTCGAGGATCGCCTCGGTCGCCGGGTAGAGACCGCGCGTCTTCTGCAGGAGCATGGCCGGTGCGACGCTGAGCGCGGCGGCGATCTTCGGGTTCTCCGGCGTGCCGCCCGGCATGCGGTAGTCGCGGCGATCCCAGGGCTGCTGTGCGTCGGGATGGGCTTCGATCCAGGCGAGCGCCTGCGCTTTCAGCTCGTCGACGCTCGTGCCGAGCCCGTCAACCCAACCCAGCTCGACGGCCTCGCGCGGACCGAACAGCTTGCCTTCGATGAGGTAAGGCTGCGCCGCCAGCAGGCCCAGCTTTCGCACCGTCTTGGTGATGCCGGTGGCGCCCGGGATGAGACCGAGCGTCACCTCGGGCGTGCCGAGTTGGATCTTCAGGTCGTCGATGGCGAAGCGGGCATGGGCGATGAGCGCGACTTCCCAGCCGCCGCCGAGTGCGGCACCGGCAAGGAGCGCGACGACCGGCCGGCCGAGTGTCTCGATGCGGCGAAAGCTCGCCTTCATCGCCTCGATCTCGGCGAAGCCCGGCGCCGCATCTTCGGCCTTCAGCGTCAGCACGTGCTTCAGCGCGGCACCGGCGAAGAAGGTCGACTTCGTCGAGGCAAGGATCACGCCCTTGATGCGCTCCTTGTCGCGCTCGAGCTGCGTCGCAGCGGCGGCAAGATCGCGCTGCCATTCAAGCGTCATCGTGTTGACGGGCGCGCCGGGCGCGTCGAAGGTGATCGTCGCGATGCCGGACGCATCGAGCTCGTAGCGGATCGTTTCCATCGCTGCCCGGTCCTAGACGCGCTCGACGATCGTCGCGATGCCCATGCCACCGCCGACGCACAGCGTCACGAGGCCGCGCTTGAGATGGCGCCGCTCGAGCTCGTCGAGCAGCGTGCCGACGAGCATCGCGCCGGTGGCACCGAGCGGGTGGCCCATCGCGATCGCGCCGCCGTTGACATTGACCTTTTCGGGCGGCACGCCCATTTCGCGCATAAAACGCATCGGCACGACGGCGAACGCCTCGTTGACTTCGAAGAGGTCGATGTCGTCGATCGAGAGGCCGGCCTTGGCGAGCACCTTGCGCGTCGCCGGCATCGGGCCGGTCAGCATGATCGTCGGGTCGGCGCCGGAAAGCGCCGTCGCGACGACGCGGCCGCGCGCAACGAGCCCCAGCTCCCGGCCTTTGGCCTCGCTGCCGATCAGAACCGCGGCGGCGCCGTCGACGATGCCGGACGAGTTACCGGCGGTGTGCACGTGCTCGATGCGCTCGACCTGCGGATAGCGTGCCAGCGCCACCGCATCGAAGCCCATCGCGCCGAGCTCGGCAAAGGCCACCTTGAGCGAGCCGAGGCCTTCGAGCGTCGTGCGAGGCTTGATGAACTCGTCGCGCTCGAGAACGGTCAGCCCGATCTCGTCGTCGACGCTCAGCACCGAGCGATCGAAGTGCCCCGCCGCCTGCGCCGCGGCGGCCCGCTGTTGCGAACCGAGCGCGTAGCGATCGACGTCTTCGCGATTCCAGCCGCCGAGCGTGGCGATCAGGTCGGCGCCGATACCTTGCGGCACGAAGCCGGTCGCGATGTTCGTCGCCGGGTCCTGCGCCCAGGCGCCGCCATCGGAGCCGATCGCGACGCGCGACATGCTCTCGACGCCGCCGGCGACAACCATGTCTTCCCAGCCGCTCGCGACCTTCTGCGCCGCAAGGTTCACGGCCTCGAGGCCGGAGGCGCAGAAGCGGTTGATCTGCATCCCGGCGACCTTGACGTCCCAGCCGGCTTTCAGCGCCGCCGTCTTGGCGATCACCGAGCCCTGCTCGCCGACCGGAGAGACGACGCCCATGACGACGTCGTCGAGCGCCGCCGGATCGAACCCGTGCCGCTTCTGCAGCTTGACGAGAAGGCCGGCGAGCAGGTCGACCGGCTTGACCTCGTGCAGGCTGCCGTCTTTCTTGCCCTTGCCGCGCGGCGTGCGAACGGCGTCGAAGATCATCGCGTGGGTCATCGTTGTCTCCTCTGGCGCCGGGCCCTTCGCCGGACGGCCGGCCCGCGTTGACAAGCAATTATCGGGCTGTGCAAACTCGTCGACAATTACCAAGCAAGCGCTTGGTTGAGATGATGCCGAACTACCGATCGATCTTCCGCGCCGAGCTGTTCGTCGGGCATGTCGCCATCGTCACGGGCGGTGGCTCGGGCATCGGCCGCTGCACGGCGCACGAGCTGGCGTCGCTCGGCGCACGCGTCGCCATCGTCGGCCGCACCGTCGAAAAGCTCGAGTCGGTGAAAGCGGAGATCGAGGCTGGCGGCGGCACGTGCTCGATGCACGGCGCCGACATCCGCGACGAAGCGGCCGTGGAGGCAACCGTCGCCGCCATTCTCGAGGCGCACGGCCACATCGATTCGCTCGTCAACAACGCCGGCGGCCAGTTCCCTTCGCCGCTGGCGGCGATCAGCGCCAAGGGCTGGGATGCGGTCGTTCGCAACAACCTGACCGGCGGTTTCCTGATGGCGCGCGAATGCGTCAACCAGTGGATGCTCGAAGAAAACGCACAGGGCGCCGCGAACGGCGGCGCCATCGTCAACATCATTGCCGACATGTGGGGTGGCATGCCGGGCATGGGCCACTCCGGCGCGGCGCGCGCCGGCATGCTCAACCTCACCGAGACGGCGGCGCTTGAATGGGCGCCGGTGCGCGTCAACGCCGTCGCGCCGGGCTGGATCGCGTCGACCGGCCTGGACCGTTATCCGCCGGAGATGGCCGAGACGATTCGCGGCATGCGAGCGCTGGTTCCCCTGCGCCGCCTCGGCACCGAAAGCGAAGTCGCGGCGGCCATCGTCTTCCTGCTCTCGCCGGCGGCGGCCTTCGTCTCCGGTGCCTGCCTGCGCGTCGACGGCGCCGCGCCGAACGCCAAGCGGATCTGGCCCGAAGTCGGCACGGGCGGAACGACCGAGGCCTTCGACGGCTTTCACCTGGCGTCGACGCCCCGAGTGCTGAAAGACCGTTGATGCCGGCGCTGCACCTGCCGCTCGATGCGGATGCCGACGCACGCAGCGCCCGCTGCTCGCATGCGCTCGGCCTCATCGAGCGCTGGCGGGCGCTCGAAGCACGCACGCGCGCGGCCAGCGCACGCGCCGCGCCGCTCTTCGCCAAGCGCGGCCAGTTGCTACCACGCGAGCGCGTCGCGCGGCTTCTCGACCCCGGCGTTCCTTTCCTCGAGCTCTCGACCTTGGCCGGCTGGCTGCTCGACAGCGTCGACGCGGAGCAGTCGGTACCAGGCGGTGGCGTCATCGCCGGCATCGGCGTCGTGGCCGGCGTTCGCATCATGCTCGTCGCCGACGATGCCGGCATCGACGCCGGCGCCTTGCAGCCCATGGGCCTCGAGAAGCTGCAGCGGGCGCAGCAGATCGCGCTCGAGAACAAGCTGCCGTTCATCCACCTCGTCGAATCGGCGGGCGCCAACCTGCTTGCCTATCGCGTCGAGCAGTTCATCCACGGCGGCAGCGCCTTCTACAACCTGGCCCGCCTGTCCGCGGCGGGTCTGCCGGTGATCGGTGTCGTGCACGGCTCGTCGACGGCGGGCGGCGCCTACATGACGGGCCTCTGCGACCACGTGATCATGGTGCGTGGCCGCGGCCGCGCCTTTCTCGCCGGGCCCCCTCTGCTCAAGGCTGCGACCGGCGAAATCGCCGACGACGAGGCACTCGGCGGCGCCGACATGCACGCCAGCATCTCGGGCCTGGCCGAGCATGTTGCCGACGACGACGCGAGCGCGCTCGCCACAGCGCGCGAGCTCATCGCGTCGTTCGACTGGCAGCCGCGCGCTACCTGGCCCGAAGGGCCGGAGCCGCTGGCCTCGGGCGACGACCTGCTCGGCCTCTTCGGCGCCGACCTGAAAAGGCCGGTCGAGATGCGCCACGTGATCGCGCGCATTGCCGACCGGTCGGAATTCCTCGAGTTCAAGGGCGCCTTCGGGCCGGCGACGGTGTGCGGCTTCGCCGCGATCGCCGGCTTTCGCGTCGGCGTCGTCACCAACAACGGCCCGCTCGACCCGGCGGGTAGCACCAAGACGACGCATTTCGTGCAGAGCTGCGAGCAGACGGGCCTGCCCATCGTCTGGCTGCAGAACACGACAGGCTTCATCGTCGGCACCGAGGCCGAGCGTGCCGGCATGATCAAGCACGGCTCGAAGCAGATCCAGGCGCTGGCCAACGCGACGGTGCCGCAGATCACCGTGCAGTGCGGCGCCTCGTTCGGCGCCGGCAACTACGGCATGTGCGGGCGCGGCTTTCACCCGCGCTTCGTCTTCGCCTGGCCGACGGCGAAGACTGCCGTGATGGGCGCCGAGCAGGCCGCCGGAACGATGGAAATCGTCATGCGCGATGGCGCGGCGAGGAAGCGCGAGCCGGTCGACGAAGCGAAGCTTGCGGCGCTGAAGGCGAAGATCGTCGCCACCTTCGAGCGCCAGAGCGACGCCTTCTACACCTCGGGTCGCCTGCTCGACGACGGCCTCATTGACCCGCGCGACACGCGCCGCGTGCTCGCGCTCACGCTGGCCGTCTGCGACGAGGCAGCGCGGCGCACACTTCATCCCATGCAGTTCGGCGTCGCTCGCCCCTGAGCCGGTGCCACGAGAGGAAGCCATGCAGATCACGCACGAACACGAAGAGATCCGGCGCACGCTGAAGCGCTTCATCGACGACGAGATCAACCCGCGTGTCGACGAGTGGGAAGCGGCCGAAGCCTTTCCGGCGCATGAGGTCTTCAAGGGTCTCGGCAAGCTCGGCCTGCTCGGCCTGACCAAGCCCGAGAAGTACGGTGGCATGGCGCTCGACTACTCGTACTCTGTGATCATGGCCGAGACCCTCGGCCACATCGCCTGCGGCGGCGTGCCGATGGCGATCGGCGTGCAGACCGACATGTGCACGCCGGCGCTGGCCCGCTTCGGCTCCGAGGCGCTTTGCCGGGAGTTTCTCGTCCCCGCGATCGCCGGCGACGCGGTCGGCTGCATCGGCGTCTCGGAACCCGGCGCCGGCTCCGACGTGGCGAGCATCCAGACCGCTGCGCGCAAGGACGGCGACGACTACGTCATCAACGGCGCCAAGATGTGGATCACCAACAGCATGCAGGCCGACTGGATGTGCCTGCTCGCCAATACCTCGGAAGGCGCCGCGCACAAGAACAAGAGCCTGATCATGGTGCCGATGAACGCGCCCGGGGTCACCCGCGCGAAGAAGATCCGCAAGATCGGAATGATGTCGAGCGACACCGGCCTCATCCACTTCGATGATGTGCGCGTGCCGCAATCGAACCGCCTCGGCGAAGAGGGCATGGGCTTCACCTACCAGATGATGCAATTCCAGGAAGAGCGCCTGTGGGCCGCGGCGAACGCGATCCAGGGCTTGCTGAACTGCATCCAGCAGACGGTCGACTACACGCGCGAGCGGCAGATCTTCGGCAGGAGCGTGCTCGACCACCAGGTCGTCCACTTCAAGCTCGCGGAGCTGAAGACCGAGGTCGAGGCGTTGCGCGGCCTCGTCTACATGGCGACCGAGAAGTACATCGCCGGCGCCGACGTCACCGAGTGGGCGTCGATGGCCAAGCTCAAATCCTGCCGCCTGAGCCGCATGGTGCCCGACTCGTGCATGCAGTACTGGGGCGGCATGGGCTACACCTGGGAGAACCCGGTCGCGCGCTACTACCGCGACGGCCGCCTCGGCTCGATCGCCGGCGGCGCCGACGAAGTGATGCTCGGCATCATCGCCAAGTACATGCACACGCTGCCCGCGCGCGGCTGATGTTCCGGGCGCTGCTCATCGCCAACCGCGGCGAGATCGTCGTTCGCGTCGCCCGCACAGCGCGCAGGCTCGGCATCGAGACGATCGCGATCGCATCCGACGCCGATCGCAACGCCCCCCACGTGCGCGCCTGCGATCGCGTCGTCGCCATCGGCGGCGAGCGCGCCGCTGATTCGTATCTGCGCGCCGACCGCATCGTCGCCGCCGCGCGAGCCGCCGGCGCCGATGCGGTCCATCCGGGCTACGGCTTCCTCAGCGAAAGCGCCGCCTTCGCCGAGGCCGTGCTCGGCGCCGGGCTGGCCTGGATCGGCCCGCCTGCGGATGCAATGCGCGCGATGGCCGACAAGGCCGAGGCGCGCAAGCGCATGGCGGCAGCCGGCGTGCCGCTGTTGCCCGGCTACGACGGCGCGGCGCAGGACCGCGCGACGCTGCGCCGCGAAGCCGCACGCATCGGCTGGCCACTGATGGTCAAGGCCGCGGCCGGTGGCGGCGGGCGCGGCATGCGGCTCGTCGGACACGAAGCCGATCTCGAGGCTGCCCTCGACGCCGCCGCCGCCGAGGCGGCCGCGGCTTTCGGCGACGCGCGGCTACTTCTCGAGCGCGCCGTCGTCGATGCGCGCCACGTCGAGATCCAGGTCTTCGCCGATGCCCACGGCAGCACGATCCACCTCGGCGAGCGCGACTGCTCGGTGCAACGCCGGCACCAGAAGATCGTCGAGGAAGCGCCCTCGCCGGCCGTCTCGCCGGCGCTGCGCCGGGCGATGGGCGACGTCGCCGTCACGGTGGCGCGCGAAGTCGGCTATCGCGGCGCCGGCACCGTCGAGTTCCTGCTCGATCGCGGCGGCGCGTTCTCGTTCATTGAGATGAACACGCGGCTGCAGGTCGAGCACGCCGTGACCGAAGCGCTCGTCGGCGCCGATCTCGTCGAGTGGCAGCTCCGCGTCGCCGCCGGGGAGACCTTGCCGGTGACGCAAGGCGAAGCGCTCGCCCGCTACGAGGCCGGCGGCCACGCGATCGAAGTGCGCCTGTGCGCCGAAGATCCGGCGAACGGCTATCTGCCGCAGACCGGCCGCGTCGTTCGCTGGTCGGCGCCGCGGCTGGTTCGCTGCGATCACGCCCTGGCGAGCGGCGCCAGCGTCAGCACCTTCTACGACTCGATGCTCGGCAAGCTCGTCGCGCAGGCGCCGACGCGCGACGACGCCGTCGCCCGGATCGCCGAGGCGCTCGACCGCACGGTCTGCCTCGGCGTGACCACGAACCGCGCTTTCCTCGCCAACGTGCTGCGCCACCCGGCGTTTATGGCGGGCGACGTGACGACGGCCTTTCTGCCGACGCATTTTCCCGACGACGCATCGCGCACCGGCAACGCGCCGACGTGGCTCGAGGCGCTCGCCGCCGGCGCGCTCGCCCTTCTGCCGCGCGAGCACGTGCCGGCGCTCTGGGCCGGCTGGTCGTCGTCGCCGGTGATCGCGCGCGAGGTGCCGCTCGCGCTCGGCGACGCGACGCGACTCTGGCAGCTCGAAGGAACGCGCGGCAGCTTCGTTGCCCGTTGCGTGAGCGCGAGCCATCGCATCGAAGCGATGACGGCGCGCCACCTCAATGCGAACGGCGGCGAGATCGACGCGATGATCGACGGCCACCTCGTTCGCACCATCTTCGCCCGCGACGGCGACGCCAGCTGGTGGCTCGCCGATGGGGCCGACATCG
Source organism: Burkholderiales bacterium (assembly GCA_003152055.1). Lineage (GTDB taxonomy): Bacteria > Pseudomonadota > Gammaproteobacteria > Burkholderiales > Burkholderiaceae_C > Schlegelella_A. Next base: position 13,982 of record PLZH01000286.1, read on the forward strand.
CGATCGTCGATGCGCGCTTGCGCGGCCACGCGAGCGGCGCATCCGCCGCGTCGGGCGCCTTGCTCGCGCCCATGCACGGCCGCGTCACGCAGGTGCTCGTCGTGGCGGGCGGGTCGGTCGAAGCAGGTGCGTTACTCATCGTCCTCGAGGCGATGAAGATGGAGCACCAGATCCGCGCGCCGCGCGCCGGCACCGTCGCAGCCCTGCATGCGAAAGCCGGCGACCAGGTCGCGGCGCGACAGTGCCTTGTCGAGATCCACGTTTGAACATCAGCACGGTCGCAGCGAACCTCGGCGTTGCCGAGCTCGACGCCTTTCGCGACAGCACGCGCCGCTTTGTCGAACGCGAGATCGCGCCCTTCGTCGCCGCCTGGGACGAGGCCGGGACCTTTCCGCGCGAGCTCTATCGCAAGACGGCCGCGGCGGGCCTGCTCGGCGTCGGCTACCCCGAGGAATACGGCGGCACCCCGGCGCCGATGCGCCTGCGCCTTGTCGCGACCGAAGAAGTGGCGCGCGCCGGCAGCGGTGGCCTGATGGCCAGCCTGTTCTCGCATTCGATCGGCCTGCCGCCGATCCTCGCGCACGGCAGCGCCGCGCTCAAGGAGCGGATCGCGCGACCGGTGCTCGCCGGCGAGAAGATCGCTGCGCTCGCCATCACCGAGCCCGGCGGCGGCTCCGACGTCGCGCGCCTCGCCTGCCGTGCCCGCCGCGACGGCGGCGAATGGGTGATCGACGGCGAGAAGAGCTTCATCACCTCGGGCCTGCGCGCCGACTGGATCACCGTCGCGGTGCGCACCGGCAGTCCCGGCGCGGCCGGCATCTCGCTCGTCGCCGTTCCCGGCGACGCGCCGGGCCTCGAGCGAACGCCGCTGGCGAAGATGGGCTGGTGGTGCAGCGACACGGCGCTCTTGCGCTTCGGCGGCTGCCGCATTCCGGCCGACCATCTGATCGGCGAAGAGAACGCGGGCTTTCGCGCCATCATGGAGAACTTCAACGGCGAGCGGCTGCTCATGTCGGCCGGCGCCGCCGTGTTCGCGCAGGTGTGCTTCGAGGAAGCGCTCGCCTGGGCGCGCCAGCGCAAGACCTTCGGCGCGGCGCTCGTCGAGCACCAGGCGATCCGGCACAAGCTGATGGACATGCGCATGCGCATCGCCAGCGCAAAGGCATGGCTCGATGCCCTCGTCGATCGCCACGACGCCGGCCGCACCGATGCCGAGTGGGTCGCCGAGCTCTGCCTGCTCAAGAATCACGCGACGCAGACGATGCAGTTCTGCGCCGACCAAGCGGTGCAGATCATGGGGGCGATGGGCTACATGCGCGGCACGAAGAGCGAGCGCATCTACCGCGAGGTCAAGGTCATGATGATCGGCGGCGGCGCCGAGGAGATCATGAAGGAGCTGGCGGCGCGCCAGCTCGGAATCTGAGGCTCCGCCCGACTCGGCGACACTCCAGCACCTCATGAAGCCATCGCCTACCCCAACGTTCGAGCCCGAGTTCATCGCCGCCCTGCGCGGCCTCTTCGAAGAGCGCATCGCTTTCAATCGCGTCATCGGCCTGCGCATCGGCAGCGTGTCGGCCGAGCGCGTCGAGGGCCGGCTCGAGATGCGGCCCGAGCTGATCGGCCACTACGCGTACCAGCGCCTGCACGGCGGTGTCATCAGTGCCGCGCTCGACGCGATGGCGGGCCTGGCCATCATGGCGGCGATCGGCGCGCGCCACATGGACGAGGCGCCGGCGCAGCGCATGCACCGCTTCGGCAAGCTTGGCACGATCGACCTGCGCGTCGACTACCTGAGGCCGGCCACCGGCGAGCGCTTCGAGCTGGGCAGCGAAGTGCTTCGCCTCGGCTCGCGCGTCGCATCGGCGCGCATGTCGTTCTGCGACGCGGCCGGGCAGCTGCTCGCGACCGGGGCCGCCGCATACATCGTTTCCTGAATCGTCGAGAGACCCGGGGCTCGTGGCTGCGACCCACCTTCGAAACACGCCCGCGAGCGGCGCACCCGACAACAACCGCCGCGCCGATCTGGTCCGCGCCGTAGCGCAGCTGTTCCGCGAAAAAGGCTTCGCAGGAACGACGATCCGCGACGTCGCCAGCGCCGTCGGCATGCGCTCGGGCAGCCCCTTTTATCACTTCACGAACAAGCACGAGCTGCTCATGGCGGTGATGGAAGAAGGCCTTCAGCTCGGCCTCGAGCGGACCCGCGCCGTCGCCGTCGTCGATGCCAAGGGCCTGGCGCCAACCGAGCGCTTTCGCCGCCTCGTTCGCACGCACTACGGCAGCATCCTGCACGACGCCGGCAGCGATTTCATTCCGGTGATGCTCTACGACTGGCGGTCGCTCCCGGTCCGGTACAAGCGCCGCACCATCGAGCTGAAGGATCGCTACGACGCGATTTGGCAAGCCACCCTCGACGAGCTGCATCGCGAAGGCAGGCTCGCCGCCGACGCCAGGCTCGCCCGCCTCATGATCCTGGGCGCCATCAATTTCTCGGCGACCTGGTATCGCAGCAAGCCGCGTACGGCGCGGCGTGTCGACCTCGATGCGCTCGCCGACGAGACGGTCGCTCTCGTTCTGCAACGCGACGCTTGAATCGGAGAAGACAGGGCATGGAAAGCGTTCACATCGATCGTGGCGGCGAGGTCTGGGTCGTGGCGATCGATCGCCCCGAAGTCCGCAATGCCGTCGACGGGCCGACGGCGCGCGCGCTCGCCGCCGCGTTCCGCGAATTCGATGCCGACGTTGAAGCGCGCGTCGCCATCCTCACCGGCGCCGCGGGCCATTTCTGCGCCGGCGCCGACCTGCGCACGGTCGCGAGCGGTGCGTCGCCGGACGAGCTCGGCACGGCCGATCGGGACCTAGCCCTCGCCCTCGAAGACGACATCGATCGCGACGGCCCGATGGGCCCGACCCGGCTCGACCTGACGAAACCGGTGATCGCCGCCGTCGAAGGCTACGCCGTCGCCGGCGGCCTCGAGCTCGCCCTCTGGTGCGACCTGCGCGTCGCCGCGGCGACGGCGACCTTCGGCGTCTTCTGCCGCCGCTTCGGCGTGCCCCTCATCGACGGCGGCACCGTGCGCCTGCCGCGCCTCATCGGCGAGAGCCGGGCGATGGACCTCATCCTGACCGGTCGCGCTGTCGGCGCCGAAGAAGCGCTGCACCTCGGACTTGCGAACCGCGTCGTCGCCGAAGGCGAGGCGCTTTCGGCAGCACTCGCGCTGGCGCGACAGATCGCGGCGTTTCCGCAGCAATGCATGAGAAACGATCGGCTGAGCGCGCGCCACCAGCACGGTCTGCCGCGGCGCGCGGCGCTCGCCCAGGAGTTCGCGCTCGGTCGTGCGACGCTCGCCTCGGGCGAGGCCGAAGGCGGTGCACAGCGCTTCGTGCATGGCACCGGCCGGCACGGCCGATTCGACGCGTCATGATGATCGCTTCGACGCGTTGGCCGGTCTCGTGCCGAAGTTGCTACCGGCCCCGCCGGCTCCCCCGACCATGACACGCGCGCAATTCTCCTTCGATGCCTATGCCATTTGCGCTGCGCCCGGCTGCAGCCATGGCTCCATCGTCGCCGTGACCACGCAATTGCGCCCCTGAAGCTTGGCCTGGTACAGCGCAGCGTCCGCGCGCACGAGCAGGCGCGAGGCGTCCTCGTCGGCCCCGATCCACTGCGCGATGCCGATGCTCACGGACATCGAGATGCTCCTGGCCTCCAGCCCCATTGGATTGGCATCAAGGTGCACGCGGAGGCGCTCGGCCAACGGCCGCGAGGCTTCCACGCTCGCGCCAGGCAACAGCGCCAGAAACTCCTCGCCCCCGAATCGCGCGAGGCTGTCCACCTCTCGCATGCCTGCCTTGAGCAAGGCCGCCGCATGCTTCAGCGCTCGATCGCCCACTGCGTGGCCAAAGCAGTCATTGATTACCTTGAAATGGTCGAGATCGAACATCAGTACCGAGAAGGTTTCGCCCGTGCGTCGGCTGCGCTGCATCTGTCCCTGCATGGCTTCTTCCATCGCGCGCCGGTTGAGCAGCCCCGTCAACCCGTCGTGCCTCGAGCGATGTCGAAGGTCCGCAAGCAGCCTTGCCACGACCAGCGCCATCAACGTGGCGTGAAAGGCCAGCGCGATGACCATGTAGGAGAGCGCCGAGCCGACATTGAGCGCGCTGTCGATGGTCATCTCCGACGCCACGGTGTCGGGCCACAGCGCAGCCAGGACGCCACGGAAGGCGAAACCGATCGTGGCAGCCAGCAAAGGCAGCGCCATCAGCCAGGGCCAGCGAAGGCGCAGTTCATCTCGCGAATAGAGATGCAGGTCATGAGCCACGCTCGCTGCGAGCAGCGCCAACACGCCGGAGATGATGCTGACCCGGAAGCGGCCGCCGGACGGCGATAGCCCGACATATGACGCCACGAGCGCGACGCCGAGGGCAAGCAGGTGGGCTCGAACCGGCAGCGGAAAGCCCACGAAGAGCCGAATGCCGCGCTGCAGGGCGATCAAAGCGACGACCCCGCACAGATTGCCGAGCGCCCGAAGCATCTCGGCACGCGGCGGCGCATGCAGATGCAGCGCCGCCGTCAGCATTGCGAAGCTGACAGCACTCAAGGTCGCATAGGCGGCCCAGTGCAAAGTGGCGCGTCGCAAGTCGCCGGCCAGCCAGGTGGCCAGCAGCCAGACCAGGGCCAACACGCCCTGCATCACACCGATCATCGCAAAGGCAATATCGGTGGCTGACAAGGACGACAACATCAGGTCAGGCCCGAGGCGATGGTGGACGGCGACCGCTTATAGCATTGCCTCCCCGTCGCAATTCGTACTGTGCCTGCACGTCGGTTCAGGATCCGGCCCCGGCCGTGGACGCACGCCGGTTTGTGCCCGCCGCGCAGCGTCGTGACGGCGCAGATTTCGCCGATTCACATCGGAGGCGCGAATCCGTCGCGGCCGACCTGGACGCGCGTCGCGACGGCCTGCCCGTTTCGCATCTGCTCGGTGACTATCACCTTGGCACCGGCGACCAGTAGGGACCTGTCGGCGGCCTTCATGGTGATGACGGGCACGCCGTTGGGCACGCGAATCGTCTTCTCGCCGTCCTTGTAGCGCAGTGTCATCATCCGATCGGTCGCCCCCGGCGTGATCGCCGTCACCGTGCCATTGGTCATCGTCGAGCCGGGCTGCAGATCCCACGGCCGATGGCCTTCGCCTCTGCCGCGAGCAGCTTCGGGAAAGACATGCACTTCGACCGCGGAAAGCGAGCCGTCGGCGCCGGGCACGGCTGTCGTGCCGACGAAGGTTCCCGATTGAATGGCGGCGGGATCGATCGGCACGACTTCGCTGACGCCGAGGTTGTCGGCATAGACGAGCGAGATCACACGGCCGTCGCGCTCCTTGATGACGAGCGACGTGGCATCGGCTTTCTCGATGGTGCCGCGCAAGCGCACCGAGGGCTCTGCCGGTTGCGCGGCGACGGCGCCGGCAACAAGCATCAGACCGGCGACGGCAAAATTTCTATTCAAGGGCCTCTCCGTCGACATGAACACTCAGGCACCGGTTCGGGCAGGGCGCGCTTGTCGTGCCGCATCGATGCTCCAGGCGCCGCCACCGGCCACGGCGAGGAAAAGATAGATGAAGCAGTAAAGAACGGCCGCCTCGCCCTGGTTCAGCGTCGGAAGGAGGACGTGCCCGCGCGACGCGTGCGCCATGAAATAGGCGACGGCCATGTCACCCGAGAGAACGAATGCCACCGGGCGCACGAACAGACCCACGAGGAGGAGGCCGCCGCCCACGAGTTCCAGCACGCCTGCCAGTCCGAGCAGCGACAGAATCTGCAGGTTGTCGAACATCGCGACGTGCGGAAAGCCGAAAAGCTTGGCCGTGCCGTGCTGCAAGAAGAGGTAGCCAGCGACGATGCGCAAGGCGGCCAGCGCGCGCGGAGTCCAAACCTCGAAGGAATAGGTGCCGTTCGACATGATGCTTTGTTCCCGCAGGTGGAAGGATTGTGGGCGCTTTCTGCAAACCGCGTTCGTTGCTGCGCCGCCGGCGCGACATGTCCGGAAACGGCGAGTCGTCGAGGAGCGAATCGTCATAATTCCGGCCATGACGATCGATGGCGACGCTGCCTACCAGGTGCTTCTCGCGCGCGACGCGCGCTTCGATGGCCGGCTCTTCGTCGGCGTGACGTCGACGGGCGTGTACTGCCGGCCGATCTGCCGCGTCCGCACGCCGGCGCGGCGCAACTGCCGCTTCTTCGCAACGCCGGCGCAAGCCGAGGCGGCAGCCTTTCGGCCCTGCCTCAAGTGCCGGCCCGAGATCGCGCCCGGCCCGGGCTTGCCATGGACGGTGATGGACGCGTCGCGGACGCTCGCCCTGCAGGCCGCGTCCCTGCTCGACGAGCGCGCGGCGAGCGGCGAGACGCCGAGCGTCGCGGCGCTGGCGGCGCGCCTGGGCGTCAGCGACCGGCATGTGCGCCGCATCTTCTTCGCCGAGCACGGCGTCACGCCCTTGCAATACCTGCAGACGCGGCGCCTCCTGCTCGCCAAGCAGCTGCTGACCGACACGCAGATGCCGATCGCACAGGTTGCGCTGACGAGCGGCTTCAAGAGCCTGCGCCGCTTCAACGCCGCCTTCGCGGGCGGCTATCGCATGAACCCGACGCGGCTGCGCCGTTCTTCGAAATCGCGGCGCGATACGAAGGACGACGCGTCGCTGCTCGTCGCAGGCGAGCCGATCACCGTGACACTCGGCTATCGGGCGCCACACGACGAAGGCGCCCTGCTCTCGTTCATCGCGCAGCGGGCGATCGCCGGCGTCGAAGTCGTCGCCGGGCTGTCGATCCGCCGTACGCTGCGCTCCGGTGCGATTACCGCAACCGCGAGCGGCGTCGCGGCAAGCCCTGCCGGCTGGATCGAAGCGCGCTTCGTCCCGGCGGATTCGCGGCTGCATCTGGCCTTCGCGCCGACGCTGGGGCCCATGAGCGGCACGGTGATCGCGGCCGCGCGCCGCTGGCTCGATCTCGATGCGTCGCCGGCTGCGATCGACGCCGGCCTCGCCGAGCTGCCCGGGGCGCCGGGCCTGCGCCTGCCCGGCAGCGTCGACGGCTTCGAACTCGCGATCCGCGCGGTGCTCGGCCAGCAAGTGACGGTGGCGGCGGCGAGGACGCTGGCGCGACGCGTCGTCGAGCGCTTCGGCACCTCGGTGGCAACGCCCTGGCCCGACGTGAGCCGCGCATTTCCGTCACCCGATCTGCTCGCCGCGGCGCCGATCGAGCGCATCGCCGAGCTCGGCATCATCCGCAGCCGCGCCGGCGCGATCCAGGCACTCGCACGCGAATGGCCAACGCTGGCGCCGCTGCTTGCCGCGGGCGCGGCCCCCGATCGCCTCGTCGAGCGCTTGCGCGAGCTGCCCGGCATCGGCGCCTGGACGGCGCATTACATCGCGATGCGCGCCCTCGGCTGGCCTGATGCCTTTCCGCCCGGCGACGCCGCCGCGCTGAAGGCAATGCGGCAACTCTTTTCGACGACTTCCCGGCGCGACGCCGAGGCCCGTGCCGAAGCCTGGCGGCCGTGGCGCGCCTATGCGCTTCTGCGCTTGTGGAACTCACTTTCTTCCGGAGCACATTCATGATCGACCCGACCCGCACCTTCGCGCAGCGCTGCACGGCGCAGATGCGCTACGCCTCGCCACTCGGCACGCTGCTGCTCGCACGAACTGCCGAGGGCCTGGCCGGCGCCTGGTTCGAAAACCAGAAGCATCATCCGGCGCCGATCGACGCGCCGGAGCGCGACGACGATGCATTGCTTCGTCGCGCCGCGCGGGAACTCGAGGCCTATTTCGACGGCGCCGATGACGACTTCGACGTGCCCCTCGACCTGCACGGCACGCCGTTCCAGCGCGCCGTGTGGCGCGAGCTGCTGAAGCTCGAGCGCGGCGCGACCTGCAGCTACGGCGATATCGCTGAGCGCCTGGGCTCACCGTCGGCAGGCCGCGCCGTCGGCGCCGCGGTCGGGCGCAACCCAGTCTCGATCATCGTGCCTTGCCATCGTGTCGTCGGCAGCGACGGCTCGCTCACCGGATATGCAGGCGGCCTGGAGCGCAAGACGGCGTTGCTGCGCCTGGAGTCGAAGCACGCAGCCGACGCCGATCGACTGCAGCCGAAAAAAAGGGAACAACATTGAGGCCGCGCGACTTCGCCGAGCTGCTCGCATTGGCCGCGCTCTGGGGCGCGTCCTTTCTCTTCATGCGCATCGCGGCGCCGGCGTTCGGGCCGGTGGTACTCGCCGCCTTGCGTGTTGCCGGCGCCGCCCTCCTCCTCGTGCCGCTTCTCGCGGCACGCGGGCAGATGCCCGAGCTGGGTCGGCACTGGCGCGCGATCGCCATCGTCGGCCTCGTGAACTCGGCGCTGCCCTTCCTCTGTTTCGCCTATGCGGCCCTCTCGATCAACGCCGGCCTGTCGGCGATCTTCAATTCGGCGACGCCGCTCTTCGCCGCCATGATCGCCTGGTCCTGGCTCGCCGATCGCATGACGCCGGCGCGCGTGCTGGGCCTGGCCATCGGCTTCGCGGGCGTCGTCTGGATCGTCTGGGACAAGGTCGGCTTCAAGCCCGGCGGCTCGACCTGGGCGGTCGCCGCCTGTCTCGCCGCGACCCTTTGCTACGGGGTCGCGCCGAGCCTCACGAAGCGCCATCTCACCGGCGCGGCACCGCTTGCCGTCGCCGCCGGAAGCCAGCTGGCTGCGGCCGTGTTCCTGGCGCTGCCCGCGCTGCTGTTCTGGCCGAGCGACCCACCCTCGCCGCACGCCTGGCTCACCGTGGCGGCGCTCGCCTTCTTCTGCACCGGCCTGGCCTACATCCTCTACTTCCGGCTCATCGCCCACGCCGGGCCGGCGAACGCCGTCGCGGTGACGTATCTCGTGCCGATCTTCGCCGTCGCCTGGGGCGGCGTCTTCCTCGGCGAGACCCTGAGCTGGCGGCTCGTGGCAGGCTGCGCCGTCGTCTTCGCCGGCACCGCACTCGCGACCGGCATCGTCAAGCCGCGAATCGGCGTCCGCCCGGCGCGGCCGGCGTGAGCCGAGGAGCTTGATCGTAACGATCGTTACGATCTTCTCCGCTGCGGTACATTCGCGCGAAACGTTTCGCGAGGTGCCCGCATGCGAACTGCCGTCTATCAGCGCCAGGCCAGCGAGCGCGTCCACGTCTTCGATGCGAGTGCCATGCCGTGGGAGGAAACGGCGCGGCCGGGTCTGCGCCTGAAGTCGATCCGCATCGACGACGCGCGCGGCGAGTTTCTCGGCCTGATCGGCTTCGACCGCGGCGTGCGCAGCGGTGTACACCAGCACCAGGGCGTGGCGACGAGCTTCATCCTCGAAGGCGGCCTCACCGATTACATGGGCCACGTCAGCTAGAACGAGGTCGGCATCAACTATCGCGGCTCGACGCACGACGCGTTCTCGTACGTGCCGACCGTGCTCGTCTCCAAGCTCGAGGGGCCGGTGACTTACCCGCTGGAGGAAAGGCTGCTCTCGGGCGTTCACGCTGGCTCGACCTACGAGAGCTTTCGCAATCCCGATCCGGACGTGCCGCCCGAGATCAACGTCGCCGTCGATCGCGTCGCGCCGCTCGAAACCGGCGTCGGCGGGCTGCGCCGCCAGCCAATCTACGACTATGCCGGCAGCGGCCTGGTGCGTCGCCTGCTGCAGTGGCGGCTGCGGCCGAAGACGGTGCTTGCAAACGCAGGCCTGGTCGAATGTGACGAGACGCCTGGCGACGCCCGAGCGATCGAAGATCGAGCCGACGAGCACGAACATCGGCAACGCGAGCAGCGGGTACTTGGCGATCGAGGCGTGCATGTTCTGCGGCGCCGCGAGCAGGCCCCACCAGGGTGAAGTCGTGTTCGACGCGGCGATGGCGACGATGCCGCCGAGCCCGAGTGCGACGCCGATCGGCACGCCTGCCAGCATGAGCACGACGAACAGGACAACGAGAAGCGCCGTGATCATCAGACGCGGCGCCGCATCACATGTGCTGTTCGAGTTCGGCCGAGGCGCTCGCCGATGACGGATCGCGCCACGCTCGCCGGCCGGCGAGCGCCGCACGAACCGCGATGGCGAGACACAGCGGCGGGATCGCCACCGTAAACCACCAGCGCGGCACGCCGAGGCCCATCGATGTTTCGCTCCAGCGGATCTCGTTGGCGAGGTCGACGCCGAAAAGGACGGCGAGGGCCACGAAGAGCAGCACGGTCGAGACGGCGGCGAGCGCCTTCAGCAGGCGCCTGCGGGCAACGCTGTCGCCGTCGTAGAAGTATTCGATGCGGATATGGCCATCGCGGCCGGCGATCGAGGCGGCGCCGGCGAGCGTCATGACGACGATCAGAAAGACCGATATCTCCTCGGTCCAGGCGAAGGACTCGTCGGTGAAATAGCGCGTCAGGACGTTGCCCAGTGTGATGAGCGTGAGCACGACCATGCAGGCGACGCCGAGACGCTCCTCGATCCTCGGATCCGATTTCATCGGCTTTCCCCGCGCCGGCAGAGGCGAGACCTGGTTCAGCTGGCCGGAACCGACGCCGCTGCCGTGAGCGGGACCGGCTTGTGGCTCGAAACGCCGCGCGTCAGGAGCAGCCAGCGCCACTTCGAGACGGCGCGAAACGGCCGCGTCACGCTCGCCGGGCCCGGCACCGGCTTGCCGCCGGACATCTCGAGCGTGATCGAGCGCGGCGCGTCGCTGCCCGGCTGGCAGACCCAGTTCCGGCCATCCGTGATGGCGCACTCATCGAACTTGCCCGAACGCTCTTTCGTTCCGACCGTCCAGAAGATGACCTCGTTGTGCGGCTTGAGGGCACGATAGCGGTAGCGATGGCCGGCGACGAGATTGCCGGAGCAAAGGTCGGCCGCCCAGACTCCGTTGTGGCACTCGACCGTATAGACGGTGCGCTCACCTTGCATCGTGATGAAGTCGGAGGCCCAGGCCGCGAAGACGAGCGCGGCAAGCACCAGGATCACGAAAGCCCAGACACGACGCATCGGCGAACACTCCGCGCCGCAAAAGCGCGGTCCGGATTGTGCACCCCGTAGACGGCGGCTCAGGCCTTCGGCGGATCGGCCGGCTCGTGGCCCGGCGTCTCCTCGGGCAGGCGCCCGGGAAGGGTCGTGCCGTCGTCGGGCTCGACGGGCAGCGCATCGGGCTCGGGCTCGTCGGTTTGCGGAAGGCCGGGGAGTGTTGCCATGGTCAGAACATGCTCGCGCCGATGTTGATCAAGAGCGCTAGCACGGTCGTGTTGAAGAGGTAGGCCAGGATGCAATGCAGCGAGCCGATGCGGCGCAAGGGCTTGGAGACGAACGAGACATCCGCTGTTTGCCCCGAGGTGCCGATGACCGAGGAGAAGTAGAAGAAGTCGCCGTAGTCCGGATGCGCTTCCTCGGGAAACTGCAGGCCGGGCGGGCGGCCGTGACAGGCCGCGGCGTAGAAGTCGTGCGCGTAGTGAAGGGCGAACATCACCTGGATGAAGGCCCACGACGTGAGAACCGTGACGCCGGCAAGCGCGATGTGCGCGCCCTTGATGAAGCCGTGCATGTCCTTGACCACCGAGAGCTCGCCGGCAATGGCCGCGAGGCTCGCGATCGTCGCGATGACGACGAGCGCGAGGATGGTGCGCTGGCCGTCGTCCTGGAGCTGGGCGCGATGCCGCATGTGATGGCCCGACGAGCGGACCATCATGATCGCGGCGAGCAGCACGTAGAGGCCGGCCCCGACGTTCCAAGCAATCAGCCAGCGTGTCACCGGCTGCCTGGCGATGCCGATGGGCAGGAAGAATGCCACCGCAAGGGCGACGGCGGTCGCGATGAAGAGCCGCGGCCGAGCGCGCACCAGGCGAAGGACTCGGTTTCTCTGCCAATTCATGCGCTCGCCACTCAATTGACTAGTTTCACGATCCCGTCCCGCAGGCTGCCTTCGACCCAGAGATGCTTTCCCGAATCGAGGAGCGTCTGGTACTTCTTGTCCTTGGCGAGCCTGGCATTCCTCTCGCTCACTTCATCTAGGCTGACGACGTCGAAAGACCAGTGCATTCGCGAGCCTCCGTACATCTCGTACGCCGACCTTCACGCTGTAGTCGTATCCTTTTTGAAGATGCGCAGCGACGCTCAGGGCGAACTTGATCGCCTCCCGCATGTGAGCCGCGTACTTGACTGTCGCCGTTCGGCTAAATCGGTACACAAAGATTTCTCCTGTTGTTTCTTTTCCGATACCGCGGACGCGGCGTCCTATTCTGGGCAACAGATCGAGGCCGGGCAAGAGATAACGTCTCAGCTGACTGGACGCTCAATGTTCCAAGGTCCTTGCCCGGACAAAGAGTCGTGGACACCCGAGAACGGCGGCACGTTGGCAGAAAGGCGGTTGCCGTCTTGAGTCCGAAGTGCAGGCAAGCACGCGTCGCCAGGCCCCGCCTGCGCATGAGTGCATCGATGCCCGCTGTCTACCCATGCGTTCGCGAGACTGCTATTTGCAAGCACCGATAAGCTTGCCGTCGGTCTTCGAACCGGTGGAATCGGTGCCCTCGGAGCTGGCTCCGTGATAGAGGGTCGTAATCACCTTTGCAGGCTGAGCTCCGCAAGCCGCCGAATAGATGATCTTGTTGCCGTCGACCTTGACGCCAGAGATCTTGCAGATTTCGGGGGGGATGGTCTTTTCGAGATAGCCTTGTACCGATTTGGCGTCGCCGTTCATTGCATCGGCGTCGCCCTGTGAAATGCAACTCGAAGTGGGAAAGGTTCTGCCACTGACGATCGTGGTCCCCACCCACTGGCCTGGGCGCACGCGGTCCGCAGCGCCTGCGGGCAGTGCAAGCCACATGAGAAGAAGCGCTGGGAGTGCGCGGTGAAGGTGGGCGAGGGACATGGCGGTTGTGTTGAATGCGATGGTCACCCCAGCATACATCTCCGGTGCCGCGTGCAACGGCGATTTACNNAGGCCGACAAGGCGAGCGGCCCGCCGCACGTCGTGCCGCTGGCGCCGCAGGCGGTGGCGATCCTGCGCGAGCTGCAACCGCTGACGGGGCATGGCCGCTTTGTGTTCCCGTCGCTACTAACCGGCGAACGGTGCATGAGCGAAAACACGGTGGGCGGTGCGCTGCGCCGCATGGGTTACGCGAACGACGACATGACGGCGCACGGCTTCCGAGCGATGGCGCGCACGATGATCGCCGAGCGGCTGGGCATTGCGCCCGAAGTGATCGAGGCGCAACTGGCACACGCGGTGGCCGACTCGCTCGGCCGCGCATACAACCGCACGCAGTACCTCGACCAACGGCGCGACATGATGACGGCATGGGCCGACTATCTCGACCGGTTGCGCGAAGGCGCGCAGGTGATCCCGATCAAGGCCGCGTGACATGCCAATGGGGGCCGATGCATGTGGCCCCGTNNCGTGGGCGGGTCAGTGTCCGTCACGCTGCCGCGCCAGATGCTGCGCACGCTCGGGCTTGCGGCAGGCGCTTCGGTGGCCGTGACTCTGGAAGGTGGGCGGCTGGTGCTGTCGCCGGCCGGCCCGCGCTACACGCTCGACGAGCTGCTGGCCGGCATGAAGGCCGGCGATATGCCAACCGCGCCGGAGTGGAGCAACGCGAAGCCGGCCGGGCGCGAAGCCTGGTAGCCCAGGCGACGTGCCGTGCCGACGCGTCGAGCAAGCTTCGTCCCCAAGCGGGGCGACATCATCCGTCTCGACTTCGACCCGAGCGCCGGACACGAGCAGCAGGGCACCCGGCCCGCGCTGGTGCTGTCGCCGGAAGCATTCAACCGCTTCGGCATGGCGCTGGCCTGCCCGGTGACGCGCGGCGGCGCCTTCGCACGCGGACAAGCCTGGACGGTGCCGCTCGCTGGAGCCGGGCTGGTGTCCGACGGCGTCGTGCTGTGCAATCAAGTGCGAACCGTGGATTGGAAAGCCCAGCGAGCGCAGTTCATCGAAGCCGTGCCGCCCGAGCTGATCGCCGATGTGCTAGCGCGGGTGGCAACGTTGATCGAGTGACCGTTCCGCTGCGCCTAGGCCGATCCCCGAAAATCCGCGACCCCGGCGGCCGGCGCGGCACCTCTCGCCGGGGTGTATCAGAGGGATCGTAGCTAGCCGCCAAGGTAGGCCGCCACGACCTTCGGATCGTCGAGCAGCTGCGTGCTCGCGCCGTCGAGCACGATGCGACCGTTCTCGATCACGTAGCCGTGGCTCGCGAGCTTGAGCGCCTGCCGCACGTTCTGCTCAACCAGGAAGATCGTCAGACCCTCGGCGTGGATGGTGCGCAGCGTGCGGAAGATGTCCTGCACGACGATCGGCGCCAGGCCCATCGACGGCTCGTCGAGCAGCAGCAGGCGCGGCTTCGCGAGCATCGCACGGGCGATAGCGAGCATCTGCTGCTCGCCGCCGGAGAGGTTGCCGGCGACGCCGTCGATGCGCTCCTTCAGACGCGGGAACAGCGCGAGCACACGCTCGAGATCGCTCGCGACGGCCGCCTTGTCGCGGCGCCGGTAGGCGCCGAGCTCGAGGTTCTCGCGCACCGTCAGCGTCGTGAGGATGGCGCGCCCTTCGGCGACGTGGATCAGACCGCGCTCGACGATCCGGTGCGGCGTCATGCGCGTGATGTCTTCGCCGTCGAAGCGGATCGTGCCGGCGCGCGGTGCGACCAGGCCCGACAGCGCGAGCAGCGTCGTCGATTTACCCGCACCGTTGGCGCCGACCAGGGTGCGGATCTCGCCAGCGTCGATGCGGAAGTCGATACCCTGCAAGGCTTCGACGTGGCCGTACGCGACCGCCAGACCCGAGACTTCGAGCAGCGGCGCGGCGCTCATTCCTCGCGGCCCAGGTAGGCTTCGATCACGGCCGGGTCGCTGCGGATCGCGTCCGGCGGACCTTCGGCGATGACGCGGCCGAAGTTGATCACCGCGATGCGCTCACACAGGCCCATGATGAAGCGCATGTCGTGCTCGATCAGGAAGACGGTGTAGCCGCGCGAGACGATGCGGCCGATGACGGCCATGAGCTCGTCCTTCTCGCCGCTGTTCATGCCGGCGACCGGCTCGTCGAGCAGCAGCAGACTGGGCTCGGTGGCGAGCGCGCGGGCGAGTTCGAGCCTGCGTTGGCCGCCATAGGAGAGGTTGTCGGCGATGTCGCTTGCCCGGCCGCCGAGGCCGACCCACGAGAGCAGCTCCTCGGCGCGCTCGGCCGCGCGGCGTTCTGCCGCGCGGTAGCCGGGCAGCGAGAACAGCCACTGCGGAACGCCGTAGCCGAGATGCGTGTGCATGCCGACGACAACGTTCTCGCGCAGCGTCATCTCCTTGAAGACGCGGATGTTCTGGAAGGTGCGCGCAATGCCGAGCCGCGTGATGCGGTGCGGCTTCTTGCCGATCAGAGATTCGCCGCCGAGCGTGATCGCTCCGCCGGTCGGCGCGATCAGGCCGGTGACGAGGTTGAAGACGGTCGTCTTGCCGGCGCCGTTCGGGCCGATCAACCCGAAGACGCAGCCCTTGGGCACGGCGAAGCTCACGTCCTCGAGCACCGACAGGCCGCCGAAGCGCTTCGAGACCTTGTCGAGGGCAAGCATCGGCGGGGGCGCCGACACAGCAGAGGCCGACGGAGATGTCAATGCGGACATCAGCGCGGGCCTTCCGCCGACGGCGAATCCGCCCCGGTCGTGGGTGCGTATGAGGGCTTGCGGCCGAACCACGAGCGCATGCGCGCTGGATCCCAGAGGCCCTTGGGCAGGAACAGCACGACGAGCACCAGGATCGCGCCGTTGATCATGGTCCGGTAGTCGCGAAAGGAACGCAGCAGCTCGGGCAGCACGGTAATCACCGCCGCGCCGAGGACCGGGCCGGTGAGGCCGCCGATGCCGCCGAAGATCGTCATGGTGAGGATATCGACGCCGCGGTCGAAGCCGAACTCGCCGGGGCCGATGTAGGAGCTCAGGTGCGCGCTCAGCGCGCCGGCGAGCCCCGCGATGGCGGCGCCGAGCGCGAAGGCGAGCATCTTGTGCGCCATCACGTCAACGCCCATCAGCGAGGCCGCGACCTGGTCTTCCTTGATCGCCTCAAGGGCTCGGCCGATGCGTGATCTGCGCAGTTGCCGCAGCACCAGAAGCACGACCAGGGCCGCGAGCACGATGTGCCACCACTGCGTGAGCTGCGGAATGCCGCTCAGGCCGAGCGCGCCACCGGTCAGGGAATCGGCGTTGAGCAGGACGATGCGCACGACCTCGCCGAAGCCGAGCGTTGCCATCGCGAGGTAGACGCCCGAGAGACGCAGCGTCGGCAGGCCGACGATCAGCGCGACCACCGTCGGCAGCGCGACGCCAGCGAGCACGGCGACCGGGAATGGCGCGCCGGCGTTTATCGTCAGCAGCGACGCGGTGTACGCACCGAGGCCCATGAAGGCGGCGTTGGCCATCGCTAGCAGGCCGCACGAGAGCGTGAGCCAGATCGAGAGGGCGAGCAACGCGTTGATGCCGATCGTCAGCACCAGGTTGCTGTAGATGGCCCAGAAGGTGTCAAGCCAGTCGCTCATGCGCAGAGCCTCATGCCTTGCGCTCCAAGATCTTGCCGAAGATGCCTTGCGGGCGAACGAGCAGCACCAGGAAAAGCAGGCCGAAGGCGACGGCATCGCGCATCGTCGAGCCGATGTAGGCGACTGAGAGCACTTCTGCAAAGCCGAGGAAGAGGCCGCCCACGAGGGCGCCGCGGATGTCGCCCATGCCGCCGAGGATGATGACCGCCACGCCCTTGTGCAGCATCGGCTGGCCCATAAGCGGGAAGACCGCGTTCGAATAGAGCGCGATCAGCACACCGCCTACGCCGCCGAGCGCCGCCGCGGTGAACGAGGTCAGGTAGAACAGGCCCTCGACGTTTATGCCGAGCAGCGCGGCCGCCTTCGGCGACTCGGCGATCGCGCGCAGCGCGCGGCCGAGCTGGGTCCTTCGCATGACGATCATCAGCGCGGCCATCAGCGCGAACGAGAGCACGATGATCGCGACCTCGAGCTGGCTGATCTGGATGCCGGCGACCGTGAGCTGCTTGTCGGGCACGAGCTCCGAGGGGAAGCGCAGGTTTTCGGCGCCGAACACGCCCTGCACGCCACTGTTGAAGAAGATCGCGATGCCGATGGTCGCGATCATCGGGATCAGGTGCGGCGCGTTGCGATGGCGCAGCGGCCGCAGCACGAGGAAGTCGATCGCCAAGCCGAGCAGACCGCTCGCGAGCAGCGCCACGATCAGCGCGACCCAGAGCGGCGCCGCGAGATGCGTCACCACGGCCAGCGCCGCGTAAGCGCCGACCATGAAGACAGCGCCGTGCGAAAGATTGATGACGCCGAGCACGCCGAACACAAGCGTGAAGCCGAGTGCGAACAACGCATAGACGCAGCCGAGCGACAGCGCGTTGACGAGTTGCTGTTCCAACATACGAACGACGTTATAGATCGCGGGGCCGCCTGAGCGCCTGGCCGCCCGAAGCCAGGCGGCCATCCCCTCGGGGGATCGGTCGCGGCACGCCGCGACCGAGAGGCTCCATTTACTGCTCGATGGAGTACTTGCCGGCCTTGGTGACGCTGACGATCGCGGCCTGCTTGGCGTCGTAGCCGGCGGGCTTGCCGGCCTTGTCCATCGCCTGCTTGAACGTGAACGCGCCGGTCGCGCCAGTCCAGGTCACGGTCGGCAGGGCGTCGCGCAGGGCCTTGCGGTCGACCTCGACGTTGCCAGTGATCTTGATCTTGCCGAGCGCCTGCGCCGTCACGAACACCGCGTCGAAAGCCTGCGCCGCGAACTGGTCGGGTGGTGACTTGTACTTCTGCGTGTACGACACAACGAAGTGCTGGTTCTCCTTGGTCTGGCTGCCGAGCGCCCACGGGCTGCCGACCCAGAGGTTGTCGCTCTTCTCCTTGGCTAGGTCGAAGATCTTCGCGGAGTTCATGCCGTTGCCGCCGATGAAGGGCACGTCGATGCCGATCTGGCGGGCCTGCACCATGATCGGCGCGCCTTCGGCGATCAGCGCCGAGAGCACGACCGCGTCGGGGTTCGAGGCCTTGATCTTAGTGAGCTGGGCCTTGAAGTCGACGTCGCCCTTGGCGAAGGTCTCGGTCGTGGTGACCGGAATGTTTGAATCGGCGAGGGCCTTCTTGAAGGCGTCGTAGCCGCTCTTGGTGAAGACGTCGTCGCTGCCGTAGATGATCGCGACCTTCTTGACCTTGGCGTGATTGGACGCGACGCGGATCGTTTCGGGCAGCACGTCGGCCTCGGTCACCGAGTTGCGGAAGACGTAGTCGCCGATCGAGGTGATGCCGTCGGCGGTGTTCGAGGTGCCGAACACCACGACCTTGGCGGCCTGCGCCACCGGGTCGGCGGCCTGCGCCGAGCTCGAGAGCGTCGGCCCGAACAGCGCGATCACCTTGTCCTGGAAGATCAGCTTCTTGAAGACGTCGATCGCCTGCTCTTTCTTGGTCTGCTCGTCCTCGACGAGCAGCACGAGCTTGTTGCCCTTGACGCCGCCGGCGGCATTGATTTCATCGACTGCTTGCTGAAGGCCGTTCCTGATCGACTGGCCGTACTGGCCGGCGGCGCCTGAGAGCGCCTCGGCGGCGCCGAGTTTGATATCGGCGGCGAAGGCGGAGGACAGCGCGCCGGCCAAGACGAGGGCGGCGATGAGATTGCGAGGAGCGAAGAACGCGCGGGTATTCATTGGGCAAGGGTCTCTAATTGGTGGCCGCCACTCGAGGCGAAGCCGGCAATTATCGTTCGCCTGCGGCCCTCGGCGCTGTCGAGGGCATACCCCGCGTCCAGGCAGCTCTTCGCAGCCTCTGCGCGACCCTCATGAGGCCGCGAGCGCCCCCGCCGCCGGCCCGAACGCTCTGCGAAATTTCTGGCTGGGATTTGTCCGGATGCAGGCCGCCGCCGCGAAAGACGAGGCGCAGGTTGTGGCGAGGGTTAAATGCCACCGTAGCCAGAACCTCGGACGGCGATGAGCGGCGCGCGCTCCTAGGCGACAAATGGCACGACCTGCATTCCTGGCCTTGAAGAGGGAGCAGACGAGCTGACCGGGCGCCCGCTGGCCTTCGCAGCCTCCGAGCGCCCTGAGCGCGCCCGCGTGCCGGATGCGCACGTGGGACTCGAGTCCCGCGCACGATTGCTTCCTAGCCTGCGGCAACTGGTTGCGCGCGCAGTGCGGCTGTGATCGCCGCATGCCCGCGCCGGCGCGCGCTGCCGCTCGTAAGAGAAAGCTGATTTCGAAGCCGCGCTAGCTGAGGCTAACTAAAGCGCATGAGGGATTTATGGCCACGTTACAAGCTGTCGGTCGCGATAGTCTGCTCCAGTGGCCGACAGCGGTGAGGCTGTGCGCTAGGGACGACAACTCTCAAGAATTCGAACTAAAGAAACGCGCGCCGGGACTTTCGGCGAAGGGAGGCCTAAAGAGGCGCCGACGCGCGCCGATACCTTTCTGTACAGCAACAAGGCCATTCGGCCCGTTCCCCTTTTCACATTTCCGGTCGGCGCGCGAATGAGCTCGGACGATTCAAACTTCCACGCGGCGCTCGACGCGGCGCAAAAGTCGATTCGCGAGGCCGCTGCCGCGGCCGTAGACCCGGCGACGCGCGCTCTCAAGGCGCTGGCAGGCGCGGCCATCCCCAGCGAGCGTGCCGCGCTGACGCAGGCGCTGGCCGTGCTCCAGCAATCGCGCCAACCGCTTCTCGCGGCCTTCGAGAGAGCGCTGCGCCACGCCGTCGATGAAGAGGTGTCGCCCGAGGGCGAACCAACGGCCTTTCATGACCCCACCGACTGGATGGCGGTCGGCCTGGTCGACGAAGATCAATTCGAGAATCGTCTCGCCTTCGAGCGAGTCGGCCAGTTCATCGCCCACGAATGTGAGGCGGAGCTGCGCGACCTCGCGGCCTACACCGGCGAGTTGCTGAACGTCGGCTGGGCCGACCCTTCGCGCAACCCGTTGCGCGGCCAGGTGATCGCCGTCGCGCTGAACCAGGCGGTCGAGGCGGTCGCGCAAGGTGGCGAGTGCAGGCGCGTTCTCGTCAAGGAGCTGGGCCAAGCCCTGGCGAAGGCCTTGCCTTCGTCGTATCGCGGCATCGTCAAGGACTTCTCGGCGCGGGGCTTCCGGCAGGTCGATCTCACCGTGCGCCCGTCGCCTTCCTCGGTGGGTGGCCCCGGCGGCAGTAGCGGGGCTGGCGGGGCGGTGGTCGGCGCGAGTGCCACGGCCGCCTCCGGATTCGAAGCGATGCGCGATCTGTGGGAAAAGTCGATGCTGGGCCGAATGCCCGTCGGCGCCGGCACCGACGTTGCGCACACCTGGGAGGCCTCGATTCGCAATTCGCAAGGGGGCGGCAGCTTCGACGGCGCCCCGGGCGGCACGGGCATGGAGAGCTCGGCCGCTCTGCTCGAACGATTGATGCAGGTCGCCTTGGGCGGACCTGCGTGGCCAGACGCGGCGGCGCAGCACGACGGCGCGGCGATGATGAGCGGCGTCAGGGGCGGTGGCGGGGTGTCGGATGCCGACCTAATGCACCTGCTGCGCCGACTCAACAACGGCGCCCCCGCGGCAGCGGGGGAAAACGCGGGCGCCGGCCCGCGGCGGGTGCGCACGGGCGCGGAGCCCACCTTCTTCGGGGCGTCATTCGCCTCCACCGGCGTCGGCGCCGCGCGGAGCGTACTCGGTGGATTGCCTCCGGCCAACCTGATCCGCGCTCATCATGACGAGCTCGTGCAGGCATCGTCGGGCGAGGTCGATCACATGGTGATCGAGGTTGTCGCCAGCCTGTTCGACCAGATCCTCGCCGATGCGCGCGTGCCGCCGCAGATCGCGCGCGAGATCGCACGGCTGCAGATGCCGGTCTTGCGCGTGGCCTTGCGCGACACGAGCTTCTTTTCCCTCCGCAAGCACCCGGTGCGCCGCTTCATCAATCGCATCTCGACGCTGGCAACGAGCTTCGCCGAGTTCGAGAGCGGGCCGGGCAAGGAACTGCTCGGCCGCGTCAATAAGCTGGTGACGGAAATCGTCGAAGGCGATTTCGACCAGGTTCCTCTGTACGTTCGCAAGCTGGGCGAGCTCGAAGACTTCGTCGCCGCGAAGTCACGCGCCGAATTCGAGAGCACCCCGGCTGCGGCGACGCTGCATGCCAAGGAGGCCGAATGGCAGATGGCGCAGCTCTTCAGCGGGCGCCTGCATGAAGCCTACGAGCAATTGCCGATTCCGAACTACCTCAAGGAGTTTCTGGCAGGGGTCTGGAGCCAGGCCATCGTCGCTTCGGCACAGGGCGACGAAGCCGATCCGGCACGCGAAAAGCGTTTTCGGCGGGCCGCGTTCGATCTCGTTGCAAGCATCCAGCCGAAGCGGTCGGCCGAACAACGCAGCCAGTTCCTTACCGGCCTGCGCGGCCTGACCAGCACGCTCGACGAGGGCCTGGCCCTCATCGGCTGGCCGAAAGAAGAGCACGACGCCTTCTTCGGCAAGCTGATCGCCGATCACTCCGGCTCGCTCAAGGCGGCTCCGGGAAGCGAGCTCGATCACAACATGCTGTTGCGCCAGCTCGACGCCGCAGCGCGAACACCGCTGCCGAACGCCGGTGAGGCAGGCGCGTCAGCGGCCAGTGCGCCCGCAGGCGAGGCATTTGAGCCGCGCTTCAGTGCCAGGGAAGCGCAGCGCGTCGGGCTGGTCGAAGAAGCCTCGGTCGACTGGTCGAGCCCGAATCCCATCCCCGCCGCGCAGAAAGGCGCCGCTCCCGCCTCCGGCACCTCGCTGCGCGGCAGCGAGGCCCCTGTCGAGCTCGATCTCGACCTGGCGACGCGACCGGCGCCGATCGACGATCTTCCCGTCGCCAGAGCCCATCCCGTCGCGCCGACCGACCCCGAGACCTTCCCGTCAATCGAGCCACCGCCGGCGGCGGTAGTACCGCCCCCGACCCCCGCGCCGCACGAGGCGGTCGCGGAACCCGACGAGCCCACCGAAGGCTCGCAGTTGCGCCATCACCTTCAGATCGGCGCCTCTTACCAGCTGCGCTTGAAGGAGCAGTGGGGAAAGGTCCGCCTCAGCCACATGAACACCAGCCGCACGTTCTTCCTCTTCACTCACGGCGCCGAGGATCGCGGCACGATTTCGATGACCGCCCGCATGCTCGGGCGCCTCTGCGACACGGGACGGCTGAAGGCGTTCGAAGACAAGCCGCTTCTGGATCGCGCCACCGAACGCATGCGCACGCTGGAGAGCGTGCCGCAGACGGTCGCGACGTTACGCAGGCAGGAGCTTTCGGCTGCCTGAGCCTACAAGACGTGTGAGGTCCAACCCCGGCTCCTCGATGCCTCCCGCCGGGCAGTGAGTTAGTCCACGCGAGGTCGGAAAGCAGTCATTTCGGAGCGACGGCTCTTGACCGGGTGCCGGTGTACACGGGCGTCAGCTGTCCACCGCCCCGCCTGGCCGGCAGGTTTCGGGTGGCGCGACCCGATCAGCGGAAACCCGCCGTCGACCCTGAGCCGACGTTCGACCTACGCGACAGCGGTCATTCGCGGCGGGGCCCTGGCCCAAACGCGCCGGATGCGGGCGCGCGACACGTTTCAGCCACGACTTCAACGACAACGGTACTTTGATAGACGTCCTTCAGCCCACTTGTGGCGCACCTCAGGCGATGCCTCCGACTTGACTAGGGCTGGTTGGCATCATCCTTGCCGTGGTCCCACGTCGTTTCGTGTGGAACCCAACACTCACAATCCTTTGGTCGTAGTCGAGCCCGGTGGGCATGTGGGCAGGCTGCATTTGAGCCTG